>JAITSI010000061.1 GCA_031287845.1 Puniceicoccales bacterium
CCCGTCCGGCCGGCGTCCCGAGCGAAGCGAGGGATGATAGCGCATTGCGCGCCGGACGGTACGGCACTCCGTGGGCGGGGGATTGGCAAAGGGGCGCGGCAGCCCCCTTTGCGACCTCCAGCCCCACCGCCAACCGGCGGACCTGGTTTACGGGTCCTGACCATAGGGAAAATCGGCGGCAAGGCCTTGCCAATTGCCCGCGCCCACCACGGCACGGCGGGCTGGGCCGGTAAATTTTTTTCCGCTGTCCCGTTCCCGTTCTCTGGCCTGGGTGGGCCGGCTGCCGCCGCTGAAATTTCAAATGTAAAATTTATTTGACTTTCTTTAAAAACTGGCCTAACCTTTTTCCATGAATGTCAGTGCGTCGGACGCCTTTGAGATTGGCCTTTACTTTAAATTGTTGCCGTCCACGACTTCCACCGTGACAGAGCCGAATTTGGTGGCCTCAACCCAGACAGATGCGGGAGGGGGTGCCACATCCTCGGTGCTCGACGAAAAAGGCATGGGGGAAAATGGCAACTGGATCCGGCTTTGCTACGTCGCCGGCATAGCCGTGGGCGTGCTGCTTGGGCTCATGACCACCGGCATCTATTTCGGTCTCATACCGTTCCTCCGCTCGGCATGGGAAGACGTAAGAACGCCAATCTGATCCAGCGAATGCGGCGGAGCAAACCCGGTTGCCGGGCAGGCAACCCATCACCGCACGCAGATTCCGTCGGCCGTGGTTTTTTGGTGGCGGGGGATATCCGTTCCTGCTAGGTCTGGGCCATGGATTGCCTGGGAAACTGCGGGGAATGTGCGGAACTGATCCGCTGCGGGGGAAATTTCTTGTCCAGGGAGGAGCTGGCAGCCCTAGGGGAGGCGGCGCGGGTGAGCCGCCTGCTGGTCCTGGACATGGTGCAGGCGGCCGGCTCCGGGCATCTGGGCACGGCGCTGGACTGTGCGGAACTGGGCGCTGTTCTCTTTGGAAAATTTCTCCGCTGCGACAGCTCCGATCCCCGTTGGCTGGACCGGGACCGCTTCGTCCTATCCGCAGGCCACGGCAGTGCCTTCCTCTACGCCTGGCTGCATCTTACCGGATTTCCCTTTTCCCTGGATGACCTGGAGCACTACCGCCGGGGCCGGGAAGCTCCCGGCCACCCCAGCTTTGATCCGCGGCGCGGCGTGGAAATTACGGCCGGGCCGCTGGGCCAGGGCGTGGCCAATGCGCTGGGGCTGGCGGTGGCGCAGAGAGAGCTGGCCAGCAGGCTGGGGGAGGACTCCTCCCTGCTCCAGGGCCGGATCATTTGCCTGGCCGGCGATGGCTGCCTACAGGAAGGCGTTGCCCTGGAGGCACTTTCCCTGGCTGGCCTCTGGCACATGGACAACCTCATCCTCATCTACGACTGCAACGGCATTACCCTGGACGGCCCCGCGGAGCAGAGCAATGCGCCGGACGGGGCGGCGTTTTTGGATTCCCTGGGCTGGCAGGTGCAGGTGGTGGACGGCCATGACCTGGAGTCGCTGTGCGGTGCCCTCGTGCGGGCGCGGGCGCTGCCCATGGGACTTCCCCAGGCCATCATCGCGCGGACGGTGGCGGGAAAGGGGGTCCCGTCCCTGGAAGGTAGCCCCCGGGCCCACGGCTGTGAACTGGCCGGAGGAGACTGGGACAGGGCCAGGCAGGCGCTGGGAGGAACGCGGCGTAGATTTTTCGTCCCCGTCGCCACCCGCCGCTATTTTTCCAACCTCGCCCTGCGCCGGAGCCACGACCGGATCGCGTGGCAGGGGCCGTTCCAGGAGGTGCTGGATCGCCATCCCGAGCTGGCTTCGCTGCTGGGAAGCGGCGGGCCGACGGGCCAATGGCTGCGCGCGTCCTTTCCCCCCACGGCGGATGGCATGGCGGACCTGCGCCGCGGGAGCGGGGAGGTGCTGCGGGCCGTGGCGAAAAAAATGCCCCGCCTGCTTTCCCTGAGCGCCGACCTGTTCCATTCCACAAAAACCCTGCTGGACGAGGGAAAGTTATTTGCCCTCGACGGCTGGGAGGCCCGCAACGTGCAGTGCGGCATCCGGGAGCACGCCATGGGGGCCCTGGCCAACGGCATCGCCTACGGGGGAACCTTCCGTCCCGTCGTCTCCACATTTTTGGTATTTTCCGACTACCTGCGCCCTGCCCTGCGCCTGGCAGCCCTGGAGGGCCTGCCGGTGATTTTTGTCTTCACCCACGACTCCATCGCCATCGGAGCCGACGGCGCCACGCACCAGCCCGTGGAGATGCTGCCATCGCTGCGGGCCATTCCCGGACTGGACGTGGTGCGGCCGGCGGACGGCGAGGAGCTGGTGGGGGCCTACGCGCTGGCTTTGGACAATTCTTCCCGGCCCACGGCCATCATCCTGCCGCGCCAGGAGCTTCCCGCCTGTTCCGCGGTGCCGGGCGACGTCCGACGGGAGGGGGTGGCGCGGGGAGCCTACGCGTTGCGCCGGGAACGGGAACCGCTGAATTCCATTCTGCTGGCCACGGGCAGCGAGCTGCAGCTGGCCCTGGCGGTGGCGGAATTTTTTCCCGGCTGTCGCGTGGTCTCCTGTCCCTGCCTGGAAGCCTTCGAACGGCAGGGGGAAGACTACCGCAGCTCCGTCCTGGCGCCATCCTGCACCGTTCGGCTGTCCATCGAGGCGGCGGGCCCAATGCCCTGGTTCCGCTACGTGGCAGCGGAAAATGCCGTCGCCGTCACCGGCTTCGGCGAGTGCGGGGAGGGGGGAAAGCTTTTGGCCGAAAGGGGATTTTCCGTCGCCGCCATCCGCCGGCGCCTGGAGACACTGCTCTTGGGATCGGCCGGCGAAGGAAGGTAGGCCGTGCGCATCACGGGCGGCAGGGCCAGGGGAATCCGGCTGGTGTTCCAGCCCGGCAAGCTGCGTCCCACGACCGATGCCCTGCGGGAGGCGCTATTTTCCGCCCTGGGCCGTGCCGTGGAGGGGGCCAGCTTCGCCGACCTGTTCGCCGGGACCGGGAGCTACGGCCTGGAAGCCATCAGCCGGGGAGCGCGGCGGGGAGATTTTGTGGAAAACCGGGCCGACGCCGTGGCCGCCATCCGCGACAACCTGGGCCGCGTGGCAAAGAGCGCCGGCGTTGGAGAAGCTGCCTACGCCGTCCACCGCGCCGATGCCTTCCGCTGGAACCGGCCGGGCTGCCGGCCGGACCTGATTTTTTTCGATCCCCCCTACGCGCTGCTGCGCTCTGCGCCATCGCCCTGCGCGCGGCTCCTGGGCGACTGGGCCAGTGCCATGGGCCCGGCGGCGCTGCTGGTGCTGGAACTGCCGCTGGGCCTGGACTTTTCCCCGCCGGCTCCCCTGCGCTGCCTGCAAATCGTTGGCTCCGGGAATGGCCAGGGTTCCCCCCGGGCACTCATCCTGGGCCGCGAAGACGAATCGCAAAAATCCCCATTGGCTATCCGCGGCTCGAAAAATTAACTTGCATTATCTCCCCTGTTCCAGATGTTCCCGGCCACGGATGGTGGTCAATGGTATTTCTCCACTTGCGACAACGACGCTGAGAAGCATTTCCGCTGGCACGGCGATTTTGGCCATGGCCGGAGTGGTAACTACTGCGGTACTGATTTTTACGATTTCCCTCACCGTTCTGTGGCCCGTGCTAATTGGCTGTTCCTGCATCGCAGTTGGTGCTGCGATTGTTTTCATCGTCGCCCACCATGTGGGCGCGAAAAGCAAAATAACACCGGAATCGAAAAGTGGTCCACCCCATTCAAGTGATAATATGGATGATCGGCGGGACAATAGACATTTTTCAAAATTCATTTTGCCTCGCAACTGGCTGCCCAGGCCATATCCAGGGTTGCCTCCGCATCCCTCAGGTATTTTCGAGCAGTTTGTATTCGCCTGCGTAAACTTGC
>JAITSI010000026.1 GCA_031287845.1 Puniceicoccales bacterium
CCGCCGTCTACGGCATCTTCCGTCCCCAGCAGGGCCGCTCCGTCTACGGCGCCCTGGAACGGCTCTTCTTTCCCCATAATTTTTATCCCGCAGCCTGTTTTCTTTCCACCCGCTACCGCTGCCGCACCATCGATGAATATTTCGCACCGGCCAAGCCCCGTGACCAAGATAAACTTGAAAAATCGTTCAAGGGAATCATCGGTACGGCGCGGAACTCAAATTTGTAGCTCCCATGCGCAGTGGAAATTATCCCCGACCCCAGCGCGGATGGACAATGCGATTGAGTCCTAGGGGCAGGACCCGTAAAACCGGTCCGCCGGTCGACGGTGGGGCTGCGCCCCATCCAGCTCCCTCCTCCTGCGGAGTGCCGCCGCCATGGCACCGATGGCTTGGGGGAAGCGGAGCTGGGGGCAAAGCCCCCAATAGGGCCCGGCCGGCCCTCGAGGCCCCCTTGCTTCGCTCGGGACGCCGGACGGACGGGCGTTAGGGACGGTTCCATCCAAAACTGGCGAGCCGGCCCAACCCCAGGAGATGATAGAACGAGGTACTGGGCGATGCTTCTGCTGTCGCAGCGCGCAGGTCGCCCCGCGTAGCTTTTTTGCCATCAGGGCCGGCCCGCGGCACTGCCCGCTCCGCCGGGCAGCGCCCGTGAGATGCCTTTCCCTCAAGTAGAATACTGCACAGGCAAAAGAGGCGAGTTACGGGTCCCAAGACGGTTTTGTCTCCTTATCAAGTTCCTGCACCACGGGTCCGTATCGGTCACTTTTCCAGACGGAGGTGGAATGTGGTTTTACGGGTTCTGACCCCTAGCGGCGCCTGGCAACGCGTTCCCCCATGCGCACCAGGGTTTCCAGGCCGTCGGCGCTGTGCCGGAGCAGGTCCTCGTCCAATGTGACGGCATCCGCCTCGAAGAGGAGAATGACCGCCGATCCGCCGAAGGAAAAAAATCCCTTCTCCATTCCTTTTTTGCTATGCCTGTGGGGCGTAAATGTTTGGCCGATTGTGCCCACGCAGGTGGCCCCCACCTCCACCATGGCCACCTCGCCGCAGCCGGTCACCATGCGGGTCAGGTGGCGGTGGTTCTGGGAGAGCGAGAAGCGATGGCGCAGGGCCAGGGGATGGACGGAGTGCAGCCGGCCGGCCAGGGACCGGGCGGCGCTGGGAACCCCGTCGCAGGGAAAGTGGAAGCGGTGGTAGTCCAGGGGGCTGAGCCGGCAGATTAGGGCGCTGCCGGAGGAAAATTTCCGGGCCAGGGCCCCGCTGTTCAGCAGCTGCTGGAGGAGAAGCCTCCTTCCCTTGACGGGCAGCCTGTCCCTGCGGTTCAAGCGCTCCAGGGCAAAGTAGCGGCCGTCCGCCGGCGCCACGACGCTGTCCCTGTCCCCGTCGATGGGCCGGGCGTCGGGTTTCAGCTGGCGGAAAAAAAACTCGTTGAATGTGGCAAACTGGTCCACGGGAACCAGGCTTTCCCCGGCCGGAATGCCATGGCGGCGGATGAAGGGAAGGATGGCCCGGGCGCTGCGCCTGCGGTTGGCGTACCAGCCGGCGAGACGGGAAAACAGGGGAGCGCTGCCGATGCTGGCCTGGAAGCAGCGGCCAAGGATCGTGCCGTAGGCGAGGCGAAGCAACCATTCGCCGCAGATGGGTTCCTCCTCCACGCGACCCGTGCGCCGGTTAACGATGCGAATCGGCTGGGCCATGGGACAGTTCCTTCAATCGGCGGCAGATGGAACAGCGGGCTCCGTCGCAGCCGCGGGCCCGACATCCGCTGCGGCCCCAGGCAATCATGCGGCGGTGCGTTGCCATCCAATCTCTTTCGCAAAAAACCGCCTTCAGGTCACGCTCAATTTTTTCCACCGGCCCCGGCCGCGCCAGTTCCCAGCGGACCGCCAGCCGCGCCACGTGGGTATCAACGGGAAACGTGGCCATGGCTGCGCACTGGCCCAGGACGACGGATGCGGTCTTGTGGCCCACCCCCGGCAGGCTTTCCAGGTCGGGAAAGTTCAGCGGCACCCGTCCGGAAAAATCATCCACCAGGCGCCGGGCCAGCCCATGCAGCGCCCTGGCCTTCTGTCGAAAAAATCCAAGGGAATGGATGCAGTCCTCCACGGTCTCCCGGGAAAGTTCGGCCAGCGCGGCGGCCGTCGGAGCCAGGGCAAAGAGCCGCGGAGTTACCCGTTCCACCCGTTGATCCGTACAGCGGGCCGACAGCACCACCGACACCAGCAGCTGGAAGGGCGATTCCGCCCGGAGCAGTTCCGGCTCTTCGGGAAATAGCTCCCGCAGAAGGGTCCCGACGAGCGATGCCCGGAGCAGCGCCGACGGGTCAGGCAAGGGCTCAGCCACGGCGGCGGGAAAAGCGCTTTTGGAACTTTTCCACCCGCCCCGCCGTTCCAACGAAGCGGCGGACGCCGGTGTAGGCCGGATGGGAGTCGGCCGTGACGTCGCAGGGAACTAGCCCGTGGGCAACGCCGCCAATGTCCTTCGATTCCCGGCAGCGGAGCGTGGAAACGGTCAAAAACTCTTTCCCGCTGGAAACGTCCACAAAGCACACGGGCCGGGACTCCGGATGGATTCCTTTTTTCATGGTTCCCCCCTTTGCATGGTTCACCCCTGGCGCGCCTTGTAGCGCGGCGCCAACTTATTGATCACGTAAACCCTACCCCGCCGGCGCACAACCTTGCAGGCGGAGTGGCGCGCCTTCAGGGACCGCAGGGACGCAGCAACCTTCATGGGGGCAGGGAACGCGCTCCCTCGCGGGCTGTCAAGGGCATTTTGCGCCCTTTTTTTCGCCAATCCCCCTTCCGCCGGCCCGGCTCCGCGCGGCCAGGACCCGTAAACCCGGTCCGCCGGTTGACGGTGGGGCTGCGCCCCCTGGCCCCCCCCGCGAAATGTCGCCGCCATGGCACCGATGGCCCGGGGAAACGGAGCACGGCGGAGCTGGAGGCAGCGCCCCCAATTGGGGCCGCCGGCCTGGAGGCCGGGAGGTTCCAAAGGGGGCTGCCGCGCCCCTTTGCCAATCCCCCGCCCACGGAGTGCCGCAGCATCGATAGTTGGGGGAAGCGAAGCTGGGGGCAAAGCCCCCAAAAGGGCCTGGCCGGCCCTCGAGGCCCCATCGCTTCGCTCGGGACGCCGGACGGACGGACGCTACGGACAGTTCCATCCAAAGCTGGCGGGCCGGCCTTCGAATAACCGACATCTGGGGGAGGCGCAGCGTAGCGAAGCTGGGGGCGGCGCCCCCAAATGGGCCCGGCCGGCCTTCGAGGCCGCGATGCTTCTGCCATGGCAGATGCCATGGGCAGCGCGCAGGTCGCCCCGCGTAGCCTTTTTGCCATCAGGGCCGGCCCGCGGCACTGCCCGCTCCGCAGGGCAGCGCCCGTGAGCGTCCCTTCCCTCAAGAAGTCAAGTTCTTGCACAACAGGTCCGTATCGGTCACTTTTCCAGGTGGAGGTGGAATGTGGTTGTGGCTGCGCCCCCTCTGGAACCCCCCCCGCGAAATGCCGCCGCCATGGCACCGGTGGCCTGGGGGAAGCGAAGCCGGGGGCAAAGCCCCCAACCGGGCCGCCGGCCCTGGAGGCCGGGAGGTCGCAAAGGGGGCTGCCGCGCCCCTTTGCCAATCCCCCGCCCACGGAGTGCCGCAGCATCGATAATCGGGGGAAGCGAAGCCGGGGGCAGGGCCCCCAAATGGGCCCGGCCGGCCCTCGAGGCCCCGGCCCGCGGCACTGCCCGCTCCGCAGGGCAGCGCCCGTGAGAGGCCTTTCCCTCAAGAAGTCAAGTTCTTGCACAACAGGTCCGTATCGGTCGCTTTTCCAGGTGGAGGTGGAATGTGGTTTTACGGGACCCGACCCTAGTTCTGGGGCGCGGCCGGGCAAGGGGTGAAGTACTTCACGCGCATGGAAGGATCGAAGTGGACCCCCACGGCCAGCGTCCGGGGCCCGCGGAAGGGATGGGAAATTTTCCGGCCCAGGCCGAATAGCACCAGGTGGAGGGTGGTCCCGGTGGAGGGGGAGTTGCCTCTGGCCTGGACCCGATCGTAGTTCCACAGCTCGCCGCCATCGCCCTCACGGCCGATGGAATTCGGGATGCCAAGCACCGCAATGACCTCACCGTCGCTCATTCCCTCCCGCAACAGCCGTTCCACGCCGATGGCCGTGGATTTGGTCCCATCACCGGGAACCGTTCGGCAGCCCGAGGCCAGCAGAAGCCCCGCGCAGCAGGCCAGCAGAGCAAAATTCCGCGCCACGGCAAAAGGATGGCAAAAATTTGGCGGGTGGCAATGCCCTTTGATTCCCTGCGCCGGTTGGACGGGTTTGTTCCTTGTGGACAGCAAAAGCGCCGTGGCCGTGGGATGTGGTGGCCGCGCGCGACGGCTTCGATTTCGACCTTGTCTCCACTCCGATGGAAAAACTCAAAATCCCAGGTTGAGGGCCACAATCCCGACCGCCACCACTGCCTTGGCCGTTGACCAGAGGCGGAACCGCGAAAAATCTTCGCCGACTTTTTCTTTCAG
>JAITSI010000030.1 GCA_031287845.1 Puniceicoccales bacterium
CGTCCGTCCGGCGTCCCGAGTGAAGCGAGGGATGATAGCGCATTGCGCGCCGGACGGTACGGCACTCCGTGGGCGGGGGATTGGCAAAGGGGCGCGGCAGCCCCCTTTGCGACCTCCCAGAGGGGCGCAGCCCCACCCATTTTTCCCCGGCTGGCAGCCTGCGGAAAAAAACTTGCGGCAAAAAAAAGCCTCCTTCCCGGCCATTGTCCCGCGCTTTGCCATGGACAGGGATCGGCCAGGGTGGATAATGGGCCCATGGGAAAGGGATGGCGTTGCGCGCTGCTGGCCACGGCCGCCGGCTGGGCTTGCGCTCTGGGGGCGGGCGAGCTCCATCCGACGGCGCAGATGCACACGGAGACCCTCTACATGGTGCGCTGCCTGGCCGGCATCCACTACGAGCGCCGGCCGGTTTCTTCGCTGGCGCAGAGGGACATCCTCCAGGCCTACCTGGATGAGCTCGACGGCCAGCGGCTCTTTTTTTTCCTCTCCGACGCCGATGAAATTTTTTCCCGCTACGACCTCACCCTGGATATTTTTCTCAACAGCGGCAGCGTGAAGCCGGCCTTTGCCATCTACGAGCGCTTCCGGGACCGGGTGAACGGGCGACTGGATCGGGTCAACGCCCTGCTGGACGGCGAATTTGATTTCAGCGATGCGGAGTGCTACGAGCCGGACAGGGACGGCGAAGACTGGCCCGCCACGGAGGAGGAAATGGAGGACCTGTGGCGGAGAAAGCTGGAATTCGAGCTGTTGAACGAGCTGCTCATGGCCGAGGGAGAGGGGGAGGAGGGCCAGGCCGGGGAAGACACAGCCGAGGAAGCGGTCACGGTCGATGGGCAGGAGGCCGGGAACGGGGAAATTTTCCACGGCGCTTCCCTGGAGGAACAGCTGCGGAGGGCGCAGGAGACGCTGCAGCGGCGCTATGCCCGGCTGCGCGCCTCGGTCAACGACGTGGAGCCAACCCTGGTGCAGGAACTGTTCCTCAACAGCGTGGCCGGGCTCTACGACCCCCACTCCTCATTCCTGGCGGCGGACACGGTGGAGGACCTGCAGATGTCCCTCACCAACTCGCTGGTCGGCATCGGCGCGGTGCTCCAGGACGACGACGGCTACTGCCGGGTGGTGGAAATCTATCCGGGCAGCCCGGCGGAGCGGTCCGGACAGCTGCAGCCCGGCGACCGCATACTGGCGGTGCAGCAGGGAAATGGGGAATTGCTGGACATCATCGGCATGCGGCTGAACCGGGCGGTCAAGCTCATCCGGGGCAAGGAGGGAACGGCGGTGACCCTGCACGTGCAGCCGGCGGACGGCGACCCGGCGGAGAGGAAAATGGTCACCCTGGTGCGCGAGGAAATTCCACTGACGGCGCAGCGGGCCAGGGGAAAGGTCTTCCAGGTGCCGAACGGCGAGAATGCGGCGGTTCCCATCGGCTACATCCGGCTGCCCGCCTTCTACGGGGCCAATGGCGCGGACAGCGGCTCGGATAGCTATTCCGACGTGAAGGAGCTGCTCCACAAGCTGGCGGAGGCGGACGTCCAAGGCCTGGTGCTGGACCTGCGCGGCAACAGCGGCGGACTGCTGGACGAGGCAATTTCCCTTGCCGGGCTATTTTTGCCGGGGGCACCGGTGGTGCAGGTGCGGGACGGGGATGGCCGGGTGCAGGTTTTCAGCGACCCGAGCCCGGAAATCGTCTACCGGGGACCGCTGGCCGTGCTCACCTCCCGGCAGAGCATTTCCGCATCGGAAATTTTGGCGGGAGCGCTCCAGGACCACGGCAGGGCGCTGGTCATCGGCGACAGCACCACCTACGGCAAGGGTTCCGTCCAGGCGATCCTGCCCATCGGCCAGTCATTTCTCTTCGTTAAAAACGGTCCCCAGCTGGGGGCGGCGCGCATCACCATCCAAAAGTGGTACCTGCCCAACGGAGAATCCATCCAGAGGCGGGGGGTGCCGGCGGACATTGCCCTGCCCTCCATCCACGACGCCCTGCCCATAGGAGAGGAGGACCACCGCCATGCCCTGGCCTGGGACCGCATCGCACCGGTGGAATGGGACAGGCAAGGCGTGGCCCAGAAGATTAGCCATCCCGTGACGGCCGACCTGGTGGAGCGGCTGCGGGAAAAGAGCCTGGAGCGCCATGGCTGGCCGGAGTGGCAGCTGCTGGAGGAGCGGGTGGCCCGCTTTGCTAAAAATGTGCAGCAGAAGCAATTTTCCCTGGAGATGGAGGAACGGCAGCGGCAGCGGCGCGAGGAGCGGTGCCAACGGCGGGCACGGGAGGAGCAGATTCGCATCCTGGCCCAGGACAGCTACCCGGGCGAGGACGTGGCCATCGCCGCGGCGGAGCGGAGGGGGGAGTGGGGACATCCCGGCGATGGGGAGGAAGAGCTGCCGGAGCTGGACGTGCCGCTCCGCGAGTCCCTGCGGGTACTGGTGGACTGGATTTCCCAGGGGGAAGTTGCCGGGCCATGAGCCCGGGCGGCGGCAAGAGCGGAGAAGAGGACGGCAAAAACCGGAGAAAAGAGCGGTCCCTGGCGGAGCTGCTCGCCGATGGGGAGGAACAGCTGCGGCGGGCCGGGGTGGAAAATCCGGACGTCGATGCCCGCTGGCTCATGGCGGATGCGCTGGGCTGCCCAAGGACGGAGCTGGCACTGCACCTGCGGGAGCCATTGGCGGACAATTGCCGAAAAACCTGGGAAAATGGCCTGGCCAGGCGCCGGAGGAGAGTTCCCCTGCAGCACATTTTGAAAAAAATGCCCTTCGCCGGAGTGATTTTGGCCGTGGATTCCCGGGCGCTCATTCCCAGGCCGGAGACGGAGGAGCTGGTGGAATTGCTGGTGGAGCGCCTGCGCACCGATCCTCCCCGCCAAATCCTTGACCTGGGCACCGGTTCGGGTGCCTGCATCCTGGCCCTCGGCACAGCCTTTCCCCATGCGGCGCTGACGGCCTGTGACCGGGACCGCCGGGCGCTGGCACTGGCCCGCGCCAACGGCATCCGCTGCGGACTGGCCGGCCGGGTCCGCTGGCGCCAATCGGATTGGTTTTCCCGGCTCGGCGGCACCTGGGACCTCATCGTCGCCAACCCGCCCTACCTTTCCCAAAAAGAGTGGGAGCGCTGCGCCGACGAGGTGCGGCTCTTCGATCCATTCCATGCCCTGGTCAGCGAGGACGACGGCCTGGCGGACGGGAAGCGCATCCTGGCGGATGGAGTCCGCTTTCTCCGGCCGGGAGGTTTGCTGGCCATGGAAATGGGAGCCGGCCAGGGAAGTCAACTGCGGGACTTTGCCCTGGACCAGGGCTGGGGCGAGGTGCGTGTGCTCCGGGATCTCGGCGGCCGGGATCGCTTTCTCCTGGCAGCTGTCCCGGACGAAGGCCGCCCCTAGAGTCAAGACCCGTAAAACCGGGCCGCCGGTTGACGGTGGAGCTGCGCCCCCCTGGCCCCCCGCGAAATGCCGTCGTCATGATTCCGATAATCGGGGGAAATGCAGCGCAGCGCAGCTGAGGACAGCGCCCCCAACCGGGCCGGGAGGTTCCAAAGGGGGCTGCCGCGCCCCTTTGCCAATCCCCCGCCCACGGAGTGCCGTACCGTCCGGCGCGCAATGCGCTATCATCCCTCGCTTCGCTCGGGACGCCGG
>JAITSI010000055.1 GCA_031287845.1 Puniceicoccales bacterium
CCCGTCCGTCCGGCGTCCCGAGCGAAGCGAGGGATGATAGCGCATTGCGCGCCGGACGGTACGGCACTCCGTGGGCGGGGGATTGGCAAAGGGGCGCGGCAGCCCCCTTTGCGACCTCCAGCCCCCTTTGCGACCTCCAGCCCCACCGTCAACCGGCGGACCTGGTTTACGGGTCCTGGTCCTGCCAGGACCCGGCGGCGATGGCGAAGGTGCCGATGGAGCCGGACGAAAAGGAACTTTGCGAAGGGACCTGCAGGTAGAGGGCCAGGGGAATGCCTAAAAAGCTGGCCGTGGCGCTGGCAAGGAGCCGATGGCCGGCCAAGAGCTCCGTCGCCAGGAGGACTTCCTGGTCCGGGTAGCTGCCGTCGGCGAGCTGGAATTGGAAAAAATACTGGCCGGCGCCGTTGGCATGGGCCAGGGCCGGGCTGAAAAAAAAGGAACTCGACCGGCCGGCGGCCGTGTCCACCGCGGTCCGGGAAAAGCTGGGACTCTGCAGGAGCCGCTGGAGAGGCTGGCCGTCCACGGAGCAGGTGAATTCCTCGGACCAGCTGCCCCAGCCGTCCACGGCGTAGGAGTAGCGGATGGTCAGGGAGCGGAGCAGCCAGTGGGCCCGGGCAACGGCCGCCGGGGCGAGGGGACCCAGGTTTTCCGCACCGGAAGCGGCCAGGATGGGAACCGGCCGGGGCAGCCCGCAGGGACCGGTTGCGACGAGAAATGGCTCCAGGCTCATCCCTCCCCTCCCCCGGCGGCGTCGGCGGCGTAGGGCTGGGAGGCGATGGAAAGCCGCTTTTTGAGTACGCCGTCCTCCACCACGTCCTCCTCCCTGGGCTGCAAAACGAGGCCCGCCCTTTCGATGGAGTTGGCGTCCAGGGAAATTGTGGCGTCCGCCCCGCCGGTGAGCAGGAGCTTTCCATAGCTCGCCGCGCCGAGCTGGCCCTGGCCCAGCGGCCCCAGCTCCGGCAGTGGCAGGTCCTCGCCCTGGCCGCTCACCCGCCCGTAGCTTTCCCGGGGCGTTCCCCGGCCGCGGTTGGCCCGGGCCAGGCGGATGAGCCGGTCCAGTCCCAGCTGGGCCGGCGGCCCGAAGCGCAGCGTCACCCGGCCGCTTTCCACCTCCTCCTCGCACTCCTGGACCTCGCCGCCCATTTCCTCCCACTCCGTCCGGCCTCCGGAAAGGTTCACGGACCAGGCCAGGGAAATGTCCCGCGGCGCGCCGTCCTCCCAGCTCAGTGTTCCCTCGTAGGGCACCTGGGAAAGGCATTCGTAGAGCAGCTGGGCCAGTCCCTGGGGCGCCACCTCCTGGCCCAAAAAGGATTCCAGCCGGGAATAGGTGCGGCTTAGGGCGTCCGTCGCCCGCAGCGGGACCGCCACCTCCTGGGAGTGCACCTCCGTGCCGTCGGTGCCATCGTAGGCGATGGTGGCCCTGGCCAGGTCCGCCTCCACGGAAACGTCCATCCAGCCGGCGATGGCGCCCTCCACCAGCTCCCTTGGGAGCGTGGAGCCGCGGGAATGCTCCAATATCTGCAGCGAGTTGGTGGGCAGCTGGGCCAGTGCCGGCAGGTGCCCCTGCCACCAGGCGGCGCTGTCCGGGGCAATGGTCTCCGTCCGGACCCGCTGGCTCAGGTAGTGGCTGCGCACGCCGGCCAGCTCGACGGTCAGGACGAGCACCCGGGGCTGGTTTTCCGCCACGCCGCTGGGAAAGCGCTCCGTTTCCACGCTCTGCCAGCTAAGGTCGCCGCTGCGGTGCAGACGCTCGTATTTGAGGACCACGCCCTGCAGGTTGAGGTCATGGCGGGCGCTGACGGCGAGGGAGTGCAGTTCGCCGCAGGGGAAAGTTTTTGCGACGGCCGCCGCCCGGCGGGTCAGGTGGAGCGTGGGGGTCTCCTCCGCGTAGTCGAACCAGAGCCGGGCGTCGGGAACCCAGCGCAGGACCCGGCGCAGCGCCTCGGCACAGCTCAGGTCCTTGCACTCGTCGAAGGGAAAGGTCTGGGCCAATTCCTCCGCCCCCAGCGCGTGGGCAAAGGGCGCCCCGGCGGCGATGGCGTAGTCGAGGATGTGGATGAGCTGTTCCCGCAGGGTGAGGGGCTGGCCCAGCAGGCTCTGGCCCAGAATGAGATGGCTGCGCTGGCCCACAACCAGGCCGCTGGCCGGGTCATCGGGATCGGCGGGCAGGTTCCAGCCCTGCTGGTAGACGATGGAGTCCAGGTGCCACCAGGGGCCAACGATGCGGCACTCGGCGAAGCCGGTGCCGGCGCCCGCCGCGGCCGGCGGCTGCAGGGCCACGCCGGAAAACCAAAAAACTCCATCCCGGAGGATTTGCACGGGCGCAAGGGCAGGGAATGGCAGCGGGCCCTCCGGCCCACCGCGGCGGAGGATGACCTCGTCCAGTCCCTGGTTCCGGCGAATTCGTCGCAGCTGGCCGATGGCGTGGTAGGCCAGCGGATGGGCAATGCCCTGGCAGATGAGGGTCCAGTCCATGGCGTTTCCTAGTAGCTGCCGATGCCATCGGCGAAGGTCCAGGGCAGAATGGCGAAGCTATACCAGCTGCGAAACGACGCGGCCCCATTGGCCGCGCTGGCCGTCCGCGTCAAAACGAAGTCATTGTTCGTAATGGCCGAGGCCTGGCTCCGCGCCGCCGCGGGGAATCCCACCGGCGCCACCTCGTCGTAGCCGCGCATGCAGATAACGGTGCCCGCGTCCTCCAGCGGCATGGGAAAGGAAATGCGCTGGACGATGGCCTGGTTGGAGCTCACGGAGCCGGAGTAGGTCACCAAAATCCGCTGGTAGCGGAAGCGGTTGGACCAGACATCTTCCACGCGGCTGGGGAATTCCGGCTCCGCGCTGTCCGTTCCAATGCGCAGGGCCGGCCGGCGGATGTAAAACTTGTAGTCGTCGCCCACCGCCGTCCCGCTGCGGAAGGGATAGTGGTGCATGTGGATGCAGATCTGGGTCACGTTTGCGGCGAGGGTGAATGGGATCGCCACGCGGGCAAAGCCGTCCGTTGGGGCGGTCAAAATGGGCACAAAGTCCTTCACCATGAGGGAATTGGTCTGAAAGCGGCCGTTGTAGTTGATGACGATCGGGTAGTTAGCGTAGGTTGTGCCGTAGATGGCGACTTCCAGTCCGTTTTCCTCCTCGTTCTGGGGAAAATCCGTGCCGAATTTGAGCCCAAAGCTGAGCATAAGCGTCTGGCCCCGCAGCGGTGCGGTTTCCTTCCCGGTGAATGGCCGGTTGAAGCGGAAGCGGGAACTGCCGTTGAACACGGCCACATTGCCATTGGTACGGTCGAAGCAGGCATCGTTGCAGGAAGGATTTCCGCCCATGGCCGGAACGGCGGAAAAATAGGCCGGCTGGGCCACGTCGGCGCCATCCTCGTAGATCATCCAGCCGTCGAGCGCGGCGACGCAGCTGGAATCGGTAAAATAGGGTTTCTGCGCGTAGGAACTATAATTGAATAGGCCGTTGCTGGGCCAGAGATTCCGGGAAGGGGCCGCGGCAGTGCCCCCGCCGCCGATCGCCTCGAGCTGGCCATCGGTGTAGGACTTGGAGTCGGAAAGGGCCGCGGCGGCCGCGCCATCGGCATGGGACTGGGCCGATGCCAGGGTATCCGAACCTACCCCATCGGCATAGCTCTTGGCCAATGCCAAAGTGTCCGTCCCCACCCCGTCAGCGTAGCTCTTGGCCGATGCCAAGGTGTCCGTCCCCACCCCATCGGCATAGGTCTTGGCTGAAGCTATAGTATCCGAACCTACCCCATCGGCGTAGCTCTTGGCCGATGCCAAGGTGTCCGTCCCTACCCCGTCGGCGTAGGTCTGGGCTGAAGCCAGGGTATCCGATCCCACTCCGCCGGCGTAGGACTGGGCCGATGCCAAAGTATCCGAACCCACCCCATCGGCGTAGGTCTGGGCGGCGGCGAGCGCGGCAGCGGCGAGCGAATCGGCGGCGCTGGCGGCGGCGCTGCCAATGGCGTCGGCGTAGACCTTCACGCTGTGCTGGCTGGGCAGGGCCGCCGTCGAATCGCTGGACAGGTCTTCCTCGTCCAGGACCGTCCGGGTGGCCGCTTCGCCCAGCCCTAGATTTTCCCGCGCCGCCGCCCCGTCGGCCAGGTCCGCCAGGTTGGAGGTTTTTCGCAGAAAGGGAGCGTTGTCCCCCACCGAACCATCCGGCGGCAGGAAGATAGTCCCGCCGCGGGAGGACTCGCGGACCAGGATGCGGCCCGCCGCGTAGGGAATGATCTCACCGCCCTGGGTCCTTGCCCAGATGACCAGCCAGGCGTCGCCGGCCGGGAGTCCCGTCTCCTCGTGGGAAAACAAAAAAACCGCCTGCTGGCCGGTTCCCTGCTGCCACGCCTCCAGGGTTAGCGTGCCGTCCCAATCGCCCTGGGCCAATTCCCCATACATCAGCGGCGCGGAGGAACCGTCCGGAGGGGTGTCGTTGGGCCCCATGGCGTGCACCTCAACCGCCAGGGATGCCAGGTTGGACAGGTCCTCAATTTGTCCCCGCCGGAACAGGGCCAGCTCCAGGCGCAGGTCACCGCCGCGCCAAAAGCTGATCTTGCGCCCGTCGGGCAGGGCGCTGGGGGCATCGAAGTTGGCACCGTCGCAGGCGATGCGCAGGGTGGAAAGGTGGGCCATGGCAATTAGGACTCCTCCCCGGTGACAACGGCCAGGGCCCCGCCCACGATGTCATAGCCGTGGACCGTGCTGCCACCCTCCTGGGATCCCTGCAACCTTCGCAGCACGGCGGAGGTCAGCGCATAGCGCTGGCCCTCGGCCACGATGGTGACTGTCCCGTCCAGCTCGGCCAGGCAGGTCCCGTGGCTGAGCAGGAACTCCGTCGCCGCCCGCACGGAGCCATGGCGGCGCAGGACGGAAAAGCGCAGGGAAACGGTCCGGTTGCCCCGGTCCAGGGGCCGGGCGTGGTCCGCCCCGATGCCCGTGGCGATCTGCACGGCACCCTCCACCTCCAGGACCATGTCGTAGGGTTCCTGTTCCCCGTCCCGGCCTGCGGCCAGGACCCAATTTCCCATAAAAATTTTCATATTCCCTCCAAAATTAGCTGGGTTTCAAAGCACAGCTCCACCTCCAGCTGCGTATTCCCGGGAAAGTCCTCGCGAATTTGCCAGGGATCCCGGCTCCGCGGCAGGAGAACGCAGGGAAGCCGGCTCTCCGGCAGCTCCGCCCCGGCCAGGATGCGCTGGATGCACTCCGCCACCGCCAGTGCCCGCCGGCCCGGTCCAGCGGCCGCCATTTCCTCCACCACCCGCACCCGCAGCTCCACGGTGGCAGTTTCCGGCCTGGGGCAGCGGCGGGGAAATGCCACCGGCAGGGGCGGCAGCACGACCGCGCACAGGGCAACCGATTCCCGCATCCACACCCGCAGGGCGGAGCGCAGGTCCCCGCGGCGGTAGTTTAAAATTTCCACGCCGGCCAGGTCCCCGTGGCAGCGCAGCCGCTCGTAGACTCCCCACTGGAGCCGCTCCAGCGTCCCCATCACAGCCCCTCCAGCAGTTCCGACCCCAGCCGCGACCGGCGCCGGTGCAGGCAGAGAAAGGTCCCGGCGCCGGAAAGGTGCAGGCCGGGGTGCGCGGGCCTGCTCACCGTTCCCTCGCCCCGGCCAATGCGCAGCAGATTCCTCCTGGCATTGTCCGCCGCCCGCACCTGGTCCGGGCTAAGCCGCAGCGGGGGAATGCGGGTCTGGAGCCGTTCCAACGCCAGGGCACAGCCGTCGGCGGCCAGCTCCTTGGGAATCTTTTCCTCCTCGGCGCTGAGCAAAAATTTTCCCGACGCCGCCACCGCCGATCGCACGCGCCGCACCACCCCGTCCAGCACACCGGGCAGGGGATCCCGCTCCCCGGGCCCCAGCACCGCCGACCGCAGCAGCCCCAGCTGCGCCGCCGACAGAACCGTTTCCATGTCCTTTGCCGTCAGCTCGATCCAGTCATCCATGGCTTCCCCCTGCGGCTGCCCCGGCCCGCCTGCGGGCCGGGGCAGCCTTTCCCCTATGCCGGTGCTATGCTCCGGTCCCGTCCGTGATGCTCAGGTGCTGCATGCCCAGCGCCGACGTGATGACGATGTTGCTGTAGTGCTCCACCGTGATGTCCGTGTACTTGCTGTGCTCCTCCACGTAGACGCGGAAGTTGCTGCCGTCGATGGGCGTGACGAAGCGCTTGATGTTCGCCGGCTCGTCTTTGATCAGGTCATTGCGCGCGTGGAATGCGTAGACCTCATTGCCAACGATGGCGGCCTTTGCCGTCGCCGTGCTCTGGTAGCGGGCCCCGAGGATGCGGATTCCGTCGACAAAGAACTTGCGGGCCAGGTCGTCCAGGGAAAGGGTCGCCGCCCGCTGGGCCGCCGCCGTGAACTGGCCGTCGTAGACGTTGGAGCGGATGTCCCAGGCCCCCTCGCCGAAGAGGATGCGGTTGGGCCGTACCCCGGATGCGTCGCCTGCGCTGGCCAGCGCCAGGCGGATGTCCGCGTCCGGATTGCCCTGGCCCGCATCGCCGCCCCAGGTCTTCGCCGTGGCGGTGGTTGAGGCGTTGATGGCCGCGATGGCCCGGCGCAGCTCGTTGCGGTAGAGGCGGCGCAGCAGCAATTGCACGTGCCGCTCCTGCCAGTCGTCGCCCGCCGCGTCGTCGTGGTCCACGCGCACGGTCAGGCCCTTGTTGTAGGTCTTGCCCATGACGGAGCTGCCGCTGAACTCCACGCGCTTGAAGGCGGAGCCGATGGCCCGCACGTCGTCGCTCTCCGACAGGAATGCCTCGCCGCCGTCGGTTTTTTTGAATTCGAAGCGCTTGCCCACGTGGATCACCGGCGCCACAAAGCTGAGCAGGCTTTCAATGTTCTCCGGATCCCGCCAGCCCACGGTGAACGTGGTAAGTGGCTCCGAAAAGTTGGACGAGGTGAAGCGGGCCTCGTTGGCCGCGTGCACCACGCCCTTTTCCAGGTTTCCGCCGTCCGCCGGCAAAATTTCTGCGTTCATGTATATTTTTCTCCTCTAGGATGCGATGGTTAATTTTTGGGGAAAGCGGGACAGCACCTCCAGCGGCTCGCCCTCCGCCACCGCTCCGGCCAGGGCCAGGCCCACCTGCACGTAGCTGCCGGCGGCCGTCGCCAGGGCCTGCACCTTCCCTCCGGCGCCGACTGCCAGCTCCGCTCCCTGGGGAATTGGCTCCGCCGCCACCATGGTGAGCGTGCGGCCACCGCCTAAAAACTGCACGGCGATGGGGTCTCCCGCCACGGCCTCGTCGTCGACGGTGCCGATGGGCAGGTCAGCGGCGCCGGCCACCTTCACCGTTCCGGCCTCGCCGGCCAGGGCAACGAGCAGATGGCGCCGGGGCAGGGCCTCGCCGGCCGTCAGGGTACAGCTCCCCGCGTGGGTGCCGTCGGCCACATTGGAAAAGATAAGATTTTGCATGCTAGACTCCTCTATGGTGGTGGATTGCCGGGCGGCTGAGCGCCCGGCCGGGTGAAAATGAACCGTCACAGCGACGGCCCCCTCTCCAGGGAATTGGAGAAAGTCTTGGCGGGGAACAGGGCCGGGTGGCTTGCCTTCACGTTCCTCCACGCGGCGGTGAAGGTCTCGTTGGCACTCACCATGCGCTCGCCCACGAGCGCCAGCAGCCGCCGTTCCCCTGCTTTGCTTTCCCAGCGCCGGAAGCCGCCGGCCAGCTGGACGGAAAGTGCGCTCCGGCCCAGGATGCCGCCGGCCAGGCCCCGGGTGTTGGCGGCGATGGGCAGGGCCGGGCGGGCCAGGACGCCGGCAACGGGAATGCCGAAGCTGGGCAGCTCCTCCCGGCCATCGCCGCCGGCCCCATCCCCGGCTGGCTCCGCACCGAGCGCCAGCTCGGCGTTGGCAATGGCCTCGCCGGCGATGTTGGGGTGATTGGTCAGGCCAATGGACACCAGCAATTTGGGCAAAAAGCGCCCGCCGCCGATGGGGTGCATCTCCCAGCGCGGGGAGAGGAACTGGAAGTGGGCATTGTCGAGCAGCTCCTGGCCCAGCTTGGACCAGCGGATGCGGACCCAGAGTCCATCGTCCCTGGCCTCGAGCTGCCTGACCCAGCCGTAGGCCCGCGTGTCCCCGTGGCCCACCAGGCCGCGGAAGTTGCCGTCGTCCGGGTGGCCGATGTAGACGGGAACCCCGCGGAAGCGGCGGGCCAGGCGCTGGCCCAGGGAGCGGAACTCGTCCGCCATGGCCTGGGCCGCCTCCCGGGTCACCACCTGCAGCCCCAGGCGGTGGGGATATTCGCCGTAGGACACCAGCTTGAACCAGGCACCGCCGCCCTCCAGGGGACAGGTGGCCGCGTCGAGGGATGCCGTCGTATCGGAATGGAATAGGCTCATGGCAGGTCCTCCATCATCGGGTTGGGGAAGAAGCCGCTAGCACCTCATCGCCCTCCAGCGGCAGGCTGATGGCGAAGCGCTCCCGCAGATCTTTGAGGGGAATGGGCAGGCCCATGCGCGCCAGCCGTTCGCAGATCTCCAGCTCCTCCAGCGCGTTGCGCTCGGGGGCGGTGCGCAGGCGGACGTAGGCCCGCAGCGGGGCACCGGGGAAAAGATGGCCCAGCACGTGGCAATCGACCTGGGCGTTGAGGGTCTCGGAAATTGTGGCCGCGTCGTCGTTTTCCAGGATCAGGCGCCCGTCCCCCTGCAGCGAGGCGCCGACCCCGTTGCCCCGGGACAGGGTGGAGAGGTCGGAGCCGCACCAGAGGGCGGCGATGGCCCGGTCCATGCGCTCCACCAGCGCGGGATAGGGAAGCTCGCCCCGGGAGCTGAGGTCGATGGCCTGCAGGTCGCTGCCCGTGGACAGGAGCGCGTTGAATTCGGCGCCGAATGCCTCCACGGCCCGGCGGGCCATTTCCCAGTGGGGCGTCCCCGGCAGGGCATCGGTCACGCCCTTCACCCCGGGCATGCCGTTGCGTTCGCAGTAGACCAGCCAGTCGCGCAGGGGCAGGTGCTTGAACAGGTAGGCGATGGAGCAGGCCTCCATCAGCCCGTCGCCCACCGTGACCATCCAGGCGCCGGGCTCCAGCTCCATGCCGTCCTCGGCGCGGTCGCCGGGGGAAAAGCGCAGGCGACCGCTCCGATTTTCGAAAAATTCCAGGGGAACGAAGCGGAATTCCGCGGATAGCAGCGCCTCGCCCACCCCTTCCAGCCGGCATTCGCCGTGCTCCCGGTAGACGATCTCGTGGACCGCGTACTTTTTCCCAACGGAATCCATCATCTGCTTGATGAGCAGGCGGAACCCGCCCCGCTCGTTGCCGTCCGCCGCGTTGACGCAGGTGAGGGAGTTGTAAAAAAAGCGCAGGGCCTCCTGCTGCGCCAGGGCCTCTTCGCCGCCGTCGACGGTGAGGACGTCCCAGGGCAGCCGCGCCACCGATTTTTTCCGCTTGGCCGCCACCCCCTGCAGCACGTCGTCGCGCCGCTCGATGGCCTCCCAGAGGAGGGCCGCTCCGCGCAGGTTGCCGCCGTGGAAGGCGTCCAGGTGGCGGGTGAGGGTTTCCGGCGTGAGGGAGCGGATGGGGTGAAAACCCCGCCGCCAGGAGGGCGCGCCGCGCAGCTGTTCCAATTCCGATGCGATTTTCATGGCTGTGGTGGAAAGGTTCATGGCTAGAGGAGGATTTCCCGCCGGCTCCGCTCCAGGACCTGGAAGGCGGAGTGGCCGGTGCCGCCGGCCGGCTGGCCGGCGTGGAGGGCCAGGGCCAGGGCCCAAAATCGGTCGGCGTGGCCGTTGCGCCCGGCGCTGGCGGAGAAGCGCAGGTTACCGGCGGCGGTGAATTCCCGGCGGACGGCGTGCAAGTCGGCGCGGATGGAGTCGGCGGACGGGATGCGCACGCTCCTCCGCTCGAAGGCACGGCGGACGGAATAGGCCAGCGATTCCTTCACCGCGGCGGTGAAGGTCACCCCCTCCACCCGGTGCCGGCCGAACTTTTCCACGGCCTGCTCCACGAACTGGCGGCCCAGGCCGCTGCGGTCGATGCAGACCCGGACAAGCCGGGGAATGCGGAGGAATAGGGCCAGCGTGCGCTCCTGCTCGGAGAAGGGGCACTCCGCCAGGCACTCCACCCGCCGGGTCACCGCCACGTCGCCCACGGTCTCCAGGAGCCAGAACACGGTCAGGTCCCGCTCCCGGCCGATGTCCACGCCCAGAAAGCAGGAACCGGCCAGGGGAAATCCCTCGGCGCGGTAGGGCAGGGGAATTTCCCAGTGCTCCAGCGGAGAAAATTCGCAGGCCGTGATCAGATCCGTCGGCAGAAAGGCGCCGCGGTCGTCGAGCGGCTGGCACATGTACTCCTGCTGGAATGTGGCCTCGTCGGGGCAGGTGGCCCGGACAAAGTCAAAGTAGCCGGCCTCGTCCAGGGAGCGGCGCGGATCGTCGGCGGGAAGCTTGGCCTGCAGCTTGCGCAAAAATCCCTGCTCGAGGGCGTCCTGCAAAGTGACCCGGTGCAGGGAAAATTGCTTGGGATTGTCGCCGAAGCGCACCTCCTGGACCAGCTGGTTGAAAAAGCTGAGCGAGCCCCGGTGCGTGGAGAGGATCTCAAGCTGCCCGCCCCAGGTGACGCCGGGGGCGGCGATGGAGTAGAGCAGCCGCGGGTCCGCGTGGAGGGCGAACTCGTCGAGGATGCGGTTGCCCCGCTTGCCGGCCTGGGCGTCCGGATGGGAGGAGAGGGAGTGGATGGCGGTCCCCGCGGCGAAGCAGAGGCCGAAGGAGGAGCTGCCGCCCGCCAGGACCCGGCCTCCCCAGGACCGCGCCGCGGACTCGAAGAGGGAGCCAAACAGGTGGCAGTCGGCGATGAAGAGCTTGGCCTGCAGCTCGTCCCGGGATGAGACCCAGCTATCCAGGCGATTGCCGGCCAGGGAGTGGGCGCGGACCAGCCGGTAGGCGGTGGCCCAGGACATGCCCACCTGGCGGGACTTTTCCAAAATCTTCAGCCGCGCGTTGTCCCGGATCCAGCGGGACTGGTAGGGGAGGAAGAATGGAGCCGCCGTCATAGTAGCTGCAGCCTTTCCTCCAGCTGGCGCAGGGCCGTTTCGCCGATTCCGGTGCCGGGGCCATTGGCCGTGCCGGGAGTGGGATCCAGCCGCCGGCGCAGCTCCTCCACCTGCTGGCAACCGGCGATGAGCCGGTGCAGCACCGCCGTCGCCGTGTTCAGTGCCCCCAGGTCCTCCCCGCCGTCCCAGCGCCAAACCTGCTCCAGCAGACAGCCCAGGGCACAGGCCAGCGACGCCTCCGCCAGATCGCCCAGGGGACAGGATTTTTTCAAAATGTGCCGCACCCGGCTCCGGGTCCGCGGGAAGTGGAGAAATTCGGGGCGTGGCCTACTCACCGTCCCCTCCCTTGAAAAAAAATTCCTCCCCCTCGGCGGCCGGCCGCAGCCGGTAGTAAAGGCCGGTCCCGTCCCCATCGGCCAGTTCCAACAGGCGCTTGCGGCGCAAATTGGCTAAAATTTCACGCAGCAGGGGTAGGGAAACGCGGTAGCCTTCCAGGGAAAGGGCGACCGCCAGCTGCCGCTCGGAGAGGGCCAGCGGATAGAGCGCGTGGCAGCGGCAAAGAATGGCGTAGGGGATGGACCTCACGGCCGCCCTCCCCGCCGGCCCCGGCGCCGGCATCCGCCGTGGCTGGAAAAATTTTCCCCGGCCGCGGAATCGGGAAAATTGGCCCGCGCCGCCCGATCTTTTCCCGCGCCGCCGTTCCTAAAATCCAGATCTTCCATTGTGCCAACCGCCCCGACCCCCGCCCAAAGCGGTTGTCCTGGTCAGTTTAGCACGGAACGCGGAGGGTCCAAACGGCCGGTTGCCCCGGCGGGCTCCACTTGCTCCATTGGAACCGTTGGCGCGCCTCCTCCGCCGGCGGGCACCGGAACCGGACACGGCCCGGTCCGGCGGCGAAAAAATCCGGCGGCGCCGCGCGGGCGCGGCGACGGCCCCCCGCGGGACCGGGGAAATTCCCGGCCTCCGCCTAGGAGTGGGTCTTCACGTAGCGGCGCAGCTCCTTGCCCGCCCGGAATTTCACCACGCCCTGGGCCGGAATTTTGATGGGCTTCTCCGGATGGTTCGGATTGCGGCCCACCCGGGCCCGGCGCATCTGGATCTCGAAGACGCCGAAGTTGCGCAGCTCCACCTTTTTTCCCTTTTTCAGGGCCATGGAAATGCTATCCAGTACGCCCTGAACAATTTCTGCCACGTCGCGGCGCAGCATCTCCCCGCCATCGCTCAACTGCTGGACGATGTCCCTCTTGGTTAATTTTTGCGTGCTCATAGGAAAAGAGTTTACTCCCGCCAGTGATTCGGCAAGAAAGTGGTTGAGTTTGAAACGGTTTTCACCGAAGGACAAACAAAAAAATGCAAATCGACGATGAGAATGATCCGGAAAGCCCTTCCGACACGCAGCTGCTAAAGGGCAAGCGGCGGCCTGGGAAGCGGGATGAGGGGGGGACGCGCCCCCCCGGCGACGAGCCTGGTAAAATTTTCGAAAATTTCCAGGAACAGCTCTCCAGCATCCTCTTCGGCGGCATCATCCCCCACAGCGGCTCCATCACCCTGCGCCGGGTGGACGGCCGCCGGGGGGCGGGCCAGGTGCCGGAGGGGGAACCCGGGGCGGAGGCGGAGGAGGAGGGGGAAGCGGAGGAAGAGGATGGGGCAAAGGTGGAGCACATCCGCTCCTTTTCCATGAAGCCGAAGGACATCCGCGATCACCTGCAGCGCTACGTCATCAAGCAGGAGGAGGCAAAGAAGGTGCTGGCCGTCACAATCTGCGACCACTACAACCACGTGCGCCACTGCCTGGACAACCCCGAAGCGCTGGCCCAGGACTACGGCAAGCCGAACGTGCTGCTCCTGGGACCCACCGGCGTCGGCAAGACCTACCTCATCCGCCACATCGCCCGGCTCCTCGGGGTCCCCTTCGTGAAGGCGGACGCCACGAAATTTTCCGAAACGGGCTACGTGGGCAACGACGTGGAGGACCTGGTGCGGGACCTGGTGCGCGTGGCCGACGGCAACGTGAACCTGGCCCAGTACGGCATCGTCTTCATCGACGAGATCGACAAGATCGCCGCGGTGGGGGAGAATGGCCGGGACATTTCCGGCCGGGGCGTGCAGGTGAACCTGCTCAAGGTGATGGAGGACACGGAGATCAATTTGGTTGCCCCCAACGACATTGCCGCCCAGATGGGGGCAATGATGCACATCGGCAACCGCCGGCCGGGGAAGCGCACCGTCAGCACGCGCCACATCCTCTTCATCGTCAGCGGCGCCTTCGACCGGCTCGGGGACATCGTGCGCCGGCGCCTCGACGCCGGCACAATCGGCTTTGCCAGCCGCGGCAACGGCGTGGACAGCGGAGAATTTCTCCAGCTGGCGGCAACGGAGGACTTCATCCGCTTCGGCCTGGAGCCGGAGTTCGTGGGCCGTCTGCCCGTGCGCGTGGCCTGCGAGGCGCTGAAAAAAAAGGACCTGGCCCAGATTTTGACCGCATCGGAGGGCTCCATCCTGCGCCAGTACGAGCAGGACTTCGCGGCCTACGGCATCGAGCTGCGCGTGGAGGCCGGCGCCATCGACGCCATCGCGGAGGCGGCGGAAAGGGAAAAAACGGGGGCCCGCGGACTCATGACCGTCCTGGAGCGGCTTTTCCGGGACTTCAAATTCTTTTTGCCGTCCAGCGCCGTGCGGACGGTGCAGGTGGACGCGGAGCTGGTGGCCGATCCCGCCGGCGCCCTGCGCCGGCTGCTGGGAGAGTCGGCCGATGGCCAGTGACGTTTTCCAGGCGGTGGAGCTGGCCCCGGCGGCGACGGCCGGCCGGCCATCCTGGGAGGAGTACTTCATGGCCGTTGCCCTGCTCATCGCCACCCGCTCCCCCTGCGACCGGCTCCACGTGGGCTGCGTGCTGGTTTCCGGCGGCGCCAACGGCAACCGCATCGTCGCCTCCGGCTACAATGGCTTTCTGGCCGGCCTGCCCCACGAGTCCTGCATCCGGGAGGGCCACGAGCTGGCCACGGTCCACGCAGAGCAGAATGCCATCGCCGACGCGGCCAAGCGCGGGGTGGCCGTCGCCGGCGCCCAGGCCTACGTGACCCACTATCCCTGCATCCACTGCGCCAAAATTCTCCTCGCGGCGGGCATCGGCCGCATCTGCTACCGGGAAGACTACGCCAACGACCCGCTGGTGGAGCGCCTCTGCGCCCTGGCGGCCGTGCCCATCGTCGCCCTCCGCTAAAATCCGATAAAAGGCATTGCCAGAAATCGGACGGCACTGCAAAATGGACCGGCGCATGGAGCACAGCATCGTCCTAGATTTCAGCGTGAAGGCCATGGTCATGATCCTGATCCTATCCCTGCCATCCATCCTGGTGGCAACGGTGGTGGGATTGATGGTCAGCCTGCTCCAGGCATTGACCCAGATCCAGGAGCAGACCCTCGGCTTCACCGTCAAACTCATTTCCGTGGTGATTGTCCTACTGGTCACGGCCCGCTGGATGGGGGCCGAGATCATGGGCTTCACCCGCTACGTCTTCTCCTACTTCCCGACCATGATCACCTAAAGCCATGTTCGCGTTCTACGACGACCTCCGCAGCTTTTACTTCACCGTCATCGTCGGCGTGGTCCGCATGTCGGCCATCTTCTCCATGCTGCCGTTTTTTGGGAAAAAGAACGTGATGGGCATGGGCCGCAATTCCTGGATCCTGAGCCTCACCATCTTCACATTCCCCGTCTTCGCCCACGAGTGCACCACCTCGGACATCCCCCTCAACGCCATGGTGCTGCTCGCCACGAAGGAGGTCATCATCGGCAGCGTCCTTGGCTTCCTGGGCAGCTTCATTTTTTTCGTGGTGGAGGGCGTGGGCAATCTCATCGACGTGCAGCGCGGCGCCTCGTCGGCCTCCCTGTTCAGCGCCTTCAACGAGAGCCAGACCACGGTGTTCGCCGACTTTTTCGTACAGCTGGTCCTGCTGCTCTTTTTCCTGTCCGGCGGATTTCTGTTCCTCCTGGACATCATCTACCAGAGCTACGTCTACTGGCCCGTCTTTTCCTTCCTGCCCCGCTTCAACGGCGGACTGGCCTACTACTTCGTCCTCTTCTCCAGCGACTACATGTCCGTGGTCTTCGCCCTGGTTGGCCCCATCCTCTTCACCCTGTTCCTGGCGGAGTTCGGCCTGGGCATGGTGAACCGCTTTGCGCCCCAGCTCAACGTGTTCTTCCTGTCCATGGGAATAAAGAGCGGCCTGTCCGCCCTCTTCCTCATCCTCTACCTGAGCCACCTGCTCCAGTTTTTCCGCCAGTTCTTCTTTGAGAAGAGCCGGGTGCTGGAGTTTTTTGCCAATTTCTGGGGCTGAGCCATGGCCGAGAGCAGCGAAGAAAAAACCGAGATGCCGACGCCGAAGCGGCTGCGGGATGCGAAAAAAAAGGGCCAGGTTGCCTACAGCAAAGACTTCACCTCCACCATCCTGCTCGTCGGCATCTTCGCCTACATCGGCCTCCGCTGGCGGCCGCTCGTCCAGGAGCTGAAAAATCTGATCATCTTTCCGGCGCAGTTCTTTTCCGCCCCGTTCGGCCAGGGCCTGAGCGAGGTGCTCAACGGCTGCTTCTGGGAGGTCATCTTCCTGCTCCTGCCCCTGCTTGGCATCGTCGCCGCCTTCGCCATCGCCGCCGGCTTCATCCAGGTGGGGGCCGTGTTTTCCGCGGAGCCCATCAAGCCGGACCTGAAAAAGCTGAACCCCATCGCCAAGTTTAAACAGATTTTTTCCAAGAAAAACTTTTTCGAGTTCCTCAAATCCCTGCTCAAGGTCATTTTCCTGGGCATTCTCATCTACCGGCTCATCAAGAGCGAGCTCGGCACGCTCATCCTCCTCCCCTACACGGGCATCACCGGGCTGATGGCGGTCATGGGGCCCATAATGAAGCGCTTCGCCTACATCGTCATCTTCGCCTACGTGGTGGTGGCAATCATTGACATCTTCTTCCAGCGGAGGGATTTTACCAAGAAGCTGATGATGTCCAAGAGCGAGATCAAGCGCGAGTACAAGGAGATGGAGGGCTCGCCGGAGATCAAGGGCCGCCGGCGCCAGCTGCACCAGGAGCTCATGAACGAGTCGCCGGCCCAGCGCACCAAGCGGGCCAACGCCCTCATCACCAATCCAACGCACCTGGCCATCGCCATCTTCTACGACGACGCCATCGCGCCGCTGCCGGTGGTACTGGCCAAGGGGGAGGGCGCCATGGCCGAGGACATGATCGACATCGCCCGCTTCCTCGGCATCCCCATCATGCGCAACATCCCCCTGGCCCACGCCCTCATGGACGCCGCCGCGGTCATGGAATTCATCCCGTCGGTGCTGCTGGAGGCGGTGGCGGAGGTACTGCGCTGGGTGCACGAGCTGAAGGAATCCGGCGAGACCTACATCGAGGTGGACATGGAGCGGGACGCCCTGGAAAACTACGAGGACTAGGGTCAGGACCCGTAAAACCGGTCCACCGGTTGACGGTGGGGCGGCGCTCCCTCTGACACCCCCTCCGCGGCGTGCTGCCGCCATGGCACCGATGGCTCGGGGGAAGTGAAGCTGGGGGCAACGCCCCCAACCGGACCTGGAGGTCGCAAAGGGGGCTGCCGCGCCCCTTTGCCGATCCCCCGCCCACGGAGTGCCGCTGCATCGATAATCGGGGGAAGCGAAGCTGGGGGCAACGCCCCCAACCGGGCCTGGCCGGCCCTCGAGGCCTTCCCTCAAGAAGTCAAGTTCCTGCGCCACAGGGTCCGTATCGGTCATTTTTCAGATGGAGGTGGAATGGGGTTTTACGGATCCTGAGCCTGGTAAAAAAAACATAAATAAAAACATAGATCCGGCCCGGCACCCGATTGTCCGGAGGGGCCGCCCGGAATGGACCTTGACATCTCCAGCGAATGCACATAGCCACGGCCCGCCATGGACAATAAAGTTTCCGGCGGCGGCACCGATGGCCTATCCCTGCCCGTGGAACCGCGTTGCATTCCGGCCTGGGAAATTGTCTACGCCGTGACGACAATCGCCTTCTGCGCCGTCGCCACGGTGACGATTTTTTTCCTTTGCCCCCTGTCGCTGGCCATCGGTGCCACCATCGGTGGGGCACTGTTCGCCGTTTACAACGTCATTTCGCTGCAAAAAACCATCCGGGGACTTTGCTCCAAGCAGACGCCGGAGGCCGGGTCCGGCCAGGTGACGCCGCCGCCGAAGTCCGGCGAGAAAAATTCCGCACCGCAGACCTTTCCCGCCTCCCACGCCGGGTTCAAATGCCTGGGCCACGGCCTGAACACGGCGGCCCTCCTCTTCGGCGGCGGCGCCGCCCTTACCCTGCTTTTGGGTCTGTGGCCGGTGACGCTGGCCCTGTTCGCCGTGGCAATCTCCTGCATGGCCGTCGGAACCATCTTCGGAGGCATCGCCAGGTTCCACGAAATCGCCGCCAGGCAGGAAAATGACAAACTTGGCGTCCCCAAGGTCATTCTTATGACGCTGGCCACGACCCTGACCGCCCTGCCAATCGTGCTGGCGCTGCTCTTCAGCCCCCTGAGCGCGACCCTGCCCCTGCTGCTCCTGCTCAGCCTCCCGCTTGCCCCCATCCTTACCACGACGGTCGGCGGAATCTTCTATCTGCACTGGAAGGGAATAGTAAAATTTGGCAAAAAAAAGCCCGCCGATTCTTTGCCCCCAAAATAGCAAAAATTTTCCACGGAGCCATTGGCCAGGGGAGATGAACGGAACCGGGATAAAAAAAATTTCGGATGGGCCCCGGAGCCGAGCCCTAGGGTCAGGACCCGTAAACCCACACTCCACCTTCACCTGGGAAAACGACCGATACGGATCCTATGGCGCAGGAGCTTGACTCCTTGAGGGAATGGGCATTCACGGGCGCTGCCCGGCGGAGCGGGCAGTGCCGCGGGCCGGCCCTGATGGAGGCCTCGAGGGCCGGCCGGGCCCATTTGGGGGCATTGCCCCCGGCTCCGCTGTGCTGCGCCTCCCCCAGATGTCGGTTATTCGACGGCCGGCCCGCCAGCTTTGGATGGAACCGTCCCTAACGCCCGTCCGGCCGGCGTCCCGCGCGACGCGCGGGGGCCTCGGGGGCCGGCCGGGCCCATTTGGGGGCCCTGCCCCCAGCTTCGCTTCCCCCAACTATCGATGCAGCGGCACTCCGTGGGCGGGGGATTGGCAAAGGAGCGCGGCAGCCCCTTTGAAACCTCCAGGCCTCCAGG
>JAITSI010000069.1 GCA_031287845.1 Puniceicoccales bacterium
CAATACAAATTGCTGGTGCCTCCAAGGCCGGCCGGGGCCTCGAGGGCCGGCCGGGCCCAGGTGGGGGCCCGGCACCCTGAAGCTCTTCCCCCGATTATCGATGGTGCGGCACTCCGTGGGCGGTGGATTGGCAAAGGGGCGCGGCAGTCCCCTTTGCTTTGGGACCTCCAGACCTCCCGGCCTCCCGGCCGGCCGGGGCCTTTTGTGGGCGCTGTTCCCAGCTTCGCCATGCTTTGCTTCCCTCAGGCCATCGGTGCCGTGGCGGCGCCACGCCGCGGGGGGTGCTGGAGGGGGGGCGCAGCCCCACCGTCAACCGGCGGACCGGTTTTACGGGTCCTTACCCTATGGTCAGGACCCGTAAAATCACATTCCACCTCCATCTGGAAAGATGACCGCTATGGGCCTGTTGTGCAGGAGCTTGACTTCTTGAGGGAAGGGGCGCTCACGGGCGCTGCCGGCGAGGCGGGCAGTGCCGCGGGCCGGCCCTGATGGCAAAAGAGCTACGCGGGGCGACCTGCGCGCTGCCCATGGCATCTGCCATGGCAGAAGCATCGCCCAGCATCTTATTCTATCATCTCCTGGGGTTGGGCCGGCCCGCCAGCTTTGCATGGAACCGTCCGTCGCGCCCGACCGGCCGGCGGCCCGCGCGCAGCGAGGGGGCCTCGGGGGCCGGCCGGGCCCATTTGGGGGCGCTGCCCCCAGCTTCGCCATGCTTTGCTTCCCCCAGGCCATCGGTGCCGTGGCGGCAGCACGCCGCGGGGGGTGCCAGAGGGGGCGCAGCCCCCTTTGAGACCTCCCGGCCCGGTTTTACGGGTCCTGTCCCAGGGCAGATTGCATTCGCCCGGGACGGGTGGCGCACGGCGGATCCGACCCCGTTCCAAGGTTTGCGCGGTCCGCCGGATGTCTCCAGCGTTCCGCAAGCTTCCGGGTGGAGCGTTCTCCAATTTGTATTTCTATGCCTGCTTTGTGCACAGGTCGAAGGTCCTACCCCCGCGCCGGTGCGGCCCCGTGGCCACGCCTTTGCCGGAAGCCCGGTCCCCCCGCATGAATCGTGTCAGGAGAAGAATACGTGCTGGCGAAGTCGACATCCCCCAGAAGTGGTCCCTAGCTTCCCAATTTTATCCGCCTGTCAAGGAAACAATGGGAGAAAAATCTCGGTCCAGAAAGCTTGATCCGCGCTTTGCTTTCCCCATGTTGGTCCCCGGCGGGCGGATTTTCGCCCCGGTGGGGGGTGTGGTACCGCATCCATCCGCAGGGAATGCCTGCGGCGGACCGGCCAGGGCGGCGGAGCGTGGAGAACCGCGGCCGCTTGATTTGCATCGTGTGGGGCCAGGGAGGCGGAATGGACGGGGGAGAATGCGGCGAGGTGCGGGAGGAAGGGCAAGGGGTGGCGGTGGATCGGCAGGCGCTGGCCGAGGGCGCCAGGGAGCGGGCCAGGCAGCGGCCGTTCCTGCAGCGGGTGCTGAAGGGTATGTCCAAGGGCGACCGCCGCTTCCGGGAGGTGCTCATCGGCCGCAATTTCGTGGATACGCGGCTGGCGCTGCTCGTGGACGGCCGCATGGAGGCGCTGGAGGTGGAGCGGGCGGACGGCCAAAACTGGGTGGGCGCCATCTTCAAGGGCAGGATCCAAAACCTGGAACCGGGCCTGAAGGCGGCATTCGTGATCACCGGCCAGGAAAAAAACGCCTTTCTCCACTACTGGGACATGCTGCCCGCCGCCAACGACGCCTACGAGATAGTGGCCAACCACGGATCCGGCAGGAGGGAGCTTACCCTGGAAGATATCCCAAAGGCCTACCCCGTCGGGGCGGAGCTCATGGTGCAGGTGATCAAGGCGCAGATCGGCACAAAGGGCCCGCGGGTGACGACGAACATTACCCTGTCCGGCCGCTACCTGGTGCTCACGCCGTTCAATGGCCAGTGCGGCATTTCCCGAAAGATCGAAGACGCCGGGGAGCGGGAGCGGCTGAAGGAAATTCTGCGGGAGCTGGCGGTGCCGGACGGCATGGGTCTGGTAATCCGGACCGCCGGTGCGGAAAAGAAGCTCAAATATTTCGTCCGCGACCTTTCCCTGCTGCTGCAGGAATGGGAGCGCATCGCGGAGAAAATGCAACGGTCGCCGGAGCCGTGCCTGCTCTACCGGGAACCGGACCTGGTGGGCCGTGCCGTCCGCGACTTTTTGACCGACGAGGTAGATCGGGTCGTGGTGGATTCCCCCGCCGTATTTTCCCAGCTGGTGCAGGACGTCGGGACGGTCGCACCGAAGCTCAAGGGCCGGGTGTACCTGCACGACAAGCCGGTGCCGCTGTTCGAGTACTACAGCGTGGAGAAGCAGATTCTCCAAACATTTTCCCGAAAGGTGACCCTGCCGTCGGGCGGGGAGATCGTCATCGAGGAGACCGAGGCACTCATCGCCATCGACGTGAACACGGGGTCCCACCACCGCAGGCGGGAGGGCGGCGACGGCGGACTCATCCTGGCGGTAAACCTGGAAGCCGCCGATGAAATTGTGCGGCAGATGCGGCTGCGCAACCTTGGCGGACTCATCATCGTCGACTTCATCGACATGAAAAACCGCGCCGACCAGAAAAAAATCCTGGATGCCATGCAGGCCGGCATGGAAAAGGACTCGGCCCGCTTCCAGATCCTGCCCATTTCCCCGTTCGGCATGATGCAGATTACCCGCCAGCGGCACAGCCAGAGCCTTACCAACGACACCCGGCGCCGCTGCCCCTACTGTGACGGCCGCGGGACGCTGGAATCTCCCCAGACGACGGCCATCCGGGTGCAAAGCTCCATCTCAGCCCAGCTGGGCGGGGAGCGAAGGGAAGCCCTGGCCTTGCGCATCACGGTCCACCCGGAGGTGATGCACTACCTGCGCGAGTTTGCCGGCGAATTTTTTGGGGAAATGGAGGCCCGGCACAATGCCCAGCTCACATTCTGCGCCAGCGAAGCCCTGCACCGGGAGAATTTTACAATCCAATCCGTTCCAGCGGCAAACCCGGCGCCGGCCCAGCCGGCTCCCTAGGCGTCAGGACCCGTCAACCCTGTCCGCCGGTTGACGATGGGGTGGCGCCCCCCTGGCCCCCCGCGAAATGCCGCTGCATCGATGTCGGGGGAGGCGAAGCCGGGGGCAAAGCCCCCAAATGGGCATGGGCCCGGCCGGTCCTCGAGGCCGCGATGCTTCTGCCATCGCAGCGCGCAGGTCGCCCCGCGTAGCCTTTTCTCTATCAGGGCCGGCCCGCGGCACTGCCCGCTCCGCCGGGCAGCGCCCGTGAGCGGCCTTTCCCTCAAGAAGTCAAGTTCTTGTTTTCCAGGTGAATGTGGAATATGGTTTTACGGGTCCTGAACCTTGGTGTTTGGTCCCTTTGTCTTGCGGAGGACCGGAAAAAGCTATAGAGGAGATCGATCTATGGAAATTATTTTACATGCAGGCGCCAAGACAACGCACCGAGTCAGAAAGGAAATGTTAGGTCCCCCGGATCTTCTAGGGGGGATCTGGGGACCTAACTCCAGGCCAATGGAATGTTTTAAGTGAGCCAGTCCGATTGGTTGGTTAAAACCCCTCCCTCATCCATTAATTTTCGCAAATGAGCCTGGCATTTTTCCAGTCGATCGCAGGCATTCAAGAACTCATCCGTATCCACGCGTCGGCCATTCGCGAGAAAGATCCTGGCCAAGTCCAAGGGCCTCAGGCGAAGAACCCCAATGTAAACATCTTTGCTCACGTAGTCGATGGATGCCAGGGAGAGAGCATTGTTTAACTTTTCAAATGCGCCAACGCTCCCGGCAAAGAGAGAAAGGTCATTGTCAATGGCCCTAATAGGGACGGTTTTATTTACTTTATCCACATCAAGAATTATATTCTGGGGATTACGGTCGGTTTGCCCACAGATATAATCCATCACACTTAGCGTTGCGTGTTGGCAAAAAAGCGATGCTCGCATATCCGGCGTAAGTTCCGCAAAAAAAGCATTACGCCCCGCCCTCTTTCCCCTGTTTAATAATTCATCTTCACTCTTTCCCTGTGCAAATTCCATGTAGATGCCATTGGGATGCGCAGCCGTCCCATCTCCGGCCAGCCAACTTTCCACAATTGGATTTTGAAAATTTTGAGCACCGGATAATTGAACAATTCTTTGCGAAATTTCGAAGGACACCCGATTGCGCGATGCAATATCCCGAATGAGTTCCTCGAGGGTCGCAGCATTCCCCACATCCGCCCCAATGCTCCGTAAGCTTCTCAAACAACCTTTTCTAATCCTTTCATGAATACCAGGCGCTTCGGCAAAGGTCACCTTTCTTGCATATGATTTTCTTCCGTTGGAAATCCCCCCACACTTCACCAAATCCACGGCCCAATGTTTGCCCGCGCCTAATATTTTATTCTCAACAACTATGTTAGTTGGACGCTTTACCGGCATGGGCTTTGGCTCAATTGGTAGATTTGCCCCATCCAACATCCGCTGCACCACCTCCATTTCTTCCGGGGGAAGGGAATCATAGTCACTATTTTTTTCCTCCAAATATTCCATTGCGTTCCACATGGCATTTGCCTGGGCCTGGCGGGATAGCTGTGCCGGCACGTCTTTGGAATCGGAGATTGGACGGTCCAATATGTTGCGATGGTCCTCCTTCGTTTTTTTCCACAGGGGACCGTTCCGGTCTTTGGATAGGTGTGTGAGCGTTTGCAGCGGATTGGTGTCCATGCGGGAAGTGGCGAAGGAAAAAGGATTTACATCTTTCTGCGGTGAAGGTTTTCGCCGAACAAATGAAGGCGGCTGGCGCAGATTTGGCCCCGTGGAGAAAAATACCTCAACCCGGGATGGCGGTGGCTGGGGTGCGGTCCGAACCTGCTCGATGGCGATTGCACCGGTTGCGGGTGGTCCAAGGGGCGAAGAAGAGGACGCCACCGCCTGGGAAATTTGTGTCCCAGGCGGTGGATTGGAGGGCAAAGCCGGGAGCGGACTTTGCATGAGTTCTTCCAGCGAAGGCAAAAACGGAGACAGAGATGGAATGGGAGGCAATGGGCGTTCACTCGGTTTGAGTAGGAGCGGGTTGACGCCGCATGGATAACCCATTCCAATCGCATTGGTGGGCGGATTTTTCCCATCATTTCCGGAAAAAGATGGGGTTTCGGCGACAAAAACGTTGGGCGGGGTCGGACACGGCTTGCCCTTGTTTCCATCGTTCGGCGCATCCTTCTTTTGGATTATAGCGTCGATGTCCGTGTGCGTACCGGGGATGTAGAGATTGTCCGGTGCGCTCGAGATGGGAAGAAAAGTCACAGCTAAGTCTAGCCACGGGGAGCCGGCGGGACAAACCGATTTTTGCGGTTCGTAAAAAAATACTCTGGCAGAAGTTCTTCCGGCTAAATTTTCACCCGGCAAGGCCCATGGTTTCACCGACGGCGGTGACCGCGCATGCGGGGGTGGCGGCCCACTTTGCAAAATGCGAGACTCAGGACCCGTAAAACCATATTCCACCTCCACCAGGAAAAATAACCAATATGGACCCTGTTGTGCAGGAACTTGACTTCTTGAGGGAAGGGCCTCTCACGGGCGCTGCCCGGCGGAGCGGGCAGTGCCGCGGGCCGGCCCTGATGGAGAAAGAGCCACGCGGGGCGACCTGCGCGCTGCGACAGCAGAAGCATCGCGGCCTCGAGGGCCGGCCGGGCCCTATTGGGGGCTGTGCCCCCAGCTTCGCTTCCCCCGATTATCGATGCTGCGGCACTCCGTGGGCGGGGGATTGGCAAAGGGGCGCAGCCCCACCGTCAACCGGCAGACCGGGTTTGCGGATCCTGACCCCAGGCCAGCCCCAGATTTACGAGGCCTAATTTCAGCGAAAATAGTCCCGCTGCTCGGGGGAAATGGGCAGCTGGACCCGTTCCATTACCAGGAGCAGGTCCTCCCAAACCTGCCGCTTGAGCTTGTCGGGCTGGGAAGGTGCTGGCCGGTTGCGCAGCAGATGGGATGGGTGGTAGGTCGCCCTTAGGGGGACCCCGGACCAGGAATGCCATTCCCTTCGCAGATCATACATCGGGCGGTTGTCGCTGGGATCCAGAAAGCCGTGGATTGCGCTGTTGCCCAGGGTAACGATGACCTTGGGCTGGACGATTTCCACCTGCGCCCGCAGGTAGGGAAGGCAAAAATCCATCTCCTTGCGGGTTGGGGGGCGATTGTTCTGGCCCTTCGGCGCCTCCGGCCGCCAGTTCAGGATATTGCTGATGTAGACCTGGGACCGTTTCAGGCCCATTGCACCGATGAATTCGTTCAAGAGCTTGCCCGATGGGCCAACGAAGGGCTCGCCGGCGATTTCCTCCTCCGCGCCCGGCGCCTCCCCGCAGAAGAAAATGTCGGCATTCAAATTTCCCACGCCGAAGACAACGCGCTTGCCCGCTGAAACATGGGAGTTGCAGACGGGACAGCCTAGGACCCGGTCGCGCAGGCAATCCCAGCGCTTCTTTTTATCTTCCCCGGGCAATGCGGCGGAAGAAGCCTGGCAAGGGGAGTCGGTGGGGAAATCGGGGGAACTTTTTTCCGCGGCATCCGCCGGAGCACCGGCCAATGGACCGGGACCGGCCGGGCCGACGGTTGAATTTTCAAAATTTTCCAGCTCCGCCACCTCCCGGCGCAGGGCGGCCAAAATTTCTTCCCGTGAGGGCAATTCCATGGCCCATGGGAGGCAATCGGGGACGAAAAGTCAAGGGTCCGATGCCGGGGCCAACGCCGTGGGTTTTGCCAAAACATTGCTTTGGGGAAAAATTTACGCAGCGGGGGCCGGTGGGGGCAGCGGAATGCGGCGGAAAAAAGTGGAGCGGATGTTTTGACCGGGATAAGGATTGGCAAGGGCTGCGCGGGTGGCTAGTAGGGAATGGACCGTGCGCTCCCTGCTCCGCAAATTGGCCGCCGAGCCGCTTTTTTGGGAATCCCCGGAGGCGTACCAGGCCGTTGTGCTTGCTTCCCGGGTCCGCATGTCCAGGAATTTGGCGGATTTCCCATTTCCGGAGCGGGCCGGGCCGGAATTGGCCGTCGCCATCCGCGAGCGTCTGGTCCGGGGTCTGTCCGCCATCGAGGCCAACCCGCTCACCATCGCCCTGGAGACGCTGAGCGGCGAAGAGCTGAAGTTTTTTTCCGAACGGCGGATGCGGAAGGAGCAGACCGCTTCGCCCATGGGCGGCGTCGGCATCAGCCTGCTGCGCACCCTCCCCCTGCAGCTGCACTGGAATGCCGAGGACCACGTAAAAATTGCTTGCCTGCGGCCCGGTTTGCAGCTGGACGAGGCCTACTCCTGCGTGGACCGCGGCGAATGCGCCCTGGCCCGGCAATTTGCCTTTGCCTTTGACAGCAGGAGGGGCTACCTGACCGCGGATCCTGCCCGCGCCGGGACGGGATTCCAGGCCTCGCTTCTGCTTTTCCTTCCCGCCCTCGGCCTTGCCGGCCGCGTGCCGGAGATCGCCAGGGCGCTCCAAAATGCGGGCTGCGCCATGCGGGGAACCTGCGGCGATGGCACTGCTCCAGACGGCCTGCAGTTCCAAATCTGCAACCGCACGACCCTCGGCGAGGACGAGGCAACCCTGCTGCGGCGGGTGCAGGATTTTGGGAAAATGCTCCAGCGGGAAGAATTGGAGGCCAGGGAAAAGCTGTGGGAAAAATCCGAAAACCTGCTGCGGGACCGCTTTGCCCGCGTGCTGGCCCTCCTGTCCCACGCCCGCCAGATTCCCCTCGCGGAGGCGGTGGAGATGCTGTCCCAGGCCCGCCTGGCCGCCCACTACGGCATTCTTCCCCGCTCCGCCGTCGGCCGGCTGGATCGGCTGCTCGTGGAAATTCATCCCTGCCACCTGCGGCTGCTCCAGGGGGAATGGACCACGGAGGAACAGCAAGACATGCTGCGGGCGGAGCGGCTGCGGGCGGCATTTTCCGGAGATCTGGCACCGTGCTAGCGGCGCAGGGCTTGCAAAAAGTTTACGGCAGACGGACCGTGGTGCGCTCCGCCACGCTGGAAGTTTCCCCGGGCGAGGTGGTGGGCCTGCTGGGTCCCAACGGTGCCGGCAAGTCGACCACGTTCCAAATGGTGGTGGGCCTGGTGCGGCCGACGGCGGGAAAGGTTGTTCTCAACGGCAACGACATCACCCCGCTTCCCCTGCACCGGCGGGCCCGCATCGGCATCGGCTACCTGCCCCAGGAGGCGTCCATCTTCCGCGGACTGACCGTGCGGAAAAATCTGCGGGCCGTGGCCGAGGTCTTGCCCATTTCCCGGAAGGAGGGGCAGTCCCGGGTGGAGCGGCTGCTGGAGCAATTTTCCCTCGCGGCCCTGGGGGACCAGCCGGCAACGACCCTGAGCGGCGGCGAGCGGCGGCGGCTGGAAATTGCCCGTACCCTGCTGGGATCTCCCCAATTTCTCCTGCTCGACGAGCCATTCAGCGGCGTGGACCCAATCAACGTCCAGGAGGTGCAGCGCATTCTCATCCAGCTCCGCTCCACGGGAATCGGCATCCTGATCACGGACCACAGCGTCCGGGAAACGCTGGCCATCGTCGACCGCGCCTACCTCATCCACCGGGGAGAGGTCCTGGCCAGCGGCAGCCGGGAGGCGCTGCTCAACGATCCCCTTAGCCGCCGCTTTTACCTGGGCGAGGAATTTGCCTAGAATTTGGACCCGTAAACCAGGTCCGCCGGTTGACGCTGGGGCTGCGCCCCTCTGGCCCCCCCCCCCCCCCTCCGCGAAAAATCTTCGCCGACTTTTTCTTTCAGCCGTCGATCCATCGGAGTAATCTATTCCAATCCACTTGACAAATCCGGGAATTTCTGCCACGGAAGGCGCATGGGTGAGAGTGGGATCAACATTTTCGATGTGGCAAAGTATATTCTCCACTCCATTGGCGGGGAAATCTCCACAATGAAATTGCAGAAGCTTTGCTATTATTGCCAGGCGTGGCATTTAGCACTGGAGGGCGAACCGCTGTTCCCACAGGAATTTGAGGCCTGGGCAAACGGTCCCGTCTGTCGCGAGTTGTTCAATGCCCACAAAGGCTGGTTCGGGATTCGCGAAGAGGACATTCCCCAGACGTCCTGTAGCAGGGTGGAGTTGCCGGAACAGGCGACAATGCACGTTGACCGCGTTTTAGAGGATTATGGCTGTTTTGATGGGGCTCAATTGAGCGAGTTGACCCATGGAGAATCGCCCTGGAAAGACGCCAGGCGCAATCAAATTATTCCACTTGCTAGCATAAAAAAATACTACGAAAGCCTCTGAGATGAAGCTTGCGAGGCGTCTTTCGCGGCCGCTAAAGGTCTCAAAAGATCCAAATTTACCATTCTTCGGCTGGGCCATTGGCGAGGAATATTACCTTCGCGGCGAGTTGGAGTTTTTTTTGCCGTTACACGCTCCCGGTACTGCTAAAAATTGAACGCAACCGAATCACATGGAAGGAATTGTTGAAAAGTGCGCATTGCCATTCTTTTCGATTTACTTCGGTTACGCACCCGCACCGGGAAATGCTTGATAAAATTTGCTGCCGGCACAAAATCGACGCGGAATCTTTCTACCAGCTCCCCGGCAAAGCTGGTGGCGCGCATAGAATCATTGGCTACCGGAAGAACCACATCTTCCACCTGATCTACGACGACAGGGATCATTCCCTGCTTCCATCGGCTGGCTGAGTTTGCGGTGTCGGTTTGCCCCAGCGTAATTAAAAAATGAGAAAAGTAAGTAGCTGAGAAAATGACAGAATCGGAGGGCGTCCCGTCTCGGCTGAAAATTTTAGCGAATTTTCCTCGCAAAATGCATGCTCCACTTTAGATACTTGCCCGAGCGTTGGGTGTGTTTCCATAAAGTCAACCAACGCTTTTGCCATGTGGTTGCCAGCCTAAATTCCGAAATCGGAAGTTTTTCCATCGGAGCATTCAAGAGGCAAATGCAGGTCCCCAAAAGCTCTGCTCCGCAGAGTTCGTATCAGCCAATCCTCCGGAAGGAGAGGGTGTGGGCTTACGAGTCTCGGCACTGGACCGCCGGACGTTCGACGCTTTTTGCCCAGCCCTCTCCGGGACAAGGAGATTCAACGGCTGCCGCGAGGGTGTGATTTTTCGTCGCCGCGGGAACCGGCAAGGCACATTTATTCGGAAAAGGCGAGTCGATCCCGCCGGTCGAGGACCAGTGGCCTGGTTTCCACGATGAGAGCTGCGTCGCCGAGCACGTCGGTGAGATACTGGCGAATGGACGACCCGTCCTCATCCTCGTGCAATGGAATGTAGCCCGCGCTGCCAGTGCCGGTTAGGTAGCCCTGGACGCGGAAAAAAATGTCAAGGTCGCGAAAAATGAGCTGCAATTCCAAAAAGCGCTCGCTGACCAGAGTCTGGAAGGCATTCGCCAGGGACGCCGGCCTGGCCTTCGTTTCCAGCTCGCGGAGCACATTTTCGATGGCAAAATTTGCAGCCGTCGCCTCGGAAAATGCGGCGGGCCCCTTCCGGTCCAGCTGTTCGTAGGCCCAGGCGGTTGGGATGCCCACAACCGGCTTAAAAATGATGAGCTTCATGCGGCGAAGGCCCTGCAGCTGTGCCACTTCCACCGGCTCCACCCTACTCCCCGTCTCCCGCACCACGCAGGGTGACGAGGACAAAAAGGATGGGCAGTCCGATCCCACATAGCCGGCGATGGCCATCAGCTCCGCATCCCGCACGGGCCGGCCCAGCATTTCGTTGAGATGGCGCAGGAATAGGGCCGCATCGCTGCTGCCGCCGCCAAGGCCGCTTTCCAGGGGGATATTTTTCTCCAGCCGGATCACAACCCGCTGGGGAAAGTCATAGACCTGGCGGTAGAGGGCGAGGGCGCGGAAGATGCTGTTGCGGCCATCGGTGGGAATGCCCGGCACGTCACAGCTCAAAAAGTCTTCGCAGGCACCATCTTCCGCAAAGCGCAGCTGCACGTGGTCTCCGAATTCGACCTGCACAATCAAAGAAGAAATGTTGTGCAGTGCGTCCTCCCGCCTGCCGTGCACCGCCAGCACAAAATTTAACTTCGCGGGGCACAAAAATCTACGAAACTCACCCACGGGCCTCCAAAAGACAAATGCCGCACACCTCAACCGCCTCCCCGGCGCCAACGGGGCCGAGTCCCTCCGCGGTGGTCGCCTTGAGGCCGATCCGCCCCCCGTCCAGGGAAAGCGCGCGGGACAAATTTTTGCGCATGGGCTCCATAAACGGCTGCAAAATAGGAGTTTCCAGTTGAATCACCGCGTCCACGTTGGCGACGCGGAGGCCGGAACCTAGGACAATTTGGACCACCTCTTCCATCATTTCCAGGGAATTGCGCCCACGGTTCGCCTCATCCGTGTTGGGGAAAAGAACTCCTACGTTGGGCAGGGCCGCTGCCCCAAGCAGGGCATCCATCAGCGCATGGGCCAGGCAATCCCCATCGGAATGGGCCACGCAGCCGCGGTCCTCGTCCACGCAAACCCCTCCAAGGATCAGCCGCCGCCCCCGCACCAGGCGATGCACATCCCGACCCAGGCCCACGCGCAACACGGCAAAAATTCCAGAACCGGCTCAGACCGCCCGGTTCAGGTCGGTCCCCGGCTTGAATTTTACCACCATTTTACCGGGAATGCGAATCTTTTGCTTCGTTCGCGGGTTCACGCCGGTCCGGGCGGCCCGGGATGCCACGCTGAAGGTCCCGAATCCAACCAGCTGGACCGTGTCATGGCGCTCCACCGCAGCCCGAATCGCCTCCTGGATCGCATTCAGCACGCGCTCCACCGCCGTTTTCGAAAACTCATCGCCCAAAATCTTCTGCGCCTCTCCGATCAAATCAGACTTGTTCATGCCGTGTGCCCTTCCCTGTGTGGTCCTTCGTAGCCCACCGGGGTCGAAGGTGCGCCCTCCTTTGCCGACGTCAACCGGGAAATGGCGCCCCTCCCCAATTTTTGAAAAAATTAAACCGCTCCACCGCCCGAACTTTCCCCATTTCCCGCCGGCTGTCCTCCGTCGGGACGTTTGGCCCTGGCCCGGGACCGCTGCCGGGACCGTTGCCGGTAGCCCTTGTCATCGGCCTTGACGAGTTCGATGAGCGCCATCTTGCCCCCATCCCCCTGGCGGGGAACAAGTTTGTAGATGCGGCTATAGCCGCCGGGCCGCTTGAGGAAGCTGACGGCCAGCGAATCAAAGAGATTTTTCACCGCGTCCTGGTCCCGCACCCGCGCCACCGCCATGCGCCGCAGGTGCAGCTTCTGGGCCGGGACACTGCTCCTTTCGGCCCGGCAGGCAAGGGTGATCACCTTCTCCACGAAGGGCCTCAGCGCCTTGGCCTTGGCCAGCGTGGTACGGATTCGTCCATGGCGCAGCAGGGCGGCGGCCAGTCCGGCCACCAGCGCGGCCCGGTGTTCCTTTTTCACGCCCAATTGAAACTGGTGCATTCTGTGTCGCATAGACCTACCCTTCAAAGGTATTCGTCAATTTTCATGCCAAGCGATAGGCCCAGCTCCTCCAGCCGGTGCTTGATCTCGTTGAGCGATTTTTTCCCAAAGTTGCGATAGCGCAGCATTTCATTCTCACTCTTGGAGGCAAGTTCTCCCACTGTCAGGATGTTGGCATTGTTCAGGCAGTTCGCCGCCCGGACCGAGAGCTCGATCTCGTTGACGCTCATGGCGAGCAGCTTCTGCAGCCGGTTCTGGTCCTTGGAAGCCGAGCGCTCCGCCCGTTCAAACTGCACGTCCTCGGCGGCCAGGTTGTCAAACACGTTGATGTGCAGGCGCAGGATGGCAACCGCCTCCGCCAGGGCAACTTCCGGGGCAATGCGCCCGTCGGTGGAAATTTCTAAAACCAGCCGGTCGAAATTGGTCATCTGCCCCACCCGCGTGTTCTCCACGGAATAGCGCACCAACTTCACGGGACTAAAGGCCGAATCCAGGGCAATGCCCCCCTCCACGTTGTCCAGCTTCTCGTTCTCCTCGGCCAGCCGATAGCCGCGGCCCCGGCTCAGCCGCAGCTCGGCAAAGAACGCCACTTTCCGGTCCAGGTGGCAAATTACGTGCTCGGGATTGAGAATTTGCACGGAGGGAGGGATGCGGATGTCCTTTGCCCGCACCAACTCCTGGCCCCGCACGTCCAGCACAAGCGTCTGCGACTCCCGCACGTCGGTTTTGAAAAGGACCTTTTTCAGGTTGAGCAGAATCTCCGACATGTCCTCCACAACGCCGGCGATGGTCTGGAATTCGTGCTGCACGCCGTCCACGCGCACGTTGGTCAGGGCCGTCCCGTCGATGGCGCCCAGCAGGATCCGGCGCAGGGTGTTGCCGATGCTCTGGCCAAAGCCGGACTCGAACGGCTCCGCGACAAAGGCGGCAAACGTCTCCGTCGCAGAACTTTCCACCTTCGCCAGGCGCGTCGGCAATTCAAACTTTCCCAACATCCGTGTCATGCTGACCTCCGCTAGCGGCTGTAAAATTCTACGATGACCCGCTCGTTGATGGTGTGGCCAATTTCCTCCCGGGTCGGATCCCGCAGGACGGAGCAGGTGATGGCGTCCCCGTCGGTTTGCAGCCACGGGGGAACGCTGCGGTAGCGCGTATCCTCCAAGCTGCGCATGGCCAGGTGCCGTGATCCGTCCGCGGGATGGATGGCGATGCGATCTCCCGCATGGCACAGGGAACTGGCGATGTCAACCCCCCGCCCGTTGACCCGCACGTGGCCGTGGTTTACCATTTGCCGCGCCGCGCGGCGGGTCTTTGCCAGGCCGGCCAGGTAGACGACGCTGTCCAGGCGCATCTCCAAAAGCCGCAGAAAAATTTCCCCCGTGACCCCGGATGCCCGCTTGGCCCGCGCAAAGGTCAGCCGGAATTGCCGCTCCGTGAGGCCGTAGAGGAAGCGCAGCTTTTGCTTTTCGCAGAGCCCCTGGCCGTACTCCGTCACCTTGCGCCGCAGGCGCGGTCCGTGGATCCCCGGCAGGTAGTTCCTCCGCTCGAAGGCCTTGTTGGGAGGGAAGATGGCCAGGGAAAAGTGGCGATTGATGCGGGTCTTCGGTCCTGTGTAGCGTGACATGTGCGTTGCTTCCGGTTGGGTGCTGGGGGAACACTAGGGCTTGCGGGCCCGGGGAGGACGGCAGCCGTTGTGGGGAAGTGGGGTGACGTCCATTATGACATTTACCTGCAAACCAACGGTTTGCAGCGCGCGGATTGCCGCATCTCGGCCCATGCCCGGTCCCTGGATCCGCACGTCCACCTCCTTCATGCCGTGGGACATGGCCGTACGCGCCGCGTCCTGCACGGCCACCTGGGCGGCATAGGCGGTCGACTTGCGGGACCCGCGAAATCCATTCTTGCCCGCGCTGGACCAGGAAATGGCGGCCCCACCGGCGTCCGTAAAGGTAACTTTCGTGTTGTTGAAGGTGGCCAAAATGCAGCAGATTCCGCTGGATACATTTTTGCTCTTCTTGGCGCGGCGAATCTTCGTGTCCGCATTCCAATCTCCCTGCAGCAGCTCGGCCGCGGTCGGATGGGATCCTCCGCGCGTCTCTCCGCCGGCTCCGCCCTTGCCCACCTGTTCCGCCAAGCCGGCCTCGGCGCTCCGATTGCCTCCACTATCCATGGCAATTTTCCCAATTTCCAGCGTTCACCTGACCCACTCCCTATTCCTTACTCCTCACAACGCCAACGGTTTTGCGGGCTCCCTTGCGGGTCCGCGCGTTGGTCGAGGTCCGTTGGCCGCGCACCGGCAGGCCCCGGTAGTGGCGAATGCCCCGGTAGCAGCGGATGTTCTGCAGGCGCTTGATGTCGCCCACCACTTCCCGGCGCAGGTCGCCCTCCACCTTGAAGCCCTTTTCCACGCAAATTGCCATGACGCGGTTGATGTCCTGTTCCGTAAGCTGATCCGCCCGCATGGCTTCCGAAAAGCCGGCCTCCGCTACGATGGCATCCGCCCGGGTGGGACCAATGCCGTAGATGTAGCGCAGCGCAAAGGCAACCTTTTTTTTACCCGGAATGTCCGTCCCAAATATTCTCGGCATAGCTTTTCTCCACCTGTTCCCAACGTTTAGGCCGTCCCGCGCCCTTTCCCAAGACTAACTTTTTATCTCTGTCAAGATTTCCGGCGCGCCGCCCGTGACCAAAACCGTGTGCTCGAAGTGCGCCGCCCAGGAGCCATCCGCCGTCCGCACCGTCCAGCCGTCGGCGTCGAAGAGCAATTTTTCCTTGCCCAGGAGCAACATGGGCTCGATGGCGAGGGTCATGCCCGCCCGCAGCAATGGCCCCGCGTGGGGTCGCCCGTGGTTGGGGATGGAAGGTCCCTCGTGCATTTCCCGGCCGATGCCGTGGCCCACCAGCTCCCGCACCACGCCAAGCTGGAACCGCCCGGCGCAGGCCTCGACGGCGGCGGAGATGTCGCCCACGCGATTTCCCGGCAAGGCCTGGGCAATTCCTTCGGCCAGAGCCCGTTCCGTTCCCTCCAGTAGCCGCGCCACATGCTCATCCTTCACCGGTCCCACCGAGACCGTCCGCGTCGCATCCCCCATGAAGCCGTTCACCAGGCCAACCAGATCCAGGCTCACCACGTCGCCCTCGGCGAGGATGCGGTCCTTTGAAGGGATGCCGTGCACGACCTCATCGTTGATGGACGCGCAGATGTGGCCCGGGAATGGCCCCCCGCGGCCCGGATAGCCAAGACAGGCGGCCAGTGCTCCACGCCGTTTCAGCTCATCCCGGGCAATTTGATCCAGCTCCGCCGTGGAAATTCCAGCCCGTACCGCGGCACAGACGGCGGCCAATGCCTCGGCGGTGATCCGGCCGGCGACGCGCATGGCGTCCATCTCCTCCGGAGACTTGATTGAAATTCGCAATTCCCCGCTCATCGCCCCATTCGCAAGATCCAGGACAGAAGTCCCACGGCCAGCAGAGTCCCCAGGCCAAGGCCCAGCCCGCGCAGGCCCCGCCCGTCGGCTCCCTTCCAGCTCCGCGGCCGGTGTCGCAGCTGGGAAGATATTTTTGCCTTTTTCAAAAAGCCATCGTAGTTCCTCTGCACCAGATAGGTTTCCACCTGGCGCATCATCTCCAGCAGCACGCCCACCGTTATGAGCGTCCCGGTCCCACCGAAGAACAGGGCGACCCCATAGGGCACGTGCAGGGAGAAATAGAGAAAATCCGGCAGAATGGCGATGGCCGTGAGAAAGATCGCGCCGGCGAAGGTGAGCCGCGTCATGGCGAAGTCAAGGAACTGGGCCGTGGCCACGCCGGGGCGCACCCCGGGGATGTAGCCGCCGTTTTTCTTCAATTCGTCCGCCACCTGGTTGGGCTGGAACATCATGGCCACCCAGAGGTAGCTGAAGGCAAAGATCAGCAGCGCGTAGAGAACGTAGTAGGAACCGGATCCCTGGGAAAGATGGTAGGATGCGGACTGGAAAAAGCGCATGCCGGTTGCGCCGCCCAAATAGGCAAATATTTGCTGGGGAAAGAGCAGCAGCGCGCTCCCGAAGATGATGGGCATGACCCCCGAATAGTTTACCTTGAGCGGCAGGAACGAGCTGCTTCCGGAGTAGAGGCGATTCCCCACCATGTGCTTCGTGTGCTGTACCGGAATCTTGCGCTGTCCCTGGGTCACGGCGATCATGGACAGCACGACCGCGAGCAGCAGCGCGGACATCCCCAGCAACTGCAACACGCGCAGGCTCCAGGACGGCCCGGAAGTTCCCCCGCCAAAGATGAGCTGCGCCATCTGCTGCAGGCTGCGGGGCAGCGAGGAGAGGATGCCGACGACGATGAGCAGGGACATGCCGTTGCCGATGCCGCGCTGGGAAATCTGATCGCCGAGCCAGACGAGGATCAGGGTCCCGGTCGTGAGAAACAGCGTCGAAGAGAAAAAGAACCAGCTTTTTCCCGCCACCACGATGGCGCCGTAGTGGCGCGGATCGAACCCGGTAAACAGCTTGCCGGGGTAGTTGGCCAGGGCTGCCACCAGTAAAATCCCCTGGAGCAGGCAGATGGCCAGGGTCAGGTAGCGCGTGTACTGGGCAATGCGGTGCCGGCCCACCTCCCCCTCCAGCTGCAGCTTCGCCAGGGACGGCATGACGACGGCCAGCAGCTGCATCACGATCGACGCGCTGATGTAGGGCATGATGCCGAGGCCAAAGATCGCCCCCTTCAGCATGGCCCCGCCGGTGAACATGTTATAGAGGCCCACCAGGCCACCGCCCCGGGCAGCGGCCACCTGGTCCGCGAAGAACAGGCGCAGGGGGACGGGATCCAGCCCGGGCAGCGGAATGTTGGCCCCCATCCGCGCCACAAAAATGAGGATCAGCGTGAAGAATAGGCGGCTCCGCAGCTCCGGTACGCGAAAAAAGTTGGCAAACCCGGCAAACATATGGTCCCCGCCCTAGGCGTCCTTCTCTTCCGTCTGCGATCCATCGGCCACGGCCGGTGCGATTTCCGCGATTTCCCCGGCGGCTTCCATGGTTTCCATGGTTTCCGTTGCTTCCGCGACCTCCCCGGCTTCCCCGCCGACCAGGATTGCCCGGCCCCCGGCCCCTAGGATTGCACTCCGCGCGCCCTGGGAAAAGGCATGGGCCCGCACGGTCAGCGCGACCTCCAGGCCCCCGTTGCCAATCACCTTCACCGCCCTTGCCGAGGACCGGACCAGGCCACGTCCCTGCAATAGAGCAAGGTCCACCGTGTCGCCCCCCGTAAAAAACTCTGCCAGGCGCTGGAGGGTGATCTCCGCGGGCCGCCGGCGGAAGCGGGCCTGGGAAAAGCCGCGCATGGGCAACTTGCGGTACCAGGGAATGCCGGAGGTAACTGGCGACGGATGGTAGCCGGACCGGGACCGCGCGCCCTTGTTGCCCCGCCCGGCGGTCTTGCCGTGCCCGGAGCTTTCCCCCCGGCCCACGCGGGTCCTCTTGGCTCCCCGGGAAGGGGATAGGTTGTGCAAAATTCCCATCAGGCGTCCCTCCGGATGAATGTCTGGCCCCGCATGCGCATGATCGTCTCCCGGGAACGCAGCCGGCGCATCGCATTCAGCGTGGCCCGGACCGTTGCCAGCGCGTTGCTGGAGCGCATGGACTTGGAGAGTATGTTCTTAATTCCTACGAGCTCGAGCACGGCCCGGACCCCGCCTCCGGCCACCAGCCCGGTCCCCTCCATGGCCGGCTTCAGCAGCACCCGGCCGCCGTCGGCCAGGCCCACGATGCCGTGGGGAATGGTATTCCCCGCCAGTTCAAAGGTTTGCAGGTGATTTCTAGCCTGTTCGTTGGCCTTCCGCACCGCCTCCGGCACCTCCTTGGCCCGGCCATAGCCCATGCCCACGCGCCCGGCCCGGTCTCCCACCACGACCAGCGCGGAGAAGCTAAAGCGACGGCCGCCCTTCATCACCTTGGCGCAGCGTCCCACGTGGACAACCTTCTCCTCCAGGGAGTCGCCGCTGGGATTTTCCCGCCGCTCTCCCCGGCCCCCTCCCCGGGAAAAGTGTCTCCTTGTCTTCGTGTCCATGGATTAAAACTCCAACCCCGCCTTCCGTGCCGCATCGGCAAATTCCTGCACACAGCCGTGGTAGCGCCGCGGCCCGCGGTCCAAAATCACGCGCGCGATCCCGTGCGCCAGGGCCTTCCGGGCGATGCTCTCCCCGAGGACCGCCGCCCCTGTCCGGTTGGCGTGGACCGGCTCTCCCTCTCCCCCGAGCGAACTTGCGGCCACCAGCGTCACGGCCTCTCCGTCGTCGATGCACTGTGCGTAGATGTGCCGATTGGAAAAATGAACGCTCAGCCGCGGCCGCTCCACCGTTCCGGAAATTCGGGAGCGCACGCGCCACCTGCGTCGCTTTGCCAGTGCCCGCTTATCTTGCGCTTTCATGCTAAGAATCTCCATTCCAGAGGTTTATCAGGCAGTCTTCTTGCCTTCCTTGCGGCGAACGAAGCGTCCCAGGATGCGGACCCCCTTCCCCTTGTAGGGTTCCACGGGGTAGAAGGAGAAAATGTCGGCGGCGACCTGGCCCACGACCTGCTTGTCGATGCCTTCCACGCGCAGCTTTGTCCCGTCGGCGACGTCCAGGCGAATTCCATCCGGCAGCGGGTAAACTATGGGATGGGATGTGCCCAGGGACAGGTCTACCGTGCGGCCCTTGACGATCGCCTTGAAGCCCACCCCGGTAATTTCCAGCTCCTTGGAAAATCCGGCCGTCACCCCCTGCAGCATGCCGGCGACGAGGGAGCGGGCCGTGCCAACCATCGCCCTCGCCTGGCGTGAGGCATTGGCCGCCCGAAAGGAAAGGGAATGCCCATCCCAGACCACCGCCACGTGGCGCTCCGGAAAAGATTTTTCCAGCTGGCCCCGGGGGCCGCGCACGGCGACGTGACCCCCATCGACGGTTACCGCAACCCCTTCCGGGACCGGCAACGCCATTCTCTCCGCCCTGGTGCTCATCCGCGCGCTCCTAGTAAATTTTGCACAGCAACTCGCCGCCCACGTTGCGCTTCCGCGCCTCCGAATCCCGCATGAGTCCCTGGGACGTGGAAACGATGGCAATGCCCATGCCGTTTAAAACGCGGGGCAATGCCTTGGCGCCGAAGTACATGCGCCTTCCGGGCCGGCTGCAGCGTTCCACGGCAGTGATCGGCGACCGGCCATCCGCGTAGCGCAGCTGTACCCGCACCCGCCGGTGGCCCGCCCCGTCGACCGTCTCTTCCCAGTCGCCGACGTAGCCGCTATTTTTGAGAATTTTCAAAATAGCACAGCGCACCCGGGCGTGGGGCACCTCCACGGCCGCAAGCTTTGCCCTGGCCCCATTGCGCAGGGTGGTCAAAAAATCTCCAATTCCGTCCATCGCAATCCTTTACCAGGAACTTTTCATCACGCCGGGCATGCTTCCATCGGCCACGAGCTCCCGCAGAACCAGCCGGGAAACCCCGAAGCGGCGGTGGAAGCCCCGGGCCCGGCCGGTCAGGGCACAGCGATTGCGAATGCGCGTCGGGCAGGAATTTTTGGGCAACTTCGCCAGACGGCACTGGGCCTTGAAGAAGACCGCGTCCGTCACCTGGGGATCGGCCAGGATGGCCTTCAGCCGGCACCGCTCCGCGCGAAACTTCGCCTCGAGGCGGATGCGCTTTTCGTTGCGGGCAATGGAAGATTTCTTTGCCATGGTTTCCGTTGTCTCCTGCCGATTAGGCCTTTGCCGTCCCATCGCCGGACCGGCGCACGAAGGGAACTCCCAGCCCGCGCAGCAGCTCCACCGCCTCACCGTCCGATTTTGCACTTGTCACAAAGCTAATGTCCATGCCGATCGCCTTCCGCTCCCTGTCCACGCTTACCTCGGGGAAAATCGTGTGGTCCGCGATGCCCAGCGTGAAATTGCCCCGGCCGTCGCAGCGCGGTGCCAGCCCACGAAAGTCGCGGAGCCGCGGCAGGGCGATGGAGACCAGGCGGTAGAGAAATTCGTACATGCGCCGCGCGCGCAGGGTCACCTTCACGCCGTTCGGAACGCCGGCGCGCAGCTTGAAATTGGAGATGCTCTTCCGGGCCCGCACCACCACGGGCCGCTGGCCGGCGATGAGGGAGACGTCCTTCACCACCTCCTCCACCCATGTCTTCTCCGAGTCCGATCCGATGGCGGAATTGATGACAATTTTCTCCAGCGCAGGCACTTCGTGCACATTCCGCCGGACGCCGCCCTCGCGCAGCTGCTTCCGCAGCTCGTCCCTGTAGTACCGTTCCAATACCGGCCGTTCCATCGCATCCATCCGAAAATCGTCCCGCCACTCCTGGCAAAAAAAATCCCGTGTCAATTCCTTTTTACCGTGGCATCGGAAATTTTACGCACCTTGGACCGGTGGATGGGGGTTTCCCGCTCCAGAATGATCCCCTCGGGATGCTGCGATGATTTTTTCAGGTGCTTTTTTTGCAGGCACACGCCGGACACCAGGACTTGATTCTCCGTGCGCAGCACCTGCAACACCCTGCCCTGCTTGCCCTTGTCGTCTCCTCCGATGACCTGAACCTCGTCACCGACCCGAATGCCGCACCTGCTCATATCACCTCCGGCGCCAGCGAGAGAATTTTTGTGAATTTTTTCTGCCGCAGCTCGCGCGCAATCGGGCCGAACACCCGGGTGCCGCGGGGATTGCCCTTGTCGTCGACGATGACGCAGGCATTGGAATCGAAGCGGAGGTAGCTGCCATCCTTTCTTCCGATGCAGCGCTTTGTGCGCACGACCACGGCCTTCACGACGGATCCCTTTTTCACCGTCGCCTCCGAGATGCTCTCCTTTATGGTCACCACGATCACGTCCCCCACCGACGCCGTCCGCTTATTGGGCCCGAGCCGGCGGATCATCATCGCGGTCTTGGCTCCCGTGTTGTCGGCCACCTCTAAAATGCTCTGCTGTTGTAACATGGCGCACCTCTCAGACCGATGAAGCTTTTTGCAGAACCGCCGTCACCCGCCAGCGCTTCAGATGGCTCAGGGGCCGCGTCTCCACGATCGCCACCCGATCTCCGACGGAGCAGGTATTTTCGGCGTCGTGGGCATGGACCACGGTCTTGCGCCGCACCTCCTTGAGGTAGCGCGCGTGGGGTTCCTTGTAGAAATAGGTTACCTTCACGCTCTTGTCCCCCATGCGGCTGGTCACCAGGCCAATCAGCGACCGGCGCAACTTGCGCACTTCCCCGCTCATGGCCGCGACCCTTCCGCGCAATGCCGCTCCGCCCGAACCGTGCACAGGCGGGCAATGTCCCTGCGCAGGGCGGCAAATTGGTGGGTCTTGTCCACCTGGCCCGCGCTACGCCTGAGGTGGAGCCGCAGCAGCTCCCTTTTCCTCTCCTCCAGAAGCTGGACCACCGCCGCGTCATCCATTGCCCGTATCTCCTTCGCCTTCATTTGTCAAACTGCTCCCCATCGTCCCGTGCCATGAAGCGACAGCCGAACGGAACCTTTCCATCGGCGAGCCGCATTGCCTCCCGGGCCAGCGCGGACGGAACGCCGGAAACCTCAAAGAGCACATTGCCCGGCCGTACCACAACCGCCCAAAATTCCACGCCACCCTTGCCCTTGCCCATGCGCGTTTCCGCCGGCTTGCGGGTAATCGGCTTCTGGGGAAACACCCGCATCCACAGCTTTCCCTTTCTCTTCAGGTGCCGGTTGATGGCAACGCGGGCGGCCTCCAGCTGGGAAGCCGTCAGCAGGCCCCGCTCCAGCGCCTGGATCCCAAAGTCTCCAAAGGCCAGCCCGTTCCCTCCCTTGGCGCCATGGCGGTTGCGCCCCTTGTGCACCTTGCGGTACTTTGTCTTCGCCGGTAATAGATTCGCCATGGCAGTTCCCTACGCGTTCTTTGTTTCCTGTTGCCGGCAGATCCAGCACTTGACCCCAATTTTCCCATAGACCGTCTGGGCCTCCACGAGGGCGTAGTCAATGTCTTCCCGCAGGGTGTGGAGGGGAATTCGACCCACCCGCTGCGTCTCCGTGCGCGCAATTTCCGCACCGCCCAGCCGGCCGGAGCACTGGACCTTTATTCCCTGCGCCCCAGCTCCCATGGTGATCTGCAGGGCCTTTTTCGTGGCCCGGCGGAAGGAAATGCGCCGCTCCAGCTGGGACGCCACCCCCTCGGCCACCAGCTTGGCCACCAGCTCCGGCTTTTTGACCTCCTGGATGTCGATGACCACGTCCTGGGGGCAAACCCGGCGCAGCTTCTGGGTTAGCAGGTCCAAATCCTGTCCCTTGCGGCCCAGGACGGTCGACGGCCGCGGAGTGCAGATTTTGACGCGCACCTTTCCCGCCGCCCGCTCGATGAAAATTTTCGCGATGGAGGCGAAGCGCAGCTCGCGGAACAGGAAGCGGCGGATGAGAAAATCCTCCTTCACCCAGATGGGGTAGGACTTCCTGTCGCCGTACCAGCGGGACTGCCAATCCCGGCGCACCGGCAAGCGAAAACCGATTGGATTTACTTTTTGACCCATGGTACTACCTAAGAATAACTCGAATGTGGCTGGTGCGCTTGCGGATGGGATGGGCCGAGCCCCGCGCCGCCGGCACGTGGCGATCCATCGTGGCCCCCTCCCCGATTTGCACGCTCTGAATTACCAAATTCTCCGGGGAAGAGTTGTGGTTGTTTTCCGCATTGGCGACGGCGCTGCGCAGTGCCTTTTCGATGAGCCGCGCCGACCGGCGGGGGATCAGGCGCAGCAGGTTTACCCCGGCGATCGCCATCTTGCCCGGCAAAATCCGCGCCACCTGGCGCAATTTGAAGGGGGACATGCGCACCCGCGCCGCCGTTGCTGTGAATTGCTGCTGTTCCATGGCTAGGCCTTCCGTGTGTGCGGGTTATGCCCCTTGAAGGTGCGGGTCGGAGCAAATTCCCCCAGCCGATTTCCCACCATGTTCTCCGTCACGTGGACCGGCACGAAAATCTTGCCGTTGTGCACCTCAAAGTTCAGGCCCACAAAGTCCGGCGTGATCGTCGACCGGCGCGACCAGGTCCGGATGGGCTTGTGCGACTTCGATGCGACCGCGGCATCCACCTTTTCCATCAGCGACGGATCCAGATATACTCCCTTTTTCGTGGAACGTCCCATGTGCCCCTCCTACCCCTTCCTTAGTTTTTTCCCGTTGCGGCGCAGGAGAATTTGCGTGTTGGCGTTGCGGAAGCGCTTCCGCGTGGGCAAGCCCTTCGCCAGCTGTCCCCAGGGGGAAACCGGATGTCCGCCGCCGGAGGTCCTGCCCTCGCCCCCGCCCATGGGATGGTCCACCGGGTTCATCACCACGCCCCGCACCCGAGGCCGCTTGCCCAGCCAGCGATTGCGGCCGGCCTTTCCCAGGGAGCTTTGGTTGTGTTCGCCGTTGCCCAGCACGCCCAGGGTCGCCCGGCAGCGGGAATCCACGCGCCGAATTTCCCCGCTCGGCAGTTTGAGGGTGGCCTTTCCCGCCTCCAGCGCCAGGAGCTGCACCGACGTTCCCGCACCGCGGGCCAGCTGTGCTCCCCGGCCCGGCAAAAGTTCCACGCAGTGAATGGCCATGGCCATGGGAACCAGGGACAGGGGCAGCGACCAGCCCACGCGATAGTCCTGGGGAGGCTGATTGGAGCTCATCACGCGGTCTCCGACGGCAAGACCCTCCGGAGCAGGGATATAGCGCTTTTCCCCGTCGGCGTAGACGAGCAGGGCAATGGTGGCGGAGCGGTTCGGATCGTAGGCGATGTGCCGCACCCGCGCCTCAATGTCCAGCTTGTCCCGGCGAAAGTCGACGGCGCGCAGCAGGCGCCGGTGTCCCCCTCCCCGGCGGCGCATGGTGATCCGGCCGTGGCAGTTCCGGCCGCTGCAGCCGTGGGAACGGGCGGCGGTGAGCGACGGCTCCGACCTGGCAACGGTGAGCGACGGGCGATTCAGCGCCTGGTAGCGCTGGGTGACGGTGATGGGGCGGGTCCGAACGATGGCCATGGGAACGGTCTCCTAGAAGATTTCGATCTTGTCGTCCGCGCGCAGGGAAACGAAGGCCTTTTTCTCATCCGGCTCGCGCACCGTCGCGGACTGGCGCCGGGTCACGCGCAACTTGCGCACCTTTCCCTTGCGGCGGAGCAGATTGACCCGCAGGGGAGTTACATTGAACACCCTGCGAATCGCCTGTGCCACCGCTTCCCGGGTCGCATCCAATGCCACGCGGAACACGTACTGGTTGCGGGAGGAGGACAGAAGTGTGGACTTTTCCGTCAACCAAAATCCGCGCAAAATTTCTCTTCCCTCAGCCATTGGACACCTCTCCCTTCCCGGCGCGGTCCAGCGGGGCCAGACGGGCCAAGAGCGCGGCCATGGCCCGCTCCGTGACGAACAATTTCGAACAGCGGGCCACGTCCCAGGCGTTGAGCGTGCGCGCTTCCGCCAGAAAAACCTGGGGAAGATTGCGCGCCGACAGCGCCGTCGTCTCGGAAAATGGCTCATCCACGAGCAGCGTGGGCCCCCCATCGCCGTGCATGCGGCGCAGGGTCCGGAGGAAATCCTTGGTCTTTGGCGTTTCCGGTTCCGGAAATGCCTCCACCAGAAGGAGTGCTCCCTCCGTTGCCAGATTGGCCAGGCCGCGGGCAAGGGCCAGCAGGCGTACCTTACGATTGATTTTTACGGTGTAGTCCCGCCTGCGGGGGCCAAAGGTTACTCCGCCGCCGGACCAGATGGGGCTGCGCTTTTCCCCGTGGCGCGCATTGCCCGTGCCCTTCTGCCGGTAGGGTTTTTTGCCCGAGCCGCTCACCTCGGCCCGGGTCTTCGCCTGCGCATCTCCCTGGCGCGCATTGCGCTGGTAGGCCACCACGACCCGATGGAACGTGGACAGGCCCGCGTCCCCCTCGAAGGAGGGCAGCGGAACCGGCCGCATGGCAACCTCTTCGCCGTCACTTCCGTAGCAGTGCAGATCCATCGCGCTCAGCTTCCCTTCTTTGCACTGCGGACGGTTACCCAGCCGCCGTTGGCACCGGCCACGCTTCCCCGCAGGAAGAGCAGGTGCTGCTCCGGCAGGATTCGCACGACGGCCAAATTTTGAACCGTTCTCCTCCGCACGCCCATGTGCCCCGGCATCTTACGTCCCGGATAGATGCGCCCCGGCTCCTCGCGCTGGCCATAGGAGCCGCCCCGCCGGTGGAACATGGATCCGTGGCTTGCGGGGCCGCCGGCAAAGCCGTGGCGTTTCATCACGCCCTGGAACCCGTGTCCCTTGCTGGTTCCGGCCACGTCCACCAGATCGCCGACGCTAAGATCCTCCAGGGAAAAAACTTCGCCGGCCCGGTACGGCTCCAGGTCACGCACCCGCAGCTCCCGTAGCCTGGCGTGGGGCTTGCACTGCCGGTGCGCACAGTGGCCCACCTCCGCCGCCGTCAGCCCGGTGACCTTCCTCTCCTGGGCCGCCACCTGCACGGCGCGGTATCCATTTTCCTCCTCCGTGCGCAGGCAGACGATCGGACAGGGCTCCACCTCGATGGCCGTCGCCGCGACCAGGCGGCCCGACGCCTCCTGCAGCTGGGTCATGCCCAACTTGCGGCCCATCAGTAAAATTATTTTCTTTTCCATCGCTGGACGGCAATGCAGCCCCTCTCTCCTGGTCCGCCCCTACACGGAAACGGCGATCTCTACCCCCGACGGGAGATTGATTTTCTTCAGTGCGTCCATTGTGTCGACGCTCGGATCCACGATGTCAATCATTCTTTTGTGGGTCCTCAGCTCAAATTGCTCCGCCGACTTCTTGTGCAGGTGCGGCGAACGGTTTACGGAAAAGTGCTCGATGGCCGTCGGCAGGGGAACCGGTCCCACCGCCCGGGTTCCCGAACGCTTCACCGTCTCCACGATGTCCACGGACGCCTGGTCCACGAGCCGGCTGTCGAAACTCTTGAGCCGGATGCGAATTTTCCGCTTCCTATCCGCCGCTTGCATGGTTGTCTCCGTTTCTGGGAATGTGTTCTTTGGCAGGGGAAACTAAATGCTTCGCTGCTGCTGCCTTCTGGATGTTTCCGTGATTTGCAAAAGCGTGGCTGCGGGGACCTGTTCAAAGTGGGACGGCTCCATGGCGTAGGAGGCCCTTCCCTTTGAAATGGATCGCAGGTCCGTCGCATAGCCGAACATGGTCTCCAGTGGCACGCAGGCCGCAATTTCCAAAACTCCGTGCTTTTCCCCAATGCCCTGAATTTGCCCCCGCCGCCGGTTGAGATCCCCCACCACGTCCCCCTGGTAGTCGTTGGGGGTCAGAACTTCAACCTTCATAATCGGTTCCAGTAGAATCGCCTGCGCCTTCTGCATGGCCTCTTTGAAGGCGAAAATTCCCGCCATTTTGAAGGCCAGCTCGGAGGAATCTACCTCGTGGAAGCTGCCGTCGATGATGTGGGCCACGAAGTCCATGACGGGATAGCCGGCCACAACGCCGCACAGGGCCCCGTCGCGGATGCCCTCCTCCACGGGCTTAATGTATTCCTTGGGAATGACGCCGCCGACGATCTCATTGAGAATTTGAACGCCGCTGCCCCGCTCCCCCGGTTCCAGATGAATGACCGCGTGGCCGTACTGGCCCCGGCCGCCGGACTGGCGAATGAACTTCCCTTCCCCGTCCGCCGCCGCCGTGACCGTTTCCCGGTAGGCGATGCGCGGCTTTCCAACCGACGCACCCACGCGAAACTCCCTCAAAATGCGGTCCCGGATGATGTCCAGGTGCAGTTCGCCCATGCCGGCGATCAGCGTTTGCTGGGTTTCGGCGTCGGATGTGATTTTGAAGGTGGGATCCTCCTCGGCGAGGCGCTGGAGGGCAAGGGAAAGTTTTTCCTGGTCCGCCTTGGAATTGGGCTCGATGGACATGCTGATCACCGGCTCCGGAAAGGTTGGCGGCTCCAGCTGGGCGTCGAGCGAGCGGTCGCAGAGGGTATCGCCGGTCACGACCTTTTTCACGCCGACGATGGCGCAAATGTCTCCGGAGTAGGCCACGGCGATGTCCTCGCGCGAGTTGGCCTTCATCACCAGCAGCCTGCTGATGCGCTCGCTCTTCCGGGTGCGCGGATTGTAGACCACATCCCCCTTGGCGACCTTTCCCGCGTAGACCCGGCAGAAGATCAGCTTGCCCACGTAGGGATCGTACATCAGTTTGAATGCCAGCATGGCCGTCTTGGACCGGTCATCCGCCTCCAGGCCAATGACTTCCCCGTCGTCGCGGAAGGCCCGCGTGGGGGGGAGATCCAGGGGGCTGGGCAGGTAGTCGACTATTGCGTCCACCACCATCTGGATGCCCCGGTTTTTGAAGGCACTTCCAGGAATGACGCCGACGAAGTCCATGGACACCGTTGCCCGGCGGATGGCGCGGCGGATTTCCTCCTCCTGGATTTCCCCTCCCTCCAGGTACTTGCCCGCCAGGACGTCGTCGTAGTCCACCAGCGCCTCTATGAGCCGGGTGCGGAACGCCTCGGCCTTGCCACGCTCCTCCGCAGGAATCTCCTCGTCGTCGAAGCGCATGCCCTCCCGGTCGCCGTCGTCGTAGCGGTAGGCCCGCATGCGCACCAGGTCGATGAGGCCGTGGAAATTTTCCTCGGCACCCAGGTTGAGGAAGAGGGGATGGGCGTTTCCCCCCAGCCGGGTCCGGATCTCCTCGACCGCTCCGAGGAAGTCCGCGCCGGTCCGGTCCATCTTGTTGATGAAGGCGATGCGGGGGACGCGGTACTTGTTCATCTGGCGCCAGACGGTTTCCGACTGCGGCTGCACGCCGGCAACGGCGCAGAACACGGCAACGGCGCCGTCCAGCACGCGCAGGGATCGCTCCACCTCGGCCGTAAAGTCCACGTGGCCGGGCGTGTCGATGATGTTGATCCGGTGGGAGATGCCGGCGAACGAGCCGTGGGACGGGGTCCAGCCGCAGGAAATGGCGGCCGATGTGATGGTGATTCCGCGCTCCCGCTCCTGTTCCATCCAGTCGGTGACCGCCGTGCCGTCGTGCACCTCGCCCATCCTGTGGATGACGCCGGTGTAGAAGAGGATGCGCTCGGTTGTGGTCGTCTTGCCGGCGTCGATGTGCGCCGCGATGCCGATGTTCCGCATGTCCTCCATGGCAAAGGACCGGTCGGGCGAATTTCTGTCCGAATGCTGCGTTTCCATGGCGTCTTCCCGTCCTCCCGTCACCAGTTGAGGTGGGCAAACGCCCGATTGGCCTGGGCCATCTTATGCATCTCTTCCCGCCGCTTGACCGCCGCTCCCGTATTGTTGTAGGCGTCGACGATTTCCAGGGCCAGGGCCTCACCCATGGCCACGCCCTTGCGCCCGTCCGCGAAGCCGATGAGCCAGCGGAAGGCCAGGGTCTGCTGCCGTTCGTAGGAAATTTCGATGGGCACCTGGTAGGTGGCCCCTCCCACGCGGCGGCTCTTCACCTCGAGCTTGGGCTGCACGTTTTCCAGCGCCGCCAGCAGCAGTTCCACCGGGTCTCCCTTGCCCAGCTTCTCGCTTACCCGCTCGATGGCCCCATAGACGATGGTGCGGGCCAGGGACTTCTTCCCCCGGCGCGTGACCATGTTGATCAGCTGCCCGATGAGGCAGCTTTGAAATTTGGAATCCGGGGCGACGGGCCGCTTTTGACTTCGATGGCGACGGGACATGGCTTCTCCTACTTTTTCTTCGGCCGCTTGACGCCGTAGCGGGACCGGCTTCGCCGTCGCTTTTCCACGCCATTGCAGTCCAGGGCTCCCCGCACGATGTGGTAGCGCACGCCGGGCAGGTCCTTTACCCGACCTCCCCGGACCAGGACAATGCTGTGCTCCTGCAGGCTGTGGCCTTCGTCGGGGATGTAGGCGATGATTTCGCACCCGTTGGTGAGGCGCACCTTCGCCACCTTGCGGACGGCCGAATTGGGCTTTTTGGGCGTGCGCGTGGTCACCTGGATGCAGACACCGCGGCGAAAGGGGTTGGCGGCGAGGGCCGGCGAGCCGGACTTCCACCGAACCGCCTGGCGAGGCTTGCGAATCAACTGATTAATGGTTGGCATGATCCCACTCTTCTACCTGCGTCCTTCCCGCCGGGCAGGTCCTCTAAAAGACCAGCCCAGTGCGGTGGCAACGCTTTTTTTTAGAAAATTCGCTAAATTTCGCCGACGGCCTCCGCTTCCTCGCATTCCACGATCAGATCCTTTTCCCCATAGGTCATCCGGCCCTGGGACACCTTTCCGTCCTCCTCGTCCACGATGAGCGGGACGGGCGACAGCTTGCGGTACATGGGCAGGCCGGTGCCGGCGGGAACCAGGTGTCCCATGATCACGTTTTCCTTGAACCCGCGCAGCGGATCCACCCGGCCCAGCGTGGCCGCATCCGTCAGCACCCGGGTCGTTTCCTGGAAGGACGCCGCCGCGATGAAGCTGTTCGTCTCCAGCGATGCCTTCGTGATGCCCAGCAGGATGGGTTCCGCCTCCGCCGGCTGTCCCCCCGCCTCGCTGATCTGCCGGTTCACGTCCTGCAGGTCGAAGCAGTCCACCTGGTCGCCCCAGAGGAATTCGGAGTCGCCGGGGGCCACGATGCGCATGCGCCGCAGCATGCGGGCCAGGATGATCTCGATGTGCTTGTCGTTGATGGCCACGCCCTGGGTGCGGTAGACCTTTTGGATTTCCCGCAATAGGTATTCGAACACGGCGTGCACGCCCAGGATCTCCAGCATTTCGTGGGGATCGGCGGCGCCGTCGGACAGCATCTGGCCCCGGGTGACGAAGTCTCCCTCCTGGACAAGGATCTGCTTGGCCATGGGCACCAGGTGCTCCTCGCGCCGGCCCGTTTCCGCGTTGGTCACAATGACCCGCCTCTTGTTGCGCAGCACGTTGCCGAAGGATACCACGCCGGTAATTTTTACCATTTCGCCCACGTCCTTGGGTCGCCGCGCCTCGAACAGTTCCGCGACCCGGGGCAGGCCTCCGGTGATGTCCTGGGTGCGCGAGGCGGAGCGGGCAATCTTTGCCAGCAGTGCGCCGGCGGCCAGCACATCTCCATCCTCCACGGCAATTTGCGCCCCGGCGGGGATGTTGTACATGGCTACCACGTGGCCCTCCGCCAGGCCCTCGCCATTGGCGGCGAGGGCGCAGATCTCGATGGACGGGTTGAGGTCGTCCTTGTGCTCGATGACGACCGTCGTTCCGCCGCTCCCCTCCACGTCCCACTTGATCGTGGCCCCGAAGATCATGTCCCGGAAGCGGACCCGGCCCGCCTTTTCGGAAAGGATGGGCACGTGGTGGGGATCCCAGGCGGCCAAAATCTGATCCTTCTTCACGGCCTCGCCGTCGCCGGCGAAGAGCACCGTGCCGGCCACGATTTTAAACGATTCCACCTCCCGGTCCCGCCCGTCCAGCAGCGCGATGGAGCCGGTCTTGTTGAGTATGATGATGGCGCCGTCCGCCGTGCGCACGTGGCGCAGGCCCTGCCAGCGCACCTTGCCGTCCACGCGGGCCCGGTACTGCGGCGTCTGCAGGACCTGGTTGGCCACGCCGCCCACGTGGAAGGTCTTCATGGTGAGCTGGGTGCCCGGTTCGCCGATGGACTGGGCCGCGATGATGCCGACCGCGGCTCCGATTTCCGCCATGCGGTTGGTGGCCAGGTCGATGCCGTAGGCGTTGGCGGAAATGCCGCTGCGGGTCATGTGGGTCAGGGGCGACATGATCTTCACCCGTTCCACGCCCAGCTCCTGGATGCGGCGGGCCACGTCGGCGGTGATGAGGCAGCCGCTGCGCACGAGAATGTCGTCCGGATTGTTCGGATTGGCCACGTCGTCACTGCTGCAGCGGCCGGCGATGCGCTCCTCCAGGGATAGAATTTCCTGGTCCCCCTCCACCAGCGCCTGCTTCCAGATGCCGTTGCGGTTGCCGTCGTCGAGGGTCGTGATGACGCAGTCCATGGCCACGTCGCAGAGCTTGCGCGTCATGTAGCCCGCGTCCGCCGTCTTGAGGGCGATGTCGGCCAGACCCTTGCGGGCGCCGTGGGTGGAGGTGAAATAGTCCAGCACGGAAAGTCCCTCCCGGAAGGAGGTGAGCACGGGCCGCTCGATGATTTCCCCGGAGGGGCGCGCCATCAGTCCCCGCAGGCCGCAGAGCTGGCGCACCTGCTGCCGGTTGCCCCGGGCCCCGGAGTCCATCATGAGGAAGATGGGGTTGATTTCCTCCCGGCCGCCGTTGGTTTTGAGCTGGGCAAAGACCTCATTGGCAATGTCGTCCGTCGTCCTTGTCCAGATGTCCACGATCCTGTTGTAGCGCTCTCCGTCGGTGATGATGCCCTTGGCGTGCTGGCGGTTGACGTCCTGGACCCTGCGCCGCGCCGCCTCCACCAGCTTGGCCTTGCTGTCCGGCACGACGATGTCCTCGAAGCCGATGGAGGCCCCCGATTCCATGGCCATGCGGAAGCCCAGGTCCTTTAGCCGGTCCAGCAGCTCCACCAGCGCCGGCCGGTCCAGGATTTTGTAGGCCGCCATGATCAATTCCCCCAGCCGGGTCTTGGCCACGGGAAAGTTCACAAAGCCCATCTGCGGGGGAAAAATGGAATTGAAAATTACGCGCCCCACCGTCGTCCGGAGAATTTTTTTCTTTCCGTCGCCGTAGCGGGTATCCCGCTGGTAGTCGGGATTGCGCAGGTCAATCCAGCTGTGCTTGCCCAGCCGCTTCTCCCCGTGGGCCAGCAGCACTTCCTCCTGGTCGCAGAGTAGCGGCACCCGCTCCCCCTCCGCCGGCGCATGGCGCGGGTCAACGGTCAGGTAGTATCCGCCCATGACGATGTCCTGGGACGGGGTCATGATGGGCCGGCCGCTGGACGGGGAAAAGATATTCAGCGTGGACATCATGAGCAGCTTGCACTCCATCACCGCCTCGATGGAGAGCGGCACGTGCACCGCCATCTGGTCGCCGTCGAAGTCCGCGTTGAATGCCGTGCAGACCAGGGGATGGAGCCGTATGGCCTCGCCCTCGATGAGCACCGGCTCGAAGGCCTGGATGGACAGCCGGTGCAGGGTGGGGGCCCGGTTGAGCATCACCGGATGGCCCCGCATCACCTCCTCCAGGATGTCCCAGATCTCCGGCACCTGCTTTTCGATGAGCTTGCGGGCGCTCCAGACCGTGTGGACAAAGCCCAGCTCCTTGAAGCGGCGGATGATAAACGGCTCGAACAGCACCAGCGCCATTTTCTTCGGCAGCCCGCACTGGTGCAATTTGAGGTCGGGTCCGATGACGATGACCGAACGGCCGCTGTAGTCCACCCGCTTGCCCAGCAAATTTTGCCGAAAGCGGCCCTGCTTTCCCTTCAGCATGTCGCTGAGAGATTTGAGGGGCCGATTGCCCGTTCCCTGCACCGGCCTGGCCAGGCGTCCGTTGTCCAGCAGCGCGTCCACCGCCTCCTGGAGCATGCGCATCTCATTGTGGATGATGACGTCGGGGGTCTTCAGCTGCATCAGGCTCTTGAGCCGGTTATTGCGGTTGATCACCCTGCGGTAGAGGTCGTTCAGGTCGCTTGTGGCAAAGCGTCCCCCGTCGAGGGGCACCAGGGGGCGCAGGTCGGGGGGAATTACCGCCAAATTCTCCAGGATCATCCACTCCGGCGACGTGCCGCTGCGCAGGAAGGCGGAGATGAGCTTGAGCCGGCGGGCAAATTTTTTCTTCACCTGCTTGGAGCGGGTGCCCTGCATGGCATTTTCCAGCTCGTCCATGGTCTGGAGCAGGTCCATGCCGGCCAGAATTTCCTTCAGGGCCCCCGCCCCCATCTTGGCCACGAAGGCGTCCTCTCCGTACTCCTCCTGGGCCTTTTCGAACTCCTGCTCGCCCAGCAGCTGCTTCTGCTCCAGCGGCGTGGAGCCGGGGTCGATGACCACGTAGCTCTCGTAGTAGATGATCCGCTCCAGGTCCCGCATGGACAGGTCGAGGAAGAGGGAGAGCCGGCTGGGCAGGTTTTTAAAGAACCAGATGTGGGCAACCGGCACCGCCAGCTCGATGTGGCCCATGCGCTCCCGCCGCACCCGGGACTGGATCACCTCCACGCCGCAGCGTTCGCAGACCACGTCCTTGTACTTCATGCGCTTGTACTTGCCGCAGGCGCACTCGTAGTCCCGCACCGGTCCGAAAATTTTCTGGCAGAACAGGCCGCCGAACTCCGGCCGGAAGGTGCGGTAGTTGATCGTCTCCGGATTCTTAATCTCACCGCGGGACCAGGAGCGAATTGTGTCCGGCGATGCGATGGAAAGGCCGACGCTGTCGAAGATTCGCTCCGAATCGATGCCCAAAACCTCCTTGGCTTCCTGCTCGCTCATGCTTCTCCCCCAAAACTATCCGCGCTGCCTTCCCCGTGCAGCTGCATGTTCAGGCCCAGGCCCTGGATTTCCTTGACCAGCACGTTGAAAGACTGGGGAATGCCGGCGCGCAGGGTTCTGTCCCCCTTGACGATGGCCTCGTAGGTGGCGGTGCGCCCCAGCACGTCGTCCGATTTTACGGTCAGCAGCTCCTGCAGGCAGTAGGCCGCCCCGTAGGCCTCCAGCGCCCAGACCTCCATTTCCCCCAGCCGCTGGCCCCCGTACTGGGCCTTTCCCCCGAGCGGTTGCTGGGTGATGAGGCTGTAGGGACCGACGGCCCGGGCGTGGATCTTGTCCGCCACCAGGTGGTTCAGCTTCATCATGTACATGTAGCCGACGCAGACCGTTTGGTCGAAGCGCTCCCCGGTGCAGCCGTCGTAGAGATAGGTCTTGCCCCACTCCGGCAGATTGGCCTCGCGCATCTTTTCCCGAATTTGCTCCTCCGTTGCCCCGTCGAATACCGGCGTTGCCGCTTTCAGCCCCAGCATTTTACAGGCCCAGCCTAGCTGATTTTCCAGCACCTGGCCCAGGTTCATGCGGGCGGGAACGCCGAGGGGATTGAGCACGATGTCCACCGGGGTGCCGTCGGCGAGGAACGGCATGTTCTCCGCGGCCACGATGCGGGACACGATGCCCTTGTTGCCGTGGCGTCCGGCCATCTTGTCGCCCACCTGAATCTTGCGCTTCGTGGCGATGTAGACCTTAACGCTCTTAATTGTGCCGTTCTCGTCGAAGTTGCCGGACTCCACCAGCTGCAGCTGTGCCCGCCGCTCGCTCTCCGTCTGGGCAATCTTGCGCTGGAAGCCGGAAATGATGTCGCTGATCTTGATGCGCACCGGCGACTCGGCTATCAGCACCTTGTCCGCGGCGCTGGCCAACTTGCGCAGCAGGGTCTTGGTAATTTTCCGATTGGCGGGAATGAGCAGCTCGCCGGTTTCCCCGTTGGTGATGTCGAGGGGAATTTTTTCGCCGAGGAGAATGTTGGACAGCGCCTCGGTCAGCGCCTCGCGGATCGTGTCCAGCTGCTTGCGAAAGCTCTCGTTTACCTTCTTTACCTGGCGGCGAATTTCAACGGAGGACACCTCCCCGGACTCCCGCTGGCCGCTGGTCGAGGTCTTCACGTCCATGACGATGCCGTAGCAGCCGGACGGCGCCAGCAGCGACGAATCCTTCACGTCCGCCGCCTTTTCCCCAAAAATCGCCCGCAGCAGCTTTTCCTCCGGCGCCAGGTCCGTCTCACTGCGCGGCGTGATCTTGCCCACGAGAATGTCGCCGGGACAGACCTTTGCCCCCACCCGGATCACGCCGTCCCGGTTCAGGTTGCGCAGCGCCTCATCGCCCACGCTGGGGATGTCCCGGGTAATTTCCTCCTGGCCCAGCTTCGTGTCCTGGGCCACGATCTCAAACACCTCGATGTGGAGCGAGGTGAACACGTCGTCCCGCAGGATGCGCTCGTTGAGCAGGATGGCGTCCTCGAAATTGTAGCCGTTCCAGGGCATGAACGCGGCCAGCACATTGCGGCCCAGGGCCAGTTCGCCGCCCTCCGTCGCCGCACCGTCCGCCAGGAGCTGGCCAACGTGCACCGTGTCTCCCTTTTTCACCCGCGGCCGCTGGTTGAAGGATGTTCCCGCGTTGGAACGCAGAAATTTGCGCAGCCGGTACACCGTTGCCGTCCCCTCATCCGGCGCGTGGTCCCAGTCGAAGTCGCTGGGCAGCCGTCCGTCCGCGCTGGTGATGATCTGCCGGGCATCCACGTAGGCGACGACGCCATCCGCCTCCGCCAGCACGACGGCCTGCGAGTCCCTGGCCACCTTTTCCTCCACGCCGGTCCCGACGAGCGGGGCCTCCGGCATGAGCAATGGCACCGCCTGGCGCTGCATGTTGGCTCCCATCAGGGCCCGGCTGGTGTCGTCGTGCTCCAGAAAGGGGATCAGGCTGGTGGTCGGCGAAAACAGCTGGCGCGGGGACACGTCCCGGTGGGTCACCTCCGCCGGCTCCACGTCCAAAATTTTGTCGCGGTAGCGCACCGTGACCGCGCCCTTCAGCTTGCCCGAAGCGTCCAGGGTCGAATCCACCTGGGCAATTTTGAAATCCTCCTCCCCGTCGGCGTTGAGGTAGACCACGCCGTCCGTTGGCTTGCCCTTGCGCACCTGCACGTAGGGCGACTCGATGAAGCCGAATTCGTTCAATTTCGCATAGGTGCTGAGGGAGTTGATGAGGCCCACGTTGGGGCCCTCGGGCGATTCGATGGGGCAAATGCGGCCGTAGTGGGTGGGATGCACGTCCCGCACGTCCAGGCCAGCCCGGTCCCGGCTCAGTCCTCCCGGCCCCAGCGCCGAAATGCGCCGCTTGTGGGTCAGCTCCGACAGGGGATTGATCTGGTCCATCAGCTGGGAGAGCTGGCTGCGGGCGAAGAAGTCCCGCACCACGGCTAAAAATAGCTTGGGATTGGTAAGTTTCTGCGGCGTAATGGAATCCACGCTCTGGTCGTAGAGGCTCATGCGCTCCCGGGTGTGGCGCTCCATGCGGGCCAGCCCGGAACGGCACTGGTTGGCCAGCAGCTCCCCCACCGCCCGCACGCGCCGATTGCCCAGGTGGTCGATGTCGTCCACCTGGCGCTTGCCCAGGCGGATTTGGAACAGAAACTTCAGCGAGGCGACGATGTCCTCCGTGGAGACGAGCCGGTCCTCCAGGGGCCGCCCCAGGCCCAGCTTCTGGTTCAGCTTGTAGCGGCCCACGCGGCCCAGGTCGTAGCGGCGCTGGTCCCGGAACAGCCTTTTGAGCAGGGTCTGGGCGTTGGCGATGGTGGGGGGCTCGCCGGGCCGGAGGCGCATGTAGATTTCAAATAGGGCCTCGTCCGCGTTGCGCGTCGTGTCCTTTTTGAGCGTGCGGACGAGCAGTCCCCCGTCGGACGAGGTGTCCACAACCCGGACGCTTTCCACGCCGGCGCGGGCAAAGTCCTCGATGGCCGTGTGGGTCAGGGTCTCGTAGGCGCGGGCCAGCACGATGCCCTGCTGCGCGTCGATGATGTCATCGGCCAGGATGAGGTGGGAAAGGGACTCGCCCTCGCTCCGCAGCTGGTCGACGGTGCCCGTGCGCACGGTGTAGAACAGCTCGAGGATGTCCAGGTCGGACCCGTGGCCCAGTGCGCGTAAAAATGTGGTGGCGAGAAACTTTCTCCGGCGCCGTCGCCGGTCCAAATAGACGTAGACCAGGTCGTAGGGGTCGAACTGCATCTCGATCCAGGTCCCCCGGTCCGGTATGATGCGGGCGGCGAAGAGCTTTTTCCCGCTCACGTGCTCACTTTCCTCGAAGCTCACCCCGGAGGTGCGGTGCAGCTGGCTCACCACCACCCGCTCGGCCCCGTTGACGATGAACGAGCCCCGCTCCGTCATGATGGGCAGCTCGCCGAACAGGACCTCCTCCTCGCGGGAATTGCCCTCCTCGCAGAGGCGCAGCGTGACGTAGAGTCCTGCCCCGTAGCTCATTCCCTCGCGCAGGCAGACCATGTCCGAGTGCCGCGGCTCCGCGATGCGGTAGGAAACGAATTCCAGCCGGCAGCGGCCGTCGTAGCTCTCAACGGGAAAGGAACTCAGGAAAACGCTCTGCAGGCCCACATTTTGCCGCCTGTCCGCCGGCACGTCCCTCTGCAAAAACTCGCGGAACGAATCGGTTTGAATTTCGATGAAATTCGGTGCCGCAATGGCCTCCTTCAGCCTTCTAAAATCGACGCGCTCAGCCATGGCATTGTTTTCCCAAAAAATTACACGGCGACCGCCCGGCGGCGCCGCGCAATTTCAATTTCTCCCGCGGCCAGTTCCTCACCGCAGCTCAACCTTGCCCCCGACGGCTTCCAGGCGCTTCTTCATTTCCTCCGCCTCGGCCTTGGCAATGCCCTCCTTCACGGCCCGGGGCGCTCCCTCCACCACGTTCTTTGCCTCGACGAGCCCCAGTCCGGTGAGGGCGCGGATCTCTTTGATCACGTTAATTTTGGTATCACCGCCGGAAAGCAGCATGACGGTAAATTCCGTCTTCTCCTCCACCTCCTCGGCGGCCGGGGCGGCAACGGCGGCGACGGCCACCGGCGCCGCGGCGCTCACCTCCCACTTCTCCTCCAGCTCCTTGACCAGGGCGGCGATCTCCAGCACCGACCGGGATCCCAGCCACTCCACCACCTGTTCTTTCGTAGGTTCCGACATACAATATCCTTCCGAGTCCGACTAGCGGCCATCCTAGCCGTTTGAGGAGCAATTCCCTAGCCGAGCTTCCTCCGTCGATTTTTCCGCCCACGCCCGCAGAAGGCGCAGGAAATTCTGGGGCGCCGCCTGGAGCAGTGCCAGCAGCCGCTGCGCCGGTGCCTGGAGCAGGGATAGGAATCCGGCCCGCAGCTCCGCCGGCGGCGGCAGCAGGGAAAGGGCCAGCACGTCCTTGGCCGTCAGCAGCTGGCCGTCCAAAATGCCGCATTTTACGGTCAACTTTCCCTCGCGGCCCCTTTCCCCGGCGAAGGCGCAGTAGCTCTTGGCGACGGTGCTCGGCTCATTTCCGCCGCTGACGATGGCGGTTGGCCCGCGCAGCGTCCCATGGGCCAGCTCCGGCAGTCCGCACTCGCGCAGGGCAAAGTCCAGCACGGAGTTTTTCACCACATGGTACTCGGCCCCGCTGGACCGCAGGAGCCCGCGCAGCGTCGCCACCTCGCCCACGGTCAGCCGGTCGAATCCGACCACGTAGGCGTAGGAGGACTTGTCCAGGTGGCCCACCGCCTCCCGGACCAGCAATTTTTTCTCCTCACGCATGGCAAATCTTTCCCATTCAAATTTTCCGCAGGTCCAGCCCAAGGCCCGGCCCCATGGTGGAGCTGAGCGTTGCCGAGCGCAGGAACCGTTCCTTCACCGCCGGCGGACAGGCCCGGCGCACCTCCCCCAGGGCGGCCACCACGTTTTCCCGCAGCCGTTGGGCCCCGAAGGAGCGCTTGCCCACCACGAGGGCCACGTTGGCCGTCTTGTCCATTTTAAACTCGTAGCGCCCCGCCTTCACCTCGCGGATCGCGGCGGCGATGTCCTCGGAAACCGTCCCGGCCTTGGGGCTCGGCATGAGGCCCCGCGGGCCCAAAATCTTCGCGATGGGCCGGATGGCCGCCATGGAGGCGGGCTTGGCAACGGTCACGTCGAAGTCAAACCAGCCCTCGTCCCGGATGCGCCGGATCAGCTCGTCCAGCCCGGCGTGGTCTGCGCCGGCCGCCAGTGCCTCCTCCGCGTTGTCCGTGAACGCCAGCACGCGCACGGTCCTGCCGCTGCCGTGGGGCAGCTTGACGATGCCGCGCACCATCTGATCCCCCTGCTTCGGGTCAACGCCCAGGTGAAATGCCAGCTCCACGGTCTCGTCGAATTTTGCCCCGGCCATGGCCTGGAGTGCCCCAATGGCCTCGTCCAGGGACAATTCCGCGGCCGATCCCGCCATTTTTTGATTTTTTTCGTAGCGCTTGCTGCGTTTTTTCATGGTCCCTCCTCAGGCGGTAACGCTAATTCCCATGCTGCGCGCCGTGCCCTCGACCATGCGCATGGCGGCTTCCTCATCCAGGGCGTTCAGGTCGTCCCTCTTGGCGACGGCGATTTCCCGAATCTGCGCCCGCGTCACCGATCCCACCTTTGTGCGGTTGGGCACGCCGGACCCGGCCTGGATCCCCGCGCACTTCTTTAGCAGTATGGCGGCCGGCGGCGACTTGAGCACGAAGGCAAAGCTCTTATCCGCGAAGACTTCGATCACCGTGGGCAGGATAAGCCCCTTCCGGTCGGCCGTCCTGGCGTTGAATTCCCGGCAAAAGCCCATGATGTTCACGCCGGCGGAGCCGAGGGCCGGCCCAACGGGAGGAGCCGGATTGGCCTCTCCCGCGGGAAGCTGCAGCCGAATGACCTTTATTACCTTCTTCTTCACCGTCTTTACCGTAGCCATCTTGCCTACACCTCCTCCTTCGCCACCTGCCAGAATTCCAGGTCCACCGGCGTCTTCCGTCCAAAGAGGCCGACCCCCACCCGCAGCGTGCCGGCCTTCACGTCCACGCTCTCCACCTCTCCACTCGAGCCGGCAAAGGGTCCGTCCGTAATTTTGACCGGCGCGCCCACCTCGTAGGGCCGGCCCATTTCCCGCACCTCGTCCTGGACCGCCACGTGGGCCAGAATGGAGTCCACCTCCGCCTGCTTCAGGGGCGTGGGCCGGTCGGAGCCCACAAAGCCGGACACCCCCTGCGTCCCGCGGAGCAGCTGCCAGAGCTCATGGCGCAGGTTGCCCTCGCCGTCGAAGAGATCCAGCTCTGCAAAAAGATAGCCCGGGTAGAGCTTGCGCCGCACCACCCGCCTCTGCCCGTTGCGCACGTCGCAGATGTTCTGCACGGGGAACAGAATTCGCCCCACCAGAGCCCCCATGCCCCCCATGCGGGCCTGCTGGAGGACGGCCTTCTGGGCCCGGGCCTCGTAGTTGGATATCGTCTGCAGGGTATACCAGTGGAAGTTGGGCGGGGGACCGTCGCCGGTAGAACTGGAATGGGAGGGGTCGTCGTCCATGGCCAAGCCTAGCGCACCAGGTCCACGAGCAGGTGAATCGCCTGGAACAGGGAAAAATCCACCACCGCCACGAAAAAGCCAACGGCGAGGGCACCGGCGAGCACCACCGCCGTGGCGCGTCGAAATTCCGTGGCCGTGGGCCAGGTCGTTTTCCGCAATTCCGCGACCGTTTCGCCGAGAAACCGCTTTCCCCTCCGCAATGCCTTCACGAACTACCTCACACAATGCCCAAGCCAAGGGAGCGCTGGCAGGGGAAGAGGGAATCGAACCCCCAACCTACGGTTTTGGAGACCGTTGCTCTGCCAAATTGAGCTATTCCCCTCCGACTGCGAACAGCTCGACCATTCCAAGGGGAGCAATCTGCAACAGGCAAGACATTTTTTTACCCCTTTTGGGATCCCCTGGCCCCTATTCCAAAATTTCCGTCACGCGTCCGGCGCCCACGGTCCTTCCCCCCTCGCGGATGGCAAAGCGCTGTCCCTTCTCCATGGCGATGGCCTTTTGCAGGGTGACCTCGATGCCCAAGTTGTCGCCCGGCATCATCATCTCCGTCCCTTCGGGCAACTTAATCACCCCGGTGACGTCCGTCGTGCGGAAGTAGAACTGGGGCCGGTAGCCGTCGAAGAACGGGGTGTGGCGGCCGCCCTCGTCCTTGGACAGGACGTAGATTTCGGCCTTGAAGCGGGTGTGGGGCTTGATTGTCCCGCCCTTGGCCAGCACGTGGCCCCGCTCCACCTGGTCCTTCTCGATGCCGCGCAGCAGCACGCCCACGTTGTCCCCGGCCTGGCCCTGGTCCAGCAGCTTGCGGAACATCTCCACGCCGGTGACGATCGTCTTGCGCGTGTCCGTGAGCCCGACGATTTCCACCTCGTCGCCCACCTTGACGATTCCCCGCTCGATGCGGCCCGTCGCCACGGTTCCGCGGCCGGTGATGGAGAACACGTCCTCCACGGACATGAGGAAGGGCTTGTCGATTTCCCGCTGGGGCTCCGGGATGTCCCGGTCCACGGCCTCCAGCAGCGCCGCGATGGCCGCCATGCCTTCCGCCTTGCCCTCCAGGGCCGCCAGCGCCGAGCCGCGGACGACGGAGATGCGGTCCCCGTCGAACTCGTACTTGTTCAAGAGATCGCGGATTTCCATCTCCACCAGCTCCAGCAGCTCCGGATCGTCCAGCAGGTCCACCTTATTGAGGAACACCACGATGCGGGGCACGCCCACCTGCCGGGCCAGCAGAATGTGCTCCCGGGTCTGGGGCATGGGGCCGTCGGCGGCGCTCACCACCAGGATGGCCCCGTCCATCTGGGCCGCCCCGGTGATCATATTTTTTACAAAGTCCGCGTGGCCCGGGCAGTCCACGTGGGCATAGTGGCGCCTGTCGCTCTCGTACTCCACGTGGGAGACGGCGATGGTGACGGTCTTTGTCGCATCGCGCACGGTGCCACCCTTGGTGATGTCCGCGTAGGACTTGGGCTGGGCCAACCCTTTCTTGGACTGCACCTCCAGGATGGCCGCGGTTAGCGTGGACTTCCCGTGGTCGACGTGGCCAATGGTGCCGACGTTCACGTGGGGCTTATTTCTCTGAAAGCTTTCCTTTGCCATAGCGTTCTCTCTTCTGTCTGCCTGAAACCGATGGAGCCCCCGAGCGGATTTGAACCGCCGACCTCATCCTTACCAAGGATGTGCTCTACCAGCTGAGCTACAAGGGCCACCGGGGCGCAAATTTCCCACCGAGCGCCCCACCGACGGCAAGGTGCGGTCCCCTCCAAAGGGCGTCAAGGCTTTTTTCCGAAAAAATCCCTGCCCGCCGCCGGGGGAAAAATCTTTTCCCGCCGTCCCAATGGCCCATGCTCTTCCCCATGGCCGCCCCGGATGGTCAAATCCCCCGCCGCCACGTGCCCATCCCCGGGGAGAGCCGCTGGGATGGAATCGGTCCCCTCTGCATCCTTTTTCTAGTCCTGCTGGGAATTTCCGCCATCCACACCGCCCAGCTGGCCTCGCCGGGATCGCAGTGGCGCGGGCAGCTGATCTGGTTCTGCGCCGGGGCCGGCCTCTACGTTGCCTGCGCCCGGCTCGACTACCATTTCCTTCGCCGCCACGCGCACTGGATCTACGCCGGCGGCGTGGGGCTGCTGCTCCTCGTCTGGACGCCCCTGGGCATAGGCCGCTACGGCGCCGTGCGCTGGATCCGCCTCCTCGGATTCCAGCTGCAGCCGGCGGAGGTGGCAAAATTTACCACCCTGGTGATGCTCTCCGCCCTGCTGGCGAGTGCCAGAATCGAGTCCCTGCGCGAGTCCCGGGCCGCGCTGCTGCGCATTCTTGCCCTCTTTTCCCTTCCCTGGCTGCTCATCTTCCTCCAGCCGGACCTGGGCTCCGCGCTCATCCTTCCCCCCGTGCTGCTGGCCCTGCTCTTCCTGTCCGGGCTGTCCGGCCGCTTCTTTCTCCTGCTCTTTGCCCTGGCCGTGGCATTCCTGGCCCTGCTCACCTGGGACATCTACCGCTACCGCAACTTTTTGGACGAAAATGGCCTGCGGCCGGACCAGCACGGCGGCCTGTACCAGGGCCATTCGCTCCTGCCCCTGAAGGACTACCAGCGCAATCGCATCCTGGGATTCATCGCGCCGGCCGTGGTGGATCCCCGCGGGACCGGAATCAGCTGGAACCTGCGCCAGTCGCTCATCGCCGTCGGCTCGGGGGGGCTGGCGGGCAAAGGGGCAACGAACAGCAGCCAGGCCCAGCTGGGCTACCTGCCCCGGTCGGTCGCCACCAATGACTTTCTCTTCTCCGTCCTGGCCGAGGAGCGGGGCCTGCTGGGATCCCTGTGCGGGCTTTCCCTGCTCACGACTCTGATCATCAATGATTTGCGCATTGCCGCCGCCGCCCGCGACCGCTTTGGCCGCCACCTCGCCGCCGGAATTGCCATCTTTTTGCTCATGCACGTGGCGGTGAACATGGGCATGACCCTGGGACTCATGCCGATCACGGGGGTCCCCCTTCCCTTTCTCAGCTACGGCGGTTCCTTCCTGGTTGTGTGCTGCGTCCTGCAGGGGGTCGTGCAGAGCATCTACCACCGCCGGCGTAATCTGTGCTGAGCGGCGCCGGGGGAAAGCAAAGCGCCTCTTCCTGGACCGTCCCGGCGCACGGCGTGCCGTAGTGCTACTCATCCGGGCGAAGCGACGCCGGGGCCAGGGTCAGGATCCGTAAACCCGGTCCGCCGGTTGGCGGTGGGGCTGCGCCCCTCTGGGAGGTCTCAAAGGGGGCTGCCGCGCCCCTTTGCCAATCCCTCGCCCACGGAGTGCCGTAGCATCGATAATCGGGGGAAGCGAAGCTGGGGGCAAAGCCCCCAAAAGGGCCTGGCCGGCCCCCGAGGCCCCCTCGCTTCGCTCGGGACGCCGGCCGGCCGGGCGCTGCGGACGGTTCCATCCAAGGCTGGCGGGCCGGCCCAACCCCAGGAGATGATAGAATAAGGTGCTGGGCGATGCTTCTGCCATGGCAGATGCCATGGGCAGCGCGCAGGTCGCCCCGCGTAGCCTTTTTGCCATCAGGGCCGGCCCGCGGCACTGCCCGCTCCGCCGGGCAGCGCCCGTGAAAGGCCTTTCCCTCAAGAAGTCAAGCTCCTGCACAACAGGTCCCTATCGGTCACTTTTTCAGGTGGAGGTGGAATGCGGTTTGACGAGTCCTGAGCCTAGTCAAGAAAACCGTTTTGGCAAGGATTTTTTTTCGGTTGGTGAATTGCCGAACTCTCTAATTTTCTAGTGTTGGGTTTGTGTCCCGGCGTTTGGTGTCCTGGCGCGGTATTCCGCATAGTCCGCATAGCTTGGAAATTGGTGGGATCCGTATCCATAGACGGCGCGGGCGTTAAAGCCATTTTGCATAATGCGGCACAGCACCCAGCTCAGGTTGACCTTGCCGTCGATGATCATCTCATTTTGCCTAGCATCGTTATAGTCGCAGACCCATCCCAGTTTTTCGCAGGCGCTTGCCACCCGGTCGATATCGCGATAGATCAGAAAGGATGGGGAGCGGCCGGCGCCGGAATTGCAGTGGGCAAGCAGGCAGACCGGTTCATTGGGTCGGCCTGACAATGTGGCGACCTGTGCCTCGATTCGCTTGTAGGCATCTAATAGGGCCTGAGCCGATGCCGGCGCCAGTGCTCCATTATCTGACCAATTGGCAATGCGCAGCCGGTAAAAGATGTTCTTTTTTTTGTTTTTGTTCAGGCAAAAACTTTGCAAGCCGAGGGCGAGTTCAGAGGAATATTCCCGGTTTTGATTTCCCAAATCGTCGTATCGCACCATTTTTATGGGTATCTTTTCTAGCGGACCCACGTGTTCGACATTCGTAATTACGCCATTTTCCGGAGTGGGATTATTGAAGTATTTGTTTTCTTCATTGAATAGCACTATTTCGGAATATTTATCAGTATTTTCCCATGCCAATGGATAGTCTATTCCGTCGGAACTCATATCCGCGATGATTAAATTTTTTCCATTGAATTCCTCGCCCAAGGCCTCGCAAAATGCTGTCTGCGTCGGCATGTAACGTCCATCGAGATACAGCGGATGAGAGCAAACATAGCTTTCCTTTGTAATTTGCGAAATGTCGCCCCAGATAGTTTGTTCATTGGTGAGGGATTTGTTGGGACCATCATTAAAAAACGCAAGGAGCTCCGTATTTGGGAGAAACAAATTTTGCTTCTGAAATACGCTCTTGTTGGTACTTGTTGCAATAACCAGTGGGGTAGCTTTGATCTTAGATCTCTCGGTGACACATTGCACATTGTGCTGTTTCAGTGAGTATTTTTCCAGTGCATTCGGAATCTTCTCGGTTGGGCACACGGCATGGAAATCAATTTTTTCTAGGCCATTGCTGTCCACGGGGAAGTCGTTCCCGAACATTCCGAGTAAAAGTTCCTTTACATTTTGCTCGGTTGGCGTTTCTGTTTCCGACAGTTGGGTGCTGATTTTGGCGGACGCGGGAAAGTGGATCACAGTTTTCGCAGGAGAAATTTCCGGAGATGGCAATGGGGGAGTTTGGTGAGAGGTTTGAGAAGAGGTTTGCGAAGAGATTTGAGAAGAAATTTCAGAGGAGGTTGTGGAAGAGGTCGATGATGAGAATTTAGATGAAAGTTCGGATGGGGGCTCGGGGAGTGTTAAGCTTTGGACTTTAGGGGGAGCCATGGGAGAGGTTTGGGAAGAAACTGTGGCGATGGGGACGCTTGGCTGAGACGTGTCCGTAGTTTGATTGTTCTCCTGTGACGGAGGAGTTGGAATGAGCTTAGTGTGCGTACTGTGGCCTTTCCGGAGGCAGGTGCAAAGGATAAGCACTCCAATGGAGCCGATGGCCAGCGCGGCCAACGGAACGGCGAGAAAAACCAATGGGAATGGCAAAAATATGACCATAACGGCGGCGCCGGCCAGGGCCAGCAATGAGATTGTCAGACAGGTGGTAAAAAGAACGGGACAAATCCCGGTGGTCTTACAAGTCTGAAGCTTGCATGGCGGAATAACGATTTTTTCGACTGAAATATTCTGTGTCTCTGATTTCAAAACATTTTTCTCGTTCAGTTCCACGCGGTCAAACTGGGCAAGGGAACTGCTTTGGCAAGGATTTTCTTCGACTGGGAAATTGAGCAACTTTCCAGCTTCGGCGTCGGGTTTATGGCGTAGTATTTTGCCCCTCGGATTGTCCGGCACGGTACTCCGCATAGTCGGCATAGCTTAGGAATTGATTGCGTCCGCATCCATAGACGGAGCGGGCGTTGATACCGTTTTGCAGAATGCGGCACAGCACCCAGCTCAGATTGACCTTGCTCTCGACAAGCATTTGATTCTGCTTGCTATCGTCGTAGGTGCAGGCCCATCCCAGCTTTTCACAGGCACTTGCCACCCGGTCGATGTCGCGATAGATAAGAAAGGAAGGGGAACGGCCGGCGCCGGAATCGCAGTGGGCAAGCAGGTAAACCGGTTCCTGCGGCCGGCCTGACAATTCGGCGACCCTTGCCTCAAACCACTTGTAGCTATCTATGATAGCCTGGGCCGATTCTCCGATTGGCGCTCCTCCGTCGGGCCAATTTTTAATGCGTAGCTGGTAGAACGTGTTCATTTTTCCATTCCTAATTTTCAGTTGAAAACTTTGCAGGGTAAAAGCGAGGGATGCATTGATGCTATTTATCTCTCCATTTTTTTCTAGCATGACTGTTTCCTGCTCTACTGTTGTAGTCCTTTTTTGGACGTTCGTGACCATGCCATTCGCTGGGAAAAATGGTTCGAATTCGCTGTCGATGCGGTCATTTTCCCAATCGAATAGATAATTTTCATTGCCCGAGCTCATGTCCACGATGATTAGGTTTTTTCCGTCGAACTCCTCGTGCAGGGCCTCGCAAAATGCCCTCTTTGACGGCATATCCTGCCGTTTTGCAAGGAGACATGCTGGGCTTGGGCAAACATAGGAGGTTGCGGTGATTTGCGAAATGTCGCCCCAGATGGTTTCTTTGTTAACCGAAGCGCAATTCTCTCGGTTCCAAACATTTGTATCCCGCATCCATAGACGATTCCACTGCGCCTGCGGGACGAATACATTTTTTTGCCGATATACACTCCTTTTGCTGTGCGTTGCAAAGGTCAATATGCCAAATGGTGATTGGGCGGCGAGAATTTTTACGCCGTGCCGTTTCCGCGAATACTGTGCCAGTGCCGCCGGCAACCCGTCATCGCTTATGTTATTAAAATCAATTTTGCCCAACTTGCTGCCGTCCACGGGAAAGTTTTCCCCGAACAATAGCTGCAAAAGTGTCTTTACATTTTCATTGGTTGGACTTTCTATTTCTGACAGTGAAGCATGGATTTCAGCTAGTACGGAAGGGGGAATTTTGTAAGAATTTTTGGTGTTTCGGAGGCAGGTGTAAAGGATAAACAGTCCAATGGAGCCGATGGCCAGCGCGGCCAACGGAACGGCGAGAAAAACCCATGGGAATGGCAAAAATATGACCATAACGACGGCGCCGGCCAGGGCCAGCAATGAGATTATCAGACAGGTGGTAAAAAGAACGGGACAAATCCCGGTGGTCTTACAAGTCTGAAGCTTGCATGGCGGAATAACGATTTTTTCGACTGAAATATTCTGTGTCTCTGATTTCAAA
>JAITSI010000068.1 GCA_031287845.1 Puniceicoccales bacterium
TAAAGAAAATTTCCGGCATCGGACACGGGGAAGATGGTCGCTTCCCCAGGGTCTGGACTCGTAAAACCATATTCCACCTCCACCTGGAATAGTGACCGATACAGGCCTGTGGCGCAGGAGCTTGACTTCTTGAGGGAAGGGGCGCTCACGGGCGCTGCCAGCGGAGCGGGCGGTGCCGCGGGCCGGGGCCTCGGGGGCCGGCCAGGCCCTTTTGGGGGCTTTGCCCCCAGCTTCGCTTCCCCCAACTATCGATGCTGCGGCACTCCGTGGGCGGGGGATTGGCAAAGGGGCGCGGCAGCCCCCTTTGAGACCTCCCGGCCCGGTTGGGGGCGCTGTCCCCAGCTCCGCTTCCCCCAAGCCATCGATGCCGTGGCGGCGGCATTTCGCGGGGGGAGTTTCAGAGGGGGCGCAGCCCCGGGCCGCGAAGGTCGGCCCAAAAATTGAGCAAAAAAAAAGTGGACAAGCCCGGGAGGCGCCACTACAGATAGTGGAGTATGCACGCAAAAGATACTACAGGTGCCATCGAGCCCCCCTTTTCCCTGCCACCGCACCACGGAGCCCGCTTCATCTGCTCCGAGGACGACCTGCTGCGGCGGGTGCACCAGATCGTGGCCGAGTGCGGGCGGCAGAGCGGTGAGTTCGGTGCGGAGGTGGCCTGGGACCTGTCCCGGTCCATAATTTCCCAGCTCTGGCAGCAGGGCAAGGCGGACTTTGCCCAGGTGGAGGAGGTGGAGCGGCTCGTCGAAGCGACCCTGCTCCGCTCCCCCTACGCCGCCACGGCCAGGACCTTCATCCTGTCCATGGAGCGGGCGGCCATGAGCCGCCAGGCAACCGTCGCCTCCGACATCGCCCGCATAGAGGAGTACCTGTCCCGGGCCGACTGGCAGGTGAAGGAAAACAGCAACATGACCTACTCGCTGCAGGGGCTCAACCACTACCTGGCCGGGGCGCTGAGCCAGAGCTACTGGCTGCACCGCGTCTACGACGGCCGCGTGCGCGAGGCCCACGAGTCCGGGGACTTCCACATCCACGACCTGTCCCAGATCTCCGTCTACTGCGTCGGCTGGGACCTGGCCGACCTGCTAATGAAGGGGTTTCGCGGGGTGCCGGGCAAGCTGGAGGCAGCTCCGGCGAAGCACTTCCGCAGCGCCCTGGGCCAGGTTGTGAACTTTTTTTACACCCTCCAGGGCGAGGCGGCCGGGGCCCAGGCCTTTTCCAACTTCGACACCCTGCTGGCCCCCTTCATCGCCCGGGACAAATTGGACTTTTCCGCCGTCAAGCAGGCCCTGCAGGAGTTCGTATTCAACGTCAACGTGCCCACCCGGGTCGGCTTCCAGACACCATTTACCAACATTACGCTGGATCTCTTCTGCCCAAAGCACCTCAGGGACGAGCCGGTGGTCCTGGGGGGAGTGCTGCAGGAAAGCACCTACGGCCAGTACCAGCGGGAAATGGACCTGTTCAACCGGGCCCTCTTCGCGGTGATGGGGGAGGGCGATGCCCGCGGCCGGGTGCACACCTTTCCCATCCCCACGATCAACGTCTCCAAGGACTTCGACTGGGACAATCCGGTGCTGGAAGGCCTCTGGGAGATGACCGGCAAGTACGGCATTCCCTACTTTGCCAACTTTGTCAACTCGGACATGGCGCCGGAGGACACGCGCTCCATGTGCTGCCGGCTGCGCATCGACAATACCCAGCTGGAGCGGCGCGGTGGGGGGCTCTTCGGGGCCAACCCGCTGACCGGCTCCGTCGGCGTGGTCACCCTGAACCTGCCCCGGCTGGGGCACATGGCCTCGGGCGAGGATGACTTCCTGCGGCGGCTGGGCGACCTCATGGACCTGGCCAAGGACAGCCTGGAGGTGAAGCGGACCTTTTTGGAAAAGCTCTCCGATTCCCACCTCTACCCCTACACCTCATTCTACCTGGGTGCGATGAAGGAGCGGACGGGATTTTTTTGGAAAAACCACTTCTCCACCATCGGCCTGCTCGGCATGAGCGAGGCCTGCCTGAACCTGCTGGGCGAGGACATCGTCGCGCCGCGCTCCAAGGAATTTGCCCTGCGCACCCTGGACTTCATGCGCGACCGCATCCGCGGCTACCAGGGGGAGACGGGCAACCACTACAACCTGGAGGCAACGCCGGCGGAGGGAACGTCCTTTCGACTGGCCAAGAAGGACAAAGCCCTATTCGGCGATGCCATCCGCGTGGCCAACGAGGACTTCCTGGCCCGGGGAGACGTGCCCTACTACACCAACTCCATCCACGTGCCCGTCAATGCCTTCGACGACATCTTCTCCGTCCTGGACCACCAGGACGTGCTGCAGACGAAGTTCACCGGCGGCACCGTGGTCCACCTCTTCCTCGGCGAGCGCATCACCGATCCGGAGGCGGTAAAGAACCTGGTGCGCACGGTCACGAAGAACTACGCGCTGCCCTATTTCTCCCTCACGCCCACCTTCTCCGTCTGCCCGGCCCACGGCTACCTGGCCGGAGAATGTCCCAGCTGTCCCCGCTGCGGCGTCACCACGGAGGTCTACTCCCGCATCGTCGGATACCTGCGGCCGGTGCAGCAGTGGAACGACGGAAAGCAGTGCGAATTTAAGTTGCGCCGGCCCCTGCGCCACATAGCATGAGGCCATGGGGAGCTTTATTTCCGTGCTCCTGGGGGCCTATCTCTTTGCCTGGCAGGTGCAGCGTGGGCAGCTCCAGCTTCTCCAGGGACAGCGCCTGCCGCTCCTTCCCTGGCGCTGGAATCCCATTCCGCTGCGGGCATCCCGGGTCTGGGTGCTGGGCCAGGTCGCGCTTGCCCTCCTCCTCTGGCATTTTTTTCCCGATCCCGGTCCCCTCGCCCTCGCCGCGCTGACGGTGCTGCTGCTGGTGGCCGCCCGCCTGGACAGCGCGCGGGGGGTGATCCCCGACGGCATCGTCCTGTTCGGCATCGGGGTTGGCCTGGCGTTCTCCACCGTGGGGGCGCCGGGCCTGGCCAGCGCCTACGTGCTGCTGCCGGGGGAGGTGGAGACCCGGGTCCTGGCCGCCGCCATGGCCCTCCTCCTTTCCTCCGGCTCCCTGCTCTGGCTGGCCCTGCTCTTCGAGGCCGCCACCGGCCGGGAGGGGCTGGGCTTCGGCGACGTGAAGCTGGCCGGGATGCTGGGCGTCTTCCTGGGCTGGGGCGGCGCCCTCCACTCCCTCTTCTACGCCGCCTGGCTGGCCCTGCTCTGGACCTGCCTCCGCCGCATCGTCGGCCGGGTGCCCCTCACCTTCGGCCGGCCCCTGCCCTTTGCGCCCGCCATTGCCGCCGGCGCCCTCCTCCACTGCCTCCTATCCCTGCGTTTTTCATTTTAGCACATATTTAGCGCGCTAATTGGAGGTTTTCATTCGACTTTGGCGCCGGGGGGGTCTCACCTCGGCCCATGGGAAAGATTACGCCGCTGTTGCTAGCCTTTTTACTGCAGTTATCGCCCTCCGCGGTGCCGGGAAGGACCCCCTCCGCGTTGCCGGAGCGGGCCAGTGCCGAGGCGCGGGTCCCCGGGAGCGAGCTGCTGCGGCTGCGCCGCCTTCTCCGGCCGTTCGGAATTCTCCAGGCGGCGGAGCGGACCCCCTACCAGGGCAGCGCGGTCCACTCCGTCTACCGCTGTCGGGTGCTCGACGGGACCAATGGCGAGGAGCGGAGCCTGCTGGTAAAGTTCCTGGACGCCGATGCCCGCACGGTGCAGGGACACTTTCCCCACCTGGGAGAAATTCGGGAGCTGGCGACGAGTCTGCGGCTGCGGCCCGGGGACGGGGTGGAGGTCCCGCTGCTGGGAGACTTTTGCCCCTGCCGCCTCGGGGGCCGCTGTGCCTACCTGGTTGTCGAGGACTTTGGCGATCGGACCGCCCTGCGCAGCGTCCTGCGGAGCAATCGCATTGACCTGCAGCGGCGAGCGCAGGCCATGGCGGTGCTGGGATCGGCCCTGGCCCACTTCCACCACGGCAACGGTGCCCTGGTCAGCGCCCCGTCGCCCCTCCTCGTGCGGGCACCGCGCCACGGGGATTTGAACTTCAATAACTTTGCCTTCAGCCGCGACCGGCGCAGCGTGTTCTTCCTCGATACCCTGGGCCTGCAGATCGCTTCCTGCGGAGAGGACCTGGCGGACGTGGTCTACTACATTTGCCGGGACTTCGCCGCGGGAAATCTCGGCCGGGGGGATGGCGAGCCGCCGGCCACGCTGGAGGATTGCAAAAAATTGGTCGGTGCCTTCCTGGACAGCTATGCGCAGCGGGCGACCGCGCTGCTCCCGGAAAAAATTTTGCAGCGGGTGGACGTGCGCCGCTTCGTTGCCCACCACGCCGGAGATGGGCTGGCGCGGCTGGCCAATGGACTGGACCGGCCGGAAGCCCGGGAGGGGGAGAGCGGGGGCACATTTTTGGCCGGCTACCGGAATTGGCTGGCGGAGCTGGGGATCAATGGGGAAGAACCGGCCGGCCGCTAGTTTTTTTCTGGCAATTCCCCCATTTGCCGCTAAAACTGTCCCATGGCGTTGACGCTGGAAAAGCGGCTGGAGGTCACCCGGGACATCCTCCGCATCGCACAGGGGGCCATGGTGAGCATTGCCCAGGTGGAGGGCCTGCTCAGCGTGTTTAGTCTTCCCCTGGAAGATTTTGAGGGCCGCATCTTCGTCCTGGCCCGGCTCGCCGATCTGGCCCGCGACCTTTCCGTAAAGACCTACCGCTCCGAGGACCACCGCCTCCACGTGATCGAATCCATCCAGAATTCCCTGGACCGCTACATCGAAAAGGAGGATGTGGTGGTCAACGAGGTTACGTAGGGAGAACGGCGGGAGGGACCGGAACTGCGGGCAG
>JAITSI010000017.1 GCA_031287845.1 Puniceicoccales bacterium
CTGGCGGAGCTGGGTCTGGAGGTTGACCGAATTTGCTGGGGACTTGGCCACTGCGATGAACTGCACCCCCGGCCGAAGGCCTGGTTTTTTCGCGGATTCCATTCGCATCTGCACCGCAATGGAGCCAATAATGGTGGCTACCACGGGGACGTCTCCGGAGGCGTCATCGGCGGAGATAGCGTCCGCGCAATTTCCCAAAAGACTCTATTCCGCAGTGGAATGCGGGCCTCCTACGCCAACGTGCGCATGCGTTCCTTTGCCAATGGGACAAAAATTCACCAGATCCGCATGGGCGGCTCGCTCTTTGGCCAGTTACAACATCGCAGTGCGCGGCAAATGCTTAGCACGTTCCATGCCACGGTAGGCGGCGGCTACGCCCACGGCAGAAGTGGCCGCGACGATGTCCAGGGCAACCACTTTGCCGCCCGCTTCGGCGGAGAACAGGTCTTTGCGGCGCTAGAGATTTCGCGGGAGCTATTTCGCTGCCTCGGCTGGCACATCGGCCCCAAGCTGGGTGCGGAATACGGCTGGCAGCGGCAGAACGGCCATGCGGAGGATGGCGGCGCCGGAGCACTTCGCATCGGCAACGTGGACCACCGGTTCTTCACAACGGCCCTGGGCGTGGGTGTTGCGCGGACATTTTCCGGCGGTGGCGGCAGCAAATGCGGCCACATTTCCTCCGCCGTCACCTGGCGCTGCCAGGCCATGCGAAACCACAGCAACCCAACGGCCTATGAGCAGGGCAACACCGCCGAGCTGGTCCCAGCCATCGACTATGGCGCCCGCAGCTCCGCCGCCGTATCCCTGGCCATCTGCCGGCACTTCGACCGCCACTGGAGCGGCAACCTCGGCTGGTCCGGCGACTTCGCCCACGCCAGGCGCGACGGCCACGCCAGCGGCCAGCTCTGCTACGAATTTTGAAATCAAAAAAAGCACCCTTTGCAATCCCCGCCCGCGCAGTGCCACGGCGCCGCCGCCTGGGAAAAGCGGAATGGGAAGGGAAAAAGCGGAATGGGAAGGGGCAAAACGGAAAGAAGCGGAACCGAAGAAGGGGGAGCCGGGATCGGGTCTCCAATCGGGCCCGGCCGTCCCCCGAAGCCCAGGGGGACACAGCTACCGGCACCGGATTCGAGGCCCGGCGGCGGCCGGTCAAAATGGAAGCTGCGGCCATGGAAAAATTTTCTTGCCGTCCCCGCGGGCGGCTGCCAGCTTGGCCGTCAGGAAGTAAGCCATGGCCCAGCCGAAGCGTAAAAATTCCAAGCAGAGAAGTCGTAAGCGTCGTGGAGCGAAGCAGTTCCAGGAACCCCAGGTGGCAAGGGATAGGGACGGGACGCTGTTCCTTCCCCACCGCGTCAATCCCACGACGGGCATGTACCGGGGCAGGTCGGTGATCGAAGTAGAATAGGTGGCCCGCCATGTTCCCTCCTCCGCATCCGGTTGTGGCCGTGGATGTGATGGGCTCCGACCGGGGACCCCAGGAAACCTTCGAGGGCATCCTGCTGGCGCTGCGCCGGTGCCGGGAGGCGAATTTTTCTTTGATCCTGGTGGGAAACCGGGAACTGATGGCCAACTTGCTGGCGGGAAAACGCTTCCGTCCGTTCCGGGACCGCATCCGCCTGCACCACGCCGCTGCGGTGATCGCCATGGACGAGAGCCCCATGCGCGCCATGCGCCAGCGGGAATCCTCCATGGGCCAGGCGATCGACCTGGTGCGGGAGGGGGAGGCCGGCGGCGCCCTCACCTGTGGCAACACCGGCGCCCTGGTCGCCATCGGAACCATTCGCCTGAGGCCCATGCCCCAGCTGGAACGGCCGGCCCTGGCCACCGTCATCCCCGGAATCGACCGGCACTTCGTGCTGCTGGACGTGGGGGCCAATCCCTCGCCCACGCCGCGGCAGCTGGTGCACAATGCCATCCTCGGCGCCCACTACAACCGGGTGGCGCTGCAAAATCCCAGCCCGCGGGTGGGATTGCTCTCCATAGGGACCGAGGAGGGAAAGGGCAATGGGCTGGTGCAGCAAACCCACGAAATGCTGAAAAAATTGGGAGGAATCATCCGCTACGAGGGACTGGTCGAGGGATTCCAGCTGTTCCAGGACCCGCCGGACGTGGTAGTCTGCGACGGCTTCGTGGGCAACGTGCTGCTGAAAACCATGGAGTCGCTGGCCCGCAGGCTCAAGGGCTTTATCGGCAAAGAGCTGTTCCGCAATCCCCTGCGAATTTTCGGCTGCCTCTTCGCCGCGGGTGCCCTGCGCACGATTCGGAAAAAATTGAGCGCGGAGGCCTACGGCGGCGCCCCCCTGCTCGGCCTCAACGGCTCCCTGTTCAAAGCCCACGGCTCCAGCGACCGCGACGAAATTTGCCGGGCCATTCTCATGGCGGAACGCTTTTTGCGGGAAAGCTGCTGCGACCGGCTGCGGGATCAGATTCTGCGCAGCCACACCCTACTATCTGAAACCACGGAAGGAAATTAGCCATGAACGAAAACGAATTGATCTCCGATCGGCGCGGGAAAAAGCCGATTTTTGTCCGGGGGCTCGGCTCCTATCTGCCGGAGCGGATCCTCTCCAACGCGGACCTGGAAAAAATTGTGGCCACCAGCGACGAGTGGATCACCACGCGCACCGGAATTCGCGAGCGGCGCATCGCCGAGGAAAACCAGTACACCTCGGACCTGGCGGCGGAGGCGGCGAAGAAGGCCCTGGCCGATGCCCAATGCGGCCCGGAGGACGTGGATGCCATCATCGTTGCAACCGTCACCGCGGACATGGCCTTTCCCTCGACGGCCGCCTTCGTCCAGAAGAAAATCGGGGCGCGGAACTGTCCCTGCATGGACCTCGAGGCGGGCTGCTCCGGCGTGCCCTACGGCCTAGAGCTGGCATCCGCCCTGCTGCGCCAGGGCCCCTACCGGAACATCCTGGCCATCTCGGCGGACAAGCTGACAACCATCACCGACTGGCAGGACCGGCTCACCTGCGTGCTATTCGGCGACGGCGCCGCCGCCTTTCTCGTCTCCTGCGAGGGCGTGGGGGCCAAGTGGGAGGTCCTGCACATTTACATCGCCAACGACAGCGACGGCACGGACATCCTCTACCTGCCGGGAGGGGGCAGCCACATGCCGGCCACGGAGGAAACGGTGAAAAATCGAATGCACTTCCTCAAAATGAACGGCAAAGAGGTATTCAAAGAGGCGATCAAGGGCATGGGCCTGGCCCTGGAGAACGTGTGCGCCCTGGGGAACATCACGCCGGACCAGATCCGGTTTTTTGCGCCGCACCAGGCCAACAAGCGCATTCTCAGCGCCATCGCCGAGCACATGAACCTGCCACCGGAGCGCTTTCTGTCGATCGTGGAGTGGTCGGGCAACACGTCGTCCGCCTCGCTCGGCATCGCCATGGACCATGCGGTGCACCACGGGTGGCTGCGGCCGGGGGACCTGGTGGCGCCGGTTTCCTTCGGGGCGGGCCTGACCACCGGGGCCTGCCTGCTGCGCTGGATCGGCTAGGTCCCCATGGCGGAACCGGCAAAAATCCATCCCCTGGCCATCGTGGAGCCGGGAGCCCGCCTCGGGGCAGGGGTTTGCATTGGTCCCCACGGCTACGTGGGGGGAGATGTGGTCCTGGGCGACGGCTGCACGGTGCACCACCACGGCACGGTGCAGGGCAATAGCACCCTGGGCCGGGACAACGAAATCTACCCCTACGCCCTCATCGGCGGCAGGACCCAGGACCTCAAGTACGACGGCTCCAACCCGCCCCTGTCCATCGGCGACCGCAACGTGTTCCGGGAATTTTCCACGGTGCACTGCCCGTCCAGCGAGGGCGGCCGCACCCGCATCGGCAATGACAACCACATCCTGGCCTACGGCCACGTGGCCCACGAGTGCATCCTGGGCGACGGCATCGTCATCAGCAGCAAGGCGGTCCTGGGCGGCCACGTGGAGGTGGATTCCCATGCCATCGTGGGGGGGGCCGCCGCGGTGCACCAGTTTTGCAAAATCGGCACCCATGCCTTCCTGGGCGGCCTCTCCGCCCTCGTGCAGGACCTGCTCCCCTACATGATCGCCGAGGGAAACCGGGCCCGGCTGCGCTCCTACAACCTGGTGGGGCTCCAACGGCACCACTTTTCCGAGGAGGACGTGCAGGGGGTGCGCCGCATGTTCCGCACGCTCTACGCCGATGGGAGGGCCAAGGGATTGGAAAAAATTCTTAACGACGAAGCCATCTCTCCCCACCTGCGCTGGGAAATGGCCCGCTTTCAGGAGCGGAGTGTCCGCGGCATGGCCTAGGGGCCAGATTCCCAACCCGGGAACCCCGGCCGGGGCGGGGATGAAGTGTTTCTTCCTCAAAATTTTTCCCAAAATTTCCGTGAAAATGCATTTTCTTCCTGAATTTTTTGCAAAAACACTTGCATGGCCCGGCCGGCGGTCTTTAATTTCCGCAAGGTTTTGCGAGAAACCGGAACTGAAAGGATCGTTATGAAAAAGACAGCAGTTACCTTTGCCCTGGCCGGCGCGCTGGGGTTGGGCGCCTTGCACGGGTTGGAAGTGCCGGCGTTGAAGATGCCCCCACTGACCGTGGACGCGAAGATCGGCTTTGACACCGAGCACGTCAACCACGGCCGCAAGGAGGGAAAGAAATGCATCCAGATGGCGGTGGAGACCGGCGCGGACCTCGCCGGCGGACACGGCTACCTGGGTGCCCAGTCCACCCTCATGCTGGCCGATTCGGTTCCCACCTGGAGCGGCAGCCGGGCCATGTCCCTGAACCACGTTTCGCCCTACATCGGCTTCAGCCATGACCTGGCGGATTGCTGCTCCCTGGACATTGGCTATGTGGCCCACCTCTACACCAATCTCAAGCCATTCGAGCTATACTTGGATAACAATGACAACGTGTCTCCCATGCAGGTGTATCCCATCTCCGATAACACCAACGAGTTCTACGTGGGTGCCGCGATGGACATGATCTGCTCACCAAAGGTTTATCTTTCCTACGACTTTAATCGTAAGGAATTTGATCTAGTTGGCTCGCTGAGCTACGGCTACGACCTGGGAACCTGTGGACTAAACAACTTCTCCGTGGAAGGCAAGGCTCACCTGGGCTATGACTACGCGAAGCGGCCGTTTGGTGCAAAAAACTTCTTTAAGGATATTATTCCCTCCTACGACAACCTCATTGAAACCCAGTTCATGCACCAGAGCAAGGACTACTTCTATCTGGGTCTGGGAGCGGATCTGGTCTACAAGTACAATGAGCAGGCCAACGTGCGCCTCGGCGCGCGCTACGAGGTGAATTCAACCTCCAAGAAGCACTGGAACAACTATCTCTTTGGCGGTGGCCACAAGGGAATGGTCTGGTTCTCCAGCGCCGTTGAGTTCAGCTTCTAGGCAATTCGGCGCGGGAAGTGCCGGGAATCCTCGCCTTCGGGCGGGGATTCTTTTTTTTTCGAACGCTGACTCCATCTGCCGATGCCACGCACCCGGTGGAATGGGAAATTTTCAAAGGAAATGCATCGCCCCCGGAGGTGAACACGGCGCAGCCCAGCACATCACCGTGAATTGGGCACAATTTGATTGGAACCGGCGACGGTGCATCACGGTGGCTGGGACGCGGAACTGGACACTGCTTGGCTGGAATCGGACAGGATGGCAAGGTACTGTGCATAGGAAGGATAGCTTGCAAATTGCACATCTCCCCAGCCAAAGGCACTTCGCCTGCGCAGATAATTCGCAAATAGATTGTGCAGCACATAGGCCATGTTGAGCTTGCCGTCGACAAATTTTACGCGTTCTTTTGCATGGTCATAGCAGCGGGCGATATTGTGTCTTTTTGCCGCTTCCGCCGCCATGTGCAAGCTCATGTAAAGAACTAGGGATGGGGCACGGCCAACGCCGGAAGTGCAATTGACACAGCGGGCATTGATGGAGTAGGTGGTCGCAATCTTTTCAATGGCAAGAACAAGCTGGTGCATTTGCTCGGCAGTACTCGTAAAATCGTCCTCCCAACCTTTAATTCTCAAATGGTAAACTTTGATTGGATTCAATCCGCTTTCATTTGCCAGGGAAAAGCTTTTCAGGGAAATGTTGAATGTCTTTAGTTTCCCATTCATGGTTACAGTTATCTGACTGGGACATATCCCGGGACTTTGCACATCCTCCACATTGCTAACCATCCCCTTGCTTGGATATTCCTTTTCCGCTCGCACACTGTCATCGGCGTTTTGCCATATGGCGGGATCCCAGCCAGAGGAAGAGAGATCTATGATTACGGGAGTTCTGCCCTGGAATTCCGCATTGAATGCCTGGCAAAATTGTGTCTGCGTGGGCCGTTTTGCGGAGGTGCCGCTGTGATTTTCTCTTAATTTGGTAGGGTCGCAAAAAACATAGAAATTGGCGCTGCCATCGGTGAGGCGGGTAAAATCTCCCCAAATTGACTTTCCATTGGGATGAAGATCAAAACTGACATCCATACGCGGAACTGGAATATTTCGCCTGACATAGACACTTGCATCCGCATTCGTATGCAACCTAAATGGTATGAGCGAACCAGTACATTGGAAGCTAGCTATTTCAGTATTGGGCGAAAATACGTCGCGCGAATAACACATCAAATTCCGCGGCATTTTCCGGCCCTCGCTATAATTACGCTCGCCGTAGTTAATTTCCCCAATTGCTTCATTATGTGCATCAAAGTTTTGCCAAAATAAATTTTCCAGCTCCGTTGTCAAATCGTCAAATTTTTTACTGGAAGCAAGCAATGTTCCCGCCTGGGACGATGAAACCGAAGAAGAGGAGGAAGAAGAAGATGAGGAAGAAGAAGAGGAGGAAGAAGAAGAGGAGGAGGAGGATGATGATGATGATAATAATAATGAAGTGTCAGGCGTAGGCAACGAAGGAGAGGTGCTGGACAGGGAAGATAACGAAATACTGACCGGAGAAGATGGAGATGAAGAACTGGACAGAGAGGATGGAGGGGAAGAAGTGGACGGGGAAAGGGAAGATGAGTTGACATCGGAATATGAAGATGATTTGAATTCGGAAAAGGAAGATGCGGAAGTCGTGGGCGGGGAAGCGATCCCGAACTGTGGCGAAGATGAGTCCAGTTGAGTAGGTTTGGCCGGTTGCGCCGGCTTCCTGGACCAGAGAAAGATGGTGATGGCACCGGCAAACAGTGCGATCAGAAAAAGTGCGGCGACCAGCGGGATGCCGAAAAGAAGGGGTAAAACGGCAAAGGCCGTCAGGACCGCGACCGCGCCGGTTCCCGCGATGAGCAGCAGGGTGACGGTGGCAGCCGTGGCAAATGGTAGTTTGCTCCGGAACGGCACCGTCAATTCCACCGAATTATTATCGGATAGCATTGGCCTATGCACTATGGCCTATGCACTATGCGGAATTTGATCCCGGGCAAGAAAAAACACCGTCGCAGGATGCCGCGGCGGCGCCGGCCACCGTCCCATTCGCTTCGCCGGCGCAGATTCGCTGCAGCAGGGCCTCGAAGTGCTCCCGGCCGTGGAGAATTTCCATCTCAATGCGCAAATAGTAGGTGGGGAGCGGGTAGATCCAGCGCGACTCCAGCCGCACCGCATCCTTTTCCGTCGTGAGGACCAGCTCCGCACCGCGTTCGCAGGCCCGGCCAAAGATTTTTTGCACATCCTCCTCGGAAAAGCGATAGTGGTCGGGAAAGTGCCGGCGCAGGACGACGCTGGCGCCGGTGCCGTGGACAAAGGCCTCGAAGCCATCCGGCGAGGCGATGCCACTGAACAGGGCAACCTTTTTGCCAAAAAGGAATGCAATGGGCAGGTCTCCGTCCCCCTGCAGGCAGCACAGGGTCCGGGGGGCGTGGCGGCAGCGGAGGATGGGGATGCCAGGGCCGGCGTGGCGGACGAGGGCGGCTTCCCGGGCCGGATCCATGGCCCCGTCGGACTTGGTAAGCAGGATGTGGGTCGCGCGGACCATGGCCGAGGGAGGCTCGCGCAAAATGCCACGGGGCAAAAGCTTTCCTCCGCCGAAGGGCCGCGTGCTGTCGATGAGCAGCAGGTTGAGATGGCCGTGGAGGCGGCGGTACTGGAAGCCGTCGTCGAGGAGCAGCACGTCGCAGCCAAAGTGCTTGATGGCGAAGTGTCCCGCCCTTACGCGGTTCTTATCGGTCAACACAACGACGCCGGGCAGGTTCTTTGCCAGCATGTGGGGCTCATCGCCGGCCACGGCCGAGTCCAGCAGCACCGAACGGCCATCCCCCACGATGCGCGGTGGCGGCTCGCCGCGGTGGCTAATGAGCCGCAGCAGGCCGGCCAGGGGAGGCTGGGAACGGCTGCGGTAGCCACGGCTCAGGATGGCGACGCGCCGGCCGCGCCGGGCAAGTTCCCGGGCAAGCAGCTCGACGATTGGGGTCTTGCCCGTGCCGCCGACGGTCAAATTTCCAACGGTTACGACGGTGCAGCCCAGGTACTGGGGCCGCAAAATTCGATGGAGGTAGCAGAGGTGGCGCAGGTAGACCAGCAGGCGGAAGGGAAAGGAGAGCAGGTGCAGGACGGCGCCGACCCCGACGGCCATGGGACTCCGGCTACGGTCGTAGAGGATGTCGCCGGCGAAGCGCTCCACCGTGCGATTGAAGTGGCGCAGGGGACGGAGAAAGCGGCGGCGGAATCGGATTCGCCAGTAGCGGAGCCAGCGCACGCGCACCCCCTAGCCCCGTCCTCCGACGAGGGCCACGAATTCCCCGTTGTTCACCGTCTTTCCCAGCCGGGAGAGGAGGGTTTCCAGGGCCGCCTCGGGCCGCTGGCCGGCCAGTGCCCGCCGCATGCGCTGGGCCGCCTCCAGCGCGGCCGGAGCAAGTAGGAGTTCCTCGCGCCGGGTGCCGGTGGCCTGCAGGTTCACCGCGGGAAAGAGCCGCTGCTCCGCCGCCCTCCGGTCCAGGACCACCTCCCAGTTCCCCGTTCCCTTGAATTCCTGGAAAATGAGCTCGTCCATGCGGCTGCCGGTCTCCACCAGAGCCGTCGCCAGGACGGTCAGGCTGCCAATTTCCTCCGTTTCCCGGGCCATGGCGAACAGCTGCCGCGGCTTTTCCATGGCCTGGGAGTCCAATCCGCCGCTCATTGTCCGGCCCGAGTGGCCGACGATGCCGTTGTTGTGGGCCCTGGCCAGCCGGGTAATGGAATCGAGCAGCAGCACCACGTCCCTACCGGCTTCCACAAGGTTTTGGGCCCTTTCGAAGGCAAGCTGGGCCGTTTGCAGGTGGTGGGAAACCGGCTCGTCGTTGGACGAGGCAAAGAGCTCCGCCGGCACGTTGCGCTGGAAATCCGTGACCTCCTCCGGCCTCTCGTCGACCAGCAGCACCAGCAGGTGGCAGTCTTCGGCGTTGGCCCGGATGCCGTTGGCGATGGCACGGAGCAGGATGGTCTTTCCCGACCGGGGCGGCGCCACGATCAGTCCCCGCTGGCCCCGGCCGATGGGGGCAAAGAGGTCAATTAGCCGGGTGGTGAGGAGCCGACCCTCCGTTTCCAGCCGGAGAAAGCGGCGCGGTGCGGTGGAGGTGGCCTGGAAAAATGGCACGCAGGCGCAGCGCTGCCGGGGGGAAAGCCCGTCCACGGAGTCCACCCGCACCAGGCGGGGAAGCTGGCCCGCGCCGACCGCCGGCACGGCCCGTCCGACGATGCCCTGGCCCGTCCGCAGCCGCAGCTGGCGCAGCAGGGACTGGGGCACGTGGGCCAGGTACCGATCCCAGCGGCCCACGCAGCCAGCGGCCAGCAACCTCCCCTGGCCCGAATGCCGATCCAGGTCAAACAATCCCTCCACGGGAATTTCAGCCGTCCCTGTCCGATCCATCACTCCTCCCAGCCCTCCGACCCATCGTCACCGGTTTCCTCCTCCTCCTCGCCGTCCTCGGAGAAGCCGGCGGGAACGTACTCCAAAATGCCGGCAATTTCCTGGAAAAGGTGCGGCGCCAGGCCCTGGAACCCCTCCAGCGCGTCCCGCACCGCCTCCTCCAGCTCATCCACGGTCAATTGTTGGGCAAAGTGATGCCGGGCATTGAGATATTTGATGCGCAGGGAGGAAATGTGGTCCAAAAATTCCGCATAGCCGCCATAGCCTTCGCGGAAGGTGTCGGGCAGGGCAAAGAGCTTCTCCGCCGACTCGCCGATGGCCTCCCCGCTGGGAACCAGCCGAACCCGGCCGCCGCCCAGGTCCCGGTCGATGGTGAAGCGCAGAAAGGCACGGCCGACGATTTCCCGGTCCAGGCCATAGCCGCGCAGGGGCTCCAGCAGGTCAAATACGCATTCCACCTGCCGCGGGTCCAGGATGCTGAGCTGCTCCTCTTCGACCGTTTCCGGCAGCGAGTCCGCCTCCTCCAGCCACCAGTTGTAGTCCGCCTTCAGCGTGACAATGCACCATTCCAAAGCCATGCCCTGTCTCCATCTCCCGGCCGCGGCAGCGCGGGCGGCCACGACGGCCAAACCCATGCCGGCAACCCTCCGGCCCCGTCCCCGGGCTCCCGTGCCCGCCCCAGCGCTCCGGCCACCTCCGCCAAAGGTCACCGATGGAGAGCTAGAAAGACCGGCGGCGCCGTCAACCGTTTTTTCCCTTCGCCGCTCCGGACCCATGGCCAGGCTCGGCCGAGGCCGAATCAAAGTAGTTTTTCCGCCTCCGCAAAACCTTTCTCCGCAAAAGTGAAAAATTTTTCCCGCAGAAGTTGCCAATTTTTCTCCATTTCCTCCGCGATTGGGCCCGCCTCCCGCCCTGCCAGCTCGGCGAGGTCCCAGGCCCCGGCGACGGTGAAGCAGCCGGAGCGGGTACGGCGAAGCCGGTGCAGGTGGGCGGGACAGCCAAGTACCCGGCCCAGGTCGCGGGCAATGCTGCGCACGTAGGTTCCCGGAGAACAGCCAATGGAAAGGCGCAGCAGCGGCGCATTCCAATCGAGCAGGGCCAGCCGGTCCACGCGCACGACCCGGCCGGCGATGGCAACGGCCTGGCCGGACCTGCCGCGGCGGTAGCAGGGAACGCCCTGGATTTTCCTGGCGCAGAACTGGGGAGGAATCTGCTCCCGTTCCCCCAAAAACTGACCCAGCGCCCGCTCTATGCTTTCCCGGTCCAGGGACTCAAAATGTCCCCGCTCCAGCGCTTCCCCCTCCCGGTCATCGGTGGCGGTGGAAAACCCCAGGCGAACCGTTGCGTCGTAGTCCTTGTCGCCCGCCATCGCGGCGGAGCAAGATTTGGTGGCATCTCCCAGCAGAATAAGCAGCAGGCCCGTCGCCAGCGGATCCAGCGTACCGCCATGGCCCACCCGCCGCGTCCCCAAAATCCGACGCACGCGGTCCACCATGCCGTGGGAAGACATCCCCTCCGGCTTGTCCATGGGCAAAATACCGTGCCACTGCGCCGCCATCGCCGAAAATGCCACAGCTCCCAGCGGAACCGGCCACGGCAGGCAGCCAGAGGAAAAATGCCACGGCAAGCAAATTTTCCAGCCCGCTCGGGAAAATCCCTGGCCGCCGGCGGAGCGGAGGCAGAACCCCCCCCGGATTTCACGGCGGGGGAAGCGGTCCCCGGCGCGGTAAGGGTTCGCCGCCCGTGGGAACCAGCACGCCCAATTCCCTCGCCTGCAGCAACTGCGGGCACAGGTGAACGGTCCCCTCCAGGAAGAGTCCGTCGGCGCTGGGCTGGAGCTGGTCCACGGGGCCGATGGGAATGCCGTCGGGATAGGAGCCGGAAAGGGACGACGTGATGAGCAGCAGGGGCCGGCCGTCGCCCAAGTCCTGGGGCAGGTGGGTCACGCGGCCAATGGGCTGGCCAAAGCCGCCCTGGGCCACCCCCTCGTAGATCACGGGCCGCCGGTCGCCGGCCACGTGGGCCACGCAGTGGAAGCGGGGGTCGCTGGCCAGGAGGGCAACGCAGTGGCCGGAACGGGCGTGCAAAATCTTTCCCGATAAAAATTCCCCGCAGAGCAGGGGGGAATTGGGAGAAAACTCCCCGCCTTCCAGTAAAAGTTCCTGCCACCAGGCCTTTTCATCGCGGCGCAGGACCCGCAGGACATGGACGGAAAAGTTTCCAACCGCCCCGGGGAGCCGGGATTCCTCCTGCCAGCGGCCGGCCTCCTCCACCCGGCGCAGCAGCTGGCCGTGGCCATCGCTCCGGGAAAGCTCCACCACGAGCCGGGCAAGGGTTTCCTTGGACTGCGCCAGAAGAACTTCCCGTGCCCAAAGCTCCCGGGCCACGTCCGCGGCGTACCAGACCGGGGCCTGCAATTTCTGCAGCACCGTCCGCAGCTGGCGGCGGAGTAGGGGCGGAATCAACAGCCAGCCCAGCAAGAGGATGGAAAAAAGACCCAGCAGGCGCCGTTCCCAGCGATAGCGTCCCCACCAGGATCCCATCACGGCCAGTCCCCTAAAATTTCCCCGCCATCCCCGGCGCTTCCCACGGCGGTCCGGCCGGCGGCCTTTCCCGCGCTCCGACCCAGCAAGGGAAGTGCAATGGTCTCGCCCGGCCCCGCCCTGTCAAGGCCGTCGCTCGTCCGGTCCCTAAAAATTTGCGACAAAATTCCCGGCCACCGGCGGAGGTCCCGGCAAACTGCAGCTCCATCAGGTCCCAAAGGGGGTTGCCGCGCCCCTTTGCCAATCCCCCGCCCACGGAGTGCCACAGCATCGATGGTTGGGGAAAGCGAAGCCGGGGGCAAAGCCCCCAAAAGGGCCTGGCCGGCCCGCGAGGCCTCCATTAGGGCCGGCCCGCGGCACTGCCCGCTCCGAGGGTAGCGCCCGTGAGAGGCCCTTCCCCCAAGAAGTCAAGTTCCTGCACCACAAGTCCGTATCGGTCACTTTTCCAGATGGAGGTGGCAAGAAAAATTCCGGCGAATCGCAGCCCTATTTTTCCCAAAGGTAAAAATTTATCCTATTACAAGCCTGCCTGATTCATAGTGGGCCAAAAAGATGTTCTGTTTGCCAAGCTTTTTGCCCATAAAATGCTCGTATTGATTTCCGTTCTCAATGTCCCTATCATAGTTATAAATCGCACAAAGCACCTGGGAAGGGGAAAATTCGTTCCATGCCTCCGGCCGGGAAACGTCCACCAAGCGCAGCCCACCGGATGAGCGTACCACGGCAATCCCACAACCCCGAACGAATGACAAAATTGCCAGCAGAGCCGGCAATGCACGGTCCGGAGAAGAATGGGGATAATCCCCATTGCCTTTTGTTTTAAAAAATAAACCCAAACTATTCAAAGTCAGGTGCATGGACAAACTTTTCAAATCTACCGCTGGTTTTTCAGGATTGTCCTGGCTGGGTTTTGCAAATATGGTTTCTGTATTGCATTTCTCGTAGAGAATATTATAAACATTCAGGCATAGGGATGCAATTTCCCCGGTACTAAGTGTAATAATTTGATTAGCATTTAAAAAATCCAGGGCCCTTTCCAGCGTTGTGTTCCCATCTAGGGCAGCAAGGCGGTTGACGCAGTTCCAGACAACTTGCACATCAACCGAGCCTTCCGCTTTGTCGTCACGGACGCCCGAGATCTTCTCTTCCAATCCGCCCCTGGCAAGGATGCGCAAAGCATTGGAAATTAGGAAAACGACCGTGCCCAGAAAAGCGGCACAGGCACAGCCGATCAGCAGGGGCCAAAGGGCGGCGAGCCCGGCTGCAAAAATCAGGGCAAGGGCCGTCACCGCGCCGGCAAGGGCAAGGGCCGTGGCGGTGGCTGAGAAACCCATCACCACCTTCGGCATCGGCGACGGATGATCAAGCTGGACCATGACCCCAGTTGCAAAAAAAATGGGGGGATTCAGACAGAATTTCTTGACAAAAAGACGCTCTGCGATTTCAATGGCTTATGGAAACTGCTGAGATCGCATTGATCACTTTGTTTGTCCA
>JAITSI010000097.1 GCA_031287845.1 Puniceicoccales bacterium
CTCTGGCTCTCTGGCTCTCTGGCTCTCTGGCTCTCTGGCTCTCTGGCTCTCTGGCTCTCTGGCTCTCTGGCTCTCTGGCTCTCTGGCTCTCTGGCTCTCTGGCTCTCTGCATTCATTCAGTTTGACCGCATTCGAACGGGATGGCAAACTTTTTTTACCGTTTTTGCGGAAAAATTTCACGCCGCACCTACTTTTTTCGCCCGCTTCGCCGGAAAGCGGGCCCTGGACTCCTCGAACGGTTCACAGGGCTCGCCCCAGCTTCACAATTTCGGACCTGGCCGGTTCCGGAGGCCAATTTGCCGGGCGACTTTAGCGGCAATGGGCCAGGGCCAGGGTCCTTAAAAAGGCGATGGGGTAAAGCGCGACGGGATAAGGCACGACAGGGTGAGATGCGACGGAGTGAGATGTGACGGAGTGCGGCGCGACGGAGTGCGGCGTGGCGGAGTGCGGCACGACGGGGTAAGGAACGACAGGGTGAGATGCGACGGGATTGCTCGCGAAAGGAATGGATTGGGAAAAGACGCAAGGCAGGTCCAGTTCAGCGGGCGGGGCCGGTGGATTTTTTTTGCGAAATAGATTGCAAAAATTTTCGATCCGTGCCGAACCTCCCCCATGCATGCAAAGGGAGAGGAACGCGCGGACCTGGGGAAGACCATACGGGAGATGAACCACCAGTTCGGCGAGGGGGCGGTTATGCGGCTCGGCGACATGGGCCACATGAAGGTGCAGGTGCTGTCCACCGGATCCCTGGCCGTGGATCTGGCCCTGGGCGTCGGCGGCCTTCCCCGCGGCCGCATCTGTGAAATTTTTGGCCCCGAATCTTCGGGCAAGACCACATTCTGCCTCGGCTGCATTGCCTCCGTCCAGCGGAGCGGCGGGGTCGCAGCCTTCATCGACGTGGAGCATGCCCTGGACCCGAACTACGCCCGGGTCGTCGGCGTACGGCTGGAGGACCTGCTGGTGTCGCAGCCGGAAAGCGGCGAGGTGGCCCTGCGCATCGCCGAGGGACTGATCCGCTCCGGCGCCGTTGACCTGGTTGTGGTGGATTCCGTGGCTGCGCTGGCGGTGCGGGCGGAATTGGACGGGGAAATCGGCGATGCGGTCGTGGGGGCACAGGCTCGGCTCATGGGCCAGGCCCTGCGCCATCTCACCGGGGCCGCCGCGAAGGCGCAGGCCATTTGCCTCTTCACCAACCAAATTCGCTCCAAAATCGGGACGGTCTACGGCAATCCGGAAACCACGCCCGGCGGCAATGCCCTCAAATTCGCCGCCTCCGTCCGCCTGGACATTCGCCGCGTCGGGCCGCTGAAGGACGGCGATGGGAAGGTCATCGGCAATCGGACCCGCATCAAGGTGGTAAAAAACAAGGTCGCCTCCCCGTTCACCGAGTGCGAGTTCGACATTCTCTTCGCCGAAGGAATTTCCCGCACGGGCTCACTGCTCGACCTGGGCCTGGCCCGGGAAATTTTAAGCCAGCGCGGCGCCTGGATTGCCTTCGGGGAACAGCTCCTGGGCCAGGGGAAGCAGGCGGCACGGGCAACGCTGCAGGGCAATGCGGAACTGCTGGCCAACCTGGAGGAGCGGATCCGGGAAAAGGCGAGTTCCAACGCCTAGGCTCAGGACCCGCAAAACCACATTCCACCTCCACCTGGAAAAATGACCGATACGGACCTGTGGCACAGGAACTTGACTTCTTTTGGGAAAGGCAGTTCACGGGCGCTGTCCGGCGAAGCGGGCAGTGCCGCGGGCCAGCCCTGATGGGGCCTCGAGGGCCGGCCGGGCCCATTTGGGGGCCCTGCCCCCAGCTTCGCTTCCCACAATTATCGATGCTACGGCACCCCGTGGGCGGGGGGAGCGCGGCAGCCCCCTTTGCGACCTCCCAGAGGGGCGCAGCCCCACCGTCAACCGGCGGACCGAGGTTTATAGGGTTTGACCCTAGGAATTCTGACTTGCAAGCAGGTTCAGGCGATGGAGCTGGGTGCTGCGCAGGCGCCTGGGGGAAATGGCCAGGTTCAGTTGCCAATTTTCCACGCCGGCGGTCCCGGCCACGGCAATTTTATCCATGGTGGGCCCATTCCAGCGGTTGCGCTCCGGCGGGACAAAGGGTGGGGCGTCGTAGAGAAAGCAAAGCAGGACCACGGTTCGATGGCCGGCGGCGGCCAGTTCGCCCAGGGTGGTGTAGTGGCGGATGAGCCGTTCGAAGAATTGCGGGTAGGTGGGCTGGTGGCGATAGGCGTCGGTGCCGGGAAGAAACAGGTCGTGCATGGGGGTTTTAATTTCCAGGTACGTGGTGCGGCCTTCCCGTTCCACGGCCAGATCCAGCCGCGAATTTCCCACGCGCACTTCGTGGTGTACGGCGGCTCCGGAGCAGGGAATCAGGTCCGGCAGCGCATTGGCCAGCAGCAGCTGCTCCACCCAGCCGTTGATGCGATTTTGGTTGATGCCGATCCAGGACCGGCCGTCGTCCAGGGAAATGGCCTCCACCGTCCCCTCCGTTGTGCGATCCGCTCCCGGCGTCCGCGGCGTCACCAGGCAGGGCACGCCGGAAAAGTCTTTGACACCGCCGATGGATCCGGTCACGGGACAGTGCCAGCGCCGCTCCTTGCCCCGCCACTTTCCAATGAATACGAAGCGGTTGGGCCGGTTTAGCAAGGTCCCTCGCGACAGGTGCAGTGGAATGATCACGGGATCAGGCTGTCCCCGCCGGCGGCGGATGCCAGGTTTTTTCGGCCCTGTCGCAATTAAACGATAACTGGCCCAAATTGCCGAGAACCGACAGGTCCCGCCCAAGCCGCACTCCACATCCATCTGGAAAAGGGCCCGATACGGACCTGTGGCGCAGGAACTTGACTTCTTGAGGAAAGGCAGCTCACGGGCGCTGCCCGGCGAAGCGGGCAGTGCCGCGGACCGGCCCTGATGGGGCCTCGAGGGCCGGCCGGGCCCAATTGGAGGCCCTGCCCCCAGCTTCACTTCCCCCGATTGCCGGTGCCACGGAATCCCGTGGGCGGGGGGATTGGCACGGGGGCGGTCAGCCCCCCGCCCCTCCTGGGTGATTAGTGCACTTCCGACTGCAGCTTGCGGATTTCCCGCTCCAGCTCGTCCTTGCCTTCCAGGACCTTGCCGGCGGCGATGAGTTCCAGGCCCCGCTCGATCGCGTTGCGCGCCTCCACCTTGCGGCCGGCTTTGACGAAGCAGTCCGCGGCGTAGTAGCAGAGCAGGGGATCTTCAAACATCTGCAGGTACAGGTCGTAGATTTTCGTGGCCGATTCGATGCCGTTGAGCTGCCACTCGCAGAGGGCCAGCATGATAAATGGCTGAATCTGAATTTCTTCGATGAAGAGCCGGACCACGACGGAGTACATGGCACTGGAGGCCTTGTATTCCTTTTCCTCGTAGGCGGCCATGGCCAGCTTGGTGAGGACTTCGTAGTCGTCCTGGCTGACGATTCCCTTCAGCGACTGCTTCTCCGCCGGGGAGTTCATCAGCGCGGGCAGGGCATCGCGGATTTTGTCAAAAATCGCCTTTGCCTGGCCGTTCACGTCGCGGGCCAGGAAGTGCTCCACGCCCTCCATGGCAATGAGCTCGCCCTCCTCCAGGACCTTCTGCACCTCGTGCTTCCGCCGCTCCTTGCGCATCTCCGGAGATTCGAACTGACTCGGCTCCTCCTCCTTCACCACCTCTTCCGCGACCTTGTCCGCGATTTCCTCCAGCATCTTCCGCTGTTCATCGGTTAGTTCTGCCATGGTTTTTCCTCCAATTGCCGGGCAATGCCCTGCACATTCTATTAAAATGCTTTCCGGGCCTAGCAAAAAAAAATCCAGGCTCAAGTTTTTAACACGTTCAAGGGCAACGCATTGCAAAAAAACTTTTTTCAGGCCCGGCGCCGCAGCCGGCCGTGGAATTCCAGGCGCAGGGCACAGCCGCCGAGGCCGAACGCCTCCACCAGCCGCCGGCGCAGCTGGGCCTCCCTGCTCCTGTCCAAGAGCTTTCGGTCGTTGCAGTAGATTCGGACGGTGATGGGCTCCGATCCCGTCTGCAGGGCGTAAAAAATTTTGAAACCCTGTCCGCCCCCCTCCGGAATGCAGTCCCGCAGGGCACGGTTGAGTCCACCCGTGGAAATTTTTTGTCCGGCCGCCCCACGCAGTCGCAGGGCAGTGCGGGGAATGGCGTCCACGGCAAGCACTTCCGCCGCGGAGACGAAGAGTACGGGCAACTGGGGCCAGGCGAAGAGCTCATTCCGCAGGGCATCGGCGTAGTTTTTTTGAAAATCCCCCAGCCCGCGCCGGCCCGGCAGGTTTCCCTCGCGCAGCGCCCGGGTGGCCAGGTCCCACTTGTTTACCGCGACGGCCAGGCACTTGCCCGCGCCGCGCACCTCCTCCGCCAGGCTCTGGTCCCAGGCGGTCAGGCCCCGCACCGCATCCAGGACGAGCACGGCCACGTCCGCCTCCTCCAGGGCCCGCCGTGCCCGAACGGAGGAAAAATAGGCCACGGGGGAACGCACCTTTCCGCTTGGCCGCAGCCCCGCCGTGTCCAAGAGCCGCAGGGGAAGCGGCTGACCGTCCTCGCCATCGCAGAAAAAGTCTCCGGAGACCGTGTCCCGGGTTGTCCCGGCCAGGTCGCTGACGATCATGCGGTTCCTTCCCAGCAGGGCATTGGCCAGGGATGACTTGCCCACGTTGGGGGCGCCGATCAGGGCCAGGGTGGTCGGGCGGGATTCCGGCCGGGCGGAACTGGGAAAATTTTGGGGAAATAGGGCACTTTCCAGGGCGTCGATGCCCCGCCGGTGCTCCGCGGAGATGGCCAGCGGCTCTTCGCCGAGGCCGAGGGCAAAGAAGTCCAGCAGCAGCCCGTCCAGGTCCTCGCTGTCCAGCTTGTTCACCACCGGAAGCACTCGCTTTCCCGTCCGGCGCAATTTTTTTGCGATTTCCAGGTCCAGGGGCAGGGGGCCCGTCCGGCCATCCAGGACGAAGAGAATCGCGTCGGCCATGGCGATGGCCAGGTCCACCTGCCGCTCCACCGCCTCCACCAGCTCCGCCGGCGTTTCCCCTTCGCCGGACAGCCCCCAGCCGCCGGTGTCCAGGAGCGTGGCCCCGTTTGCCAACTCCGCCTCCACCACGTCCCGGGTGACGCCCGGCCTGTCGTGGACGATGGACCGCCGGGAACGGCTCAGGCAATTGAAAAGTCGACTCTTGCCCACGTTGGGCCGCCCCACCAGCGCCACGCAATATGCCACGCACATCCCCTGGGCCATTCCCATTCCCCGCGCAAGGAGAAAAGGCCGCGCCATCGGAGGAACGCGGGGAAAAGGCCTGCCGCATGGAAACTTAGAGTTCGAAGGCCGCGAGGGCCGGCCAGGCCCATTTGGGGGCTCTGCCCCCAGCTTCGCCGTGCTCCGCTTCCCCCAGGCCATCGGTGCCGTGGCAACGGCATTGCGAAGAGGGGATGCCAGAGGGGGCGCAGCCCCATCGTCAACCGGCGGACCGGTTTTACGGGTCCTGATCGTAGGGGGACCCGTAAAACCACACTCCACCTCCATCTGGAAAAGTGACCGATACGGACCTGTGGCGCAAGAGCTTGACTTCTTGAGGGAAAGGCCTCTCACGGGCGCTGCCCGGCGGAGCGGGCAGTGCCGCGGGCTGGCCCTGATGGCAAAAAGGCTACGCGGGGCAACCTGCGCGCTGCCCATGGCATCTGCCATGGCAGAAGCATCGCCCAGCACCTCGTTCCATCATCTCCTGGGGTTGGGCCGGCCCGCCAGCTTTGGATGGAACCGTCACTAACGCCCGTCCGTCCGGCGTCCTGAGCGAAGCGAAGGGGGCTCGAGGGCCGGCCGGGCCCATTTGGGGGCTTTGCCCCCAGCTTCGCTTCCCCCAACTATCGATGCTGCGGAACTTCGTGGGCGGGGGATTGGCAAAGGGGCGCGGCAGCCCCCTTTGAGACCTCCAGGGGGCGCAGCCCCATCGCCAACCGGCGAACCGAACCCATGGGGCCTAATCCTGGGCACGGGCTTCGGGGAAGGCCGAATCGCCACCCGGTCCCGGACAGGAAAAATGTCCCCGCAGGGCCCGCTCCGCGGCGTCCACCACCTCCTCCGGCGTGGAGGTTCCCGAGGCGAGCAGCACCCGCATTGCGCTGAAAGGCACGGTTTCCGCCAGCGCCGCCGCGTCCTCCGCGTGCAGTGTCCACAGGCCTGCAGCCCTTGCCGCCGCAGCCAGGCGCAGGGTATTGGCGGAATGCAGCCCGCCCAGCACGACCACGGCATCGAAGGGACAATTTTGCAGCAATTGGTCCAGTTCCGCCCGCCGGATCCGCGTGCTGGCGCAGATGGTATCGTCGATCTGGCTCGCCGGGAAGCGCTGCAATAGGTCCCGGCCAAGTTCGGCAAACTCCCCCTCGTCCGCCGTCGTCTGAGCCAGGAGCAGGAATGGCTGTCGCTCGGTGAAGTCCCCCAGCCGGTCCAGGTCGGAGCTGTCCCGCACAACGCGCAAATTTTCCCCCCCGTGGGCCATCAAGCCCCTGGTTTCCGGATGTTCTCCGTCGCCAAAGAGCAGCAGCCCGCGGCCATGGAACTTCCCGCGCCGGATTTTTCCCGCCACCCGCGCCACCTCCGGGCAGGTGCCGTCGAAGAGTGGACAACCCAGTCGGAGCAGAAATGCCCGCCGCTCCGGCCCGATGCCGTGGGCCCGGATGAGGATGCAGTCGCGGGGCCCCCAGCTCCGCTCTTCGCCGTCCCAGACCCGCACCCCCCGGCCGGCCAGGTCCCGCAGAACTCCAGGATTGTGGACCAGCTCGCCGTCGGTGAAGACATTCCATCCCGCCCCGGCCAGTCCCAGCGCCAGGTCCAGCGCCCGCCGCACCCCCCGGCAGAGTCCGCAGTTCCGGCACCGCACCACCTCCCGGACGATGCCCGCATTCGAACCCAGGCCGGGCCCGGTCTCCGAACCAGATGCCGGCGCATTCGGCCTTTCCTCCATCCGGTCCTGCCCGCGGTCCTGCCCGCTCTCCCGAATGGCGGCCAAAAGCTGCCTTTCCTCCAAGGGCAGCAGATCGCTTCTCCCCCGAGAGACGAGCCCTAGGTCCGGAAGTGGCTTCGTTTCCTTGGCAAATCCTTGCTCCATGGGGTTCGCACCGGCCACCTCGCCCGATGAAGGTGAAGTGTGATTTTAGGAGTCCTGACCCCTAGGCCGCAGCCGGTCCATTGGCTAGCGACGGGGCGCCCCCGGCAACGAAGCGGTCCAGCGTTGCCCGCAGGGAGCACTCCCAGCGCCGGTCCCAGCAGGTTACGCGCAGGCCGCCGACCAGGCTAGGCTCTTCCCGGACCGTGAAATGGACGGGGCAGCCCATTTTTTGGGAAATGCTTTTTTCCAGTCCCGCAACGGTGGCCGGGGCAATGGTTCCCGCGTGCTCCAGCAGCGCAGCCCTCCGGCGCAAGGCCTGGACCAGCTCCCGCTCCAGGGACAGCAGCAAGCGCCGGCGCAGCAAGGGATCTAGGGTGCGCAGTTCCCGCAAAGCCTTCCCTCTCCGCTCCGGTCCAACATCCAGCAGCAGACCGGCCAGGCGGCGGGCGCAGGAACGGATATCTTTTCCCATGGCCCACCTAGTCCTTGAGGGTCCTGGCCGCCCGCTCGGCAAAGCCATCCGCCGTCCCGCCCCGCAGGGCCTTTTCCGCCAGCGCCGCCACCTCAGCCCTCACGTCCCGCACGGTTTTTTGAAAAACTTCCCGCCGCTCCCGCTCGAGCCGTTCCCGTTCCCGTCGGCGACTTTCCTCCAACTCCCTGGCCAGCCGCTCCTTTTCCTCCGCCGCCACGCCCTCCGCCGCCGTCCGCGCCTCCTCCACGATGCCGCTGGCCCGCAGGGCCGCCTCCCGCAGCAGCAAGTCCCGCTCCTTTTCCACCCGGGCCAGCCGTTCCCGCGCCTCCTCGGCGTCGCGCAGCCCCTGGCCGATGCGCCTTTGCCGCTCCTCGGCGCTGGCAATCAGCGGACGAAAGGCAAAGCGGTGGAGCAGATAGGCGACGACGCAGAAGTTCAGCGTCTGGGCCAGGAGCAGGGGCCACTCCACGTGGAATTCCCCCAGCACCCGCGCGACGGTTCCGGCCGCCACCGGCCAGTGCAACCAGGGCGGCATGGGCACCATGGCCACGGCTCCTAGGACAGAAATAGCGCGTAGAAGGCGATCGCCTCCGCCAGCGCCATGCCGAGGATGGACTGAACCAGCACCTTGCCGGCCGCCTCCGGATTGCGGCCCACCGCCTCCGTTGCCTTCATGCCGACGAGTGCGACGCTGAAGGCGGCGGCCAGGCACCCACAGGCACCGGTCAATCCCTTGGCGATGTTCCCGGTGATTTCCCCGATAATTCCCAGCATAGCGCATTCCTCCTGAAAAAAGTTTTACCCGCTAGGCAAGCAGGCGGGCAACCAGTTCCGTCTGCTCCAGGCCGGCCAGGATGAACTGCACCGCGATGGCGATGAGAACCAGCCCGGCCAGGCGGAAAAATAGCTTCATGGCGGTGTCGCCCAGCCAGCGGGAGCCGCGCGCCGCAAGCAGCAGCACGTAGCCGGTGAGGCCGGTGGCGAGGCCAATGGCGACCAGCAGGCCGATCCACTGCGCCGGGCGGGAGGCGTTGCCCGCCTGCAAAATTGCCGCCGAAATGGAGGCGGGGCCGGCGAGGATTGGGATGGCCAGCGGAGTGAGCGCCAGGTCCGCCCGGAGTGGGACCGCGCCATCGGCGCCGGGCACGCCGGCCCCATCGTCCTCGGACAGGAGGATGCGAAAGCCGACGAGCAGCAGCAAAAATCCACCGGCGACGCCGAAGGAAGCTAGGCTAATTCCCAGTGCGGAAAGAATTTCCTTGCCCCAGAGGGCGAAGGCGGCGATGATGCCGAAGGCAACCAGCGACGCCGTGCGGACCATTGACTCCCGCTGCGCCTGGCCGTGGCGGGCGGCTATGGAAACGTAGAGCGCCGCGGTCGCGATGGGGTTGAGGACCACCAGCATGAGGACAAAGGACTCCCAGAAAAAACGCAGGTCGGCGGCGAACTGCTGGCATGCACCGTTCATAGCGGCCATATTTAGGTGGGGAAATTGCGGCAGTCAAGGGGAATTGTGACCGGGCCGGAGGGGCCTCGAGGGCCGGCCAGGCCCATTTGGGGGCCCTGCCCCCGGCTCCGCTGTGCTACGCCTCCCCCAGATGTCGGTTATTCGAAGGCCGGCCCGCCAGCTTTGGATGGAACCGTCCGT
>JAITSI010000005.1 GCA_031287845.1 Puniceicoccales bacterium
AGTAAAGGGTTCCACTGGGATTTCGAAATAGATTCCAAATTGGATAACGATTGAGATCTGCGAAAGCCTCGCTGCGAAAGGGGCAGGAATGAGAGTTGCGAAGAGGGCTCGGACAAAGACTGCGGATTACATTCCGAACTCGAAACGGAGCGGGAGTCCTCCTCCAAACGCAGAGGCCCGTCGATTTTCTCGCCAAAGATGTGATTCACATCCAGAGCTTTCCGGGCAGTTTCCACGTACTGGTTGAATACGTCATTATCGCCTTTCTCGCGGTTGAAAATCACGTAGTCCTCCTCGTGCAAAAGCGCAAATTGATTGGTCTCAAGCCATTCCGTTGCAAACGGCCGCAAGTAATAGTTGCCGCCATTCAAATCGTGCACCAACGTGCAACTATTTGGAATCAATTTCAGGAGGGCAAAGACCAAATTCCGTGGAATCACGCCATAGTCTACGAATTTCCAATTTTCTCTCCAAGAGGCACTGTAGCTGCCGCTGGCATTTCTCAGATCGCCGAAGGTGATGTTCCAACAATTATTCAGAGCATCTTTCGGACCAATGACACTTTCTTTCTTGCCATTCACAAGGTTGACGAGGGTCCTAAGCAGGTTTTTGATTGCATGGTCGCTGGACTCGTCCATCACCTCGTGCAAAAAAATTCCCACTTCCATCTTATCGGGATATTTTCTCTGGTCCGATAGCCGGCACAGCCACTCATCGAAGGAAACGGTCGCATCGGCAAAGTAGGAAATGCAAAGGATGGCCATGCCCACGATGACGATGCAGGCACAGCCAGCTATCACCGGCCAGAGGATCCAGAGGGGAAGGGCAAGGAGAGCGCAAACCGTCACCACCACGATGGGAGCGGTCACGCCTGCCACCGTGAGGCAGGTGCCGACGCCACCCGCCAGCGCACCATTCCTCGCCAGGCTCTTGCACAGCACGGCAACCCCCGAAAAATGCCAGCCCCCCCCTCCCTGGGGCCGGCGAATTCACCTGGGACAGCCGTAGATGGCCTCCCGACCCAGGGATTCCTCGATGCGCAGCAGCTGGTTGTACTTGGCCATGCGATCCGAGCGGGAAAGGGAGCCGGTCTTAATCTGGCCCGCCCCCGTGGCAACGGCGATGTCGGCGATGATGCTGTCCTCCGTTTCCCCCGAGCGGTGGGAGATGATTGTGCCGTAGGAGGCGCGCTTGGCCCGTTCCACCGTGTCCAATGTCTCGGTCAGCGTCCCGATCTGGTTCACCTTGACCAGGATGGCGTTGGCCGCCCCTTCGCCGATGCCCCGGTTCAGGTAGGCGCAGTTGGTCACGAACAGGTCGTCTCCCACCAGCTGCAGGCGGCTTCCCAGCTTCTCCGTGAGCAGCTTCCAGCCCTCCCAGTCGTTCTCGTCCAGGCCATCCTCTATGGACAGGATGGGATAGCGGCCGCAGAGCTGCTCGTAGTACTGGACCAGCTGAGCCGCGCTGCGTTCCGAGCGGTCGGACTTTTTAAAAACGTAGAGGTGGCGCTCGCCGTCGTAGAAGCTCGACGCCGCCACGTCCAGGGCCAGGTGCACCTCCTCGCCCAGGGTGTAGCCGGCCACGAAAACCGCCTCGCAGAGCAGGTCCAGCACCGCCTCGTTGGACGGCAGCTGGGGAGCAAAGCCGCCCTCGTCGCCGACTGCGGTGGAAAGGTTCCGATCGCGCAGCACCTTCTTCAGGGCGTGGAAAATTTCCGCCCCCATGCGCAGGGCCTCGCGGAAGCTGGCGGCGCCGGCCGGTACCACCATGAATTCCTGAAAGTCGATGGGCGCGTCCGAATGGGCCCCCCCGTTCAAGACGTTCATCATGGGGACGGGGAGCACCTTGGCGTTCACGCCTCCCAGGTAGCGGTGGAGGGAAAGGCCCGTGGCGGTGGCGGCGGCGCGGGCAACGGCCAGGGACACGCCCAGGATGGCATTCGCCCCCAGTGCCTTCTTATTTTCCGTGCCATCCAGCTGGAGCATGGCCCGGTCCACGGCGCACTGGTCACGGGCATCGCGTCCCAGCAGCGCCGGCGCGATTTTCTCGTTCACGTTGCGCACTGCAGCCAGTACCCCCTTTCCCCCGTAGCGCTTCGCACAGCAGGTGGAACAGGAACAGTCCCTGTCCCGCAGCTCAACGGCCTCGTGTTCTCCGGTGCTGGCACCGGACGGAACGGCGGCCCGGCCGAAGGCCCCACCCCCGAGGAACACGTCCACCTCAACCGTGGGATTGCCACGGGAGTCTAAAATTTCCCTGCCCCACACATACCTAATTTCCGTTCCACAGCCCATCGGGGCATTTTTTTCGAACCCGGGACCCTGTCAAGCCTTCTTTGCCAAGGGCTCTGGACCCTCCGCGGCGGATTCCGCTTGCCATTTCCCGGCCCACGGGCATACACTGGTCCCATGGGGCGTTGGCTGGTGGCGCTGGCGGCGTCCTTTTTGCCCATTTCCCTCGCCGCGGACCGCTCCCCTGCGCCGGCGATGCCCCTCCGGGAATTCTTTCTCCCCGCCTTCGGCGAGGATGGCATGCGCGCCTGGGATGCCAGCGGCAGCGGTGCCGAGGTGGAGCGCGGTGCCGGCCATCTGACCATCTCCGATCTCCGCGTCCGGCTCTTCGACCCCCAGGACGGGACAACGGTGCAGCTCATCCTGGAAAGCCCCCGGGCCGAATTTTTCCGGGACGGGAACCAGGCCTGCGGAGAAAATTTTATCCATCTGGTGGGCAACCTTTTCACCGTCATCGGCGGCCGCTGGACCTTCTTCGGAGCGGACCCGAGCGTCATCCTGGAGCGGGATGTGCAGGTATTCTTCGAGACCAACCTGGCCCGCGCCCTCGCCAGCGGAGAGGAGGGCGGCTTCACGGTCATCGGCGCCGACTCCCTGCAGGTGATTCGCAGCGCGGACGGCTTTTCCCTGGAATTTCTGCAAAACGTTGTGACCCAGTCCGACGAGCTGCTCCTGACCTGCGACCGGATGGTGGTGGAAACCGTCTGGGAGCGGCCCCTGGCCATCCTGGAGGAAAAAAGCACCGGAGAGGCCATCCGCCGCATCCACGCCCAGGGCCACGTCCACTTCGAGGAGGCGCGACGGCACATGGAGGCCGACGGGGCAGAGCTGTTTCCCCGGGAAGGCCTGGCCGTGCTGTCCGGCCGGGTATGCGTCACCGACGGGGAAAGGGTGGTGCGCGGCAGGCACATCGTCCTGCGCCGCGATGCCCTGCACGTGCTGACGGACGGCGATGGCGTGGTGCACCGGGACATCTCCCTGGACGTGCGCTAGGCTCAGGACCCCCAAATGGGCCTGGCCGGCCCTGGAGGCCGGGAGGTCGCAAAGGGGGCTGCCGCGCCCCCTCCGGCACTCCCCCGCGAAATGCCGTCGCCATGGCACCGATGGCTGGGGGAAACGGAGCTGGGGGCAAATCCCCCAATAGGGCCTGGCCGGCCCTGGAGGCCGGGAGGTCGCAAAGGGGGCTGCCGCGCCCCTTTGCCAATCCCCCGCCCACGGAGTGCCGTAGCATCGA
>JAITSI010000021.1 GCA_031287845.1 Puniceicoccales bacterium
TTGAGGTTCGGGATTTGGGCGAATTTTTTGCGCTCATTGGTACTGCGATGCGAGCGGACGTCCGGGAAGAATCGACAAAAAATGAAATCCGAGAAATCCGCGATGAGATTCGCGGAATCCGGAATGAATTTAAAACTGAGATCCACAAGGTAGATGAGCGGCTTACGGCTGAGATCCACGAAGCTCGGGAGGAATTTAAGGCTGAGATCCGCGAAGCCCGGGAGGAATTTAAAGCTGAGATCCGCGAAGTCCGGGAAGAATTTAAAGCTGAGATCCACGAAGTCCGGAATGAATTTAAAGCTGAGATCCGCGAAGTCCGGGAGGAATTTAAAACTGAGATCCACGAAGTCCGGGAGGAATTTAAAACTGAGATCCACAAGGTAGATGAGCGGCTTACGGCTGAGATCCATAAGGTAGATGAGCGGCTTACGGCTGAGATCCGCAGGGTGGACGATCGACTCACGTTCGAGATTCGTGGGGTCAAGGACGAACTGCATGGAATCAAGGGTCTAGTGGCCAAGTGGTTGATCGGTACTGTCGTAGCCGTGATTGGGACGATGATTGCGCAAACGACGCTGATCCTTTCCGCCGTGCATCTGCATGGGTGAATGGTTTTCCGGTCTTCGGAAAATTGCCTTGCCTGGGGTAGATTCCCCAAAATACTGGCTCCGTGTGCACTGAGCTGGAGGAACAAAAAAAGATCTTCGACTGAAAATCTCGCGGAGGTGCATGCAATAAGCGGCTTGTTTTTTGCCAAAAGTTCAGCAGCATTCGCGCCATGGCCAGGTCGATTCATGTGGTTTTAAAGCCAAGGGTGCACAGCGCGCTTCTAAAAGATGCGGAAAGGCGTGGCATTTCTATCTCTAAGGCGGTTCAGCGGGCAGTTGTGATTGCCCTGGGCATCAGTGATGTGCCAGTTTTTACCGCCGAAGATTTACAAAAGAAGGCCGAGGATGGGGCACCGGGAGCGTTTCTTCCGGGGGAGAAGATGCTGTTCGGTAGGAAGGACATCGATGGGGATCGGGAAATCGCCAGCCGGTTTTATGAGTCAGCTAGCGAAGCAATAGGAGATTTGCGCCGTGAAACTGGCGTGGACGCGTAATTTCAGCCGCCAGTACGGTCGCTGGGGCCGGGTAAATGGAAAAATTTGCCGCAAAATTGACCAACTTCTGGAGGAAATTTTGTCCAGAGCTACCATTCACCATGGACGTTCCGAAAAGCTTGTGGGGTTAGGCTCAGGACCCGTAGGTAAAGGGGCGCGGCAGCCCCCTTTGGGACCTCCAGGCCTCGAGGGCCGGCAGGCCCGGTTGTGGGCGATGCCCCCAGATTCGCTGTGCTCCGCTTCCCCCAAGCCATCGGTGCCATGGCGACGACATTTTGCGGGGGGGGCTGGAGGGGGCGCAGCCCCATCGTCAACCGGCGGACCGGGTTTACGGGTCCTGAGATCCCATCCGGATCCCATCGGGGAAAATTTTCCCATTCCGGCGAATTGCCCCACGGGCCGTTCCCGGGGCGTGGTCGGGATGGCGGGATTCGAACCCACGACCTCTTGCTCCCAAAGCAAGCGCTCTACCAGGCTAAGCTACATCCCGTGGCTGCCCGACAAGGATTCGAACCTTGACAAACAGATCCAGAATCTGCTGTGCTACCGTTACACCATCGGGCAATGGAAACGGGATGGGGCGGGAGGCCGCGGCTAGCAAGTTTTTTTTGCACAAACGTGGGGGTGGGTAAAAAAGTACTTGTCAGGCCGAAAATCTCTCCGTTGGATGGCGTCGGACGCCAGGGTAGAGGGCACCGTGCCGGTAAGCCGCCCCGTGCCGTCCCATTTCCCCCCGAGGATTTCTATGGTGCCCGTGTTCTGCTTCGTCCTTCTGGCGTTTTTTTTCCTGCTCTCCGGGCTGCGCCGCCGCGGCAGGCCGTCGTGCCTTGTCCGGCTCTGTTCCTTGCTCCTGGCCGCTTTTTTCGCCGTCCTTGCCCTTTGCCCTTCCCGGCGCAGTTCGCTGGCCGGGCTGCTGGCTGCGCCGGATGGGGCTCCCTTCTTCTGGCTCATTCCACTTGCCGCCCTGTTCGTGCTCGCCGTGGCGCGCTATTTTTACTGCGAGATGCTGACCCGGCCCGAGGGCAACGGGCGCATGCGGGCCATCGCCGGCCACGTGCGCGAGGGGGCCATGGCTTACCTGCTCCAGCAGTACCGGGTGGTGATCTGCGTCTTTCTCGTCATTGCCCTGCTGCTTGCCGTTCTCTCCCACGGCTTTCAGCTGCAAAATCCTTGGCTACCCTTTTCCTTTCTCACCGGTGGCCTGGCCTCGGGCCTGGCCGGATTCCTAGGGATGCGCACCGCGACGGCCGCCTCCTCCCGGACCGCCCAGGCGGCCATGCAGTCCCTGGGCAGCGGCCTGCGCGTCGCGTTCCGCAGCGGGGCGGTGATGGGTCTGGTTGTGGTAGGTCTGGCCCTGCTGGACTACAGCTTCTGGTTCTACCTGCTCAACCGCTGCGTGCAGCTGCCAGAGGAGGCCAGGTTGCCCATAATCACCGGGATGATGGTCACCTTCGGCATGGGAGTTTCCCTGCAGGCCCTCTTTGCCCGCGTCGGCGGCGGAATCTTTACAAAGGCGGCGGACGTGGGTGCCGACCTGGTGGGAAAGGTGGAGGCCGGCATTCCCGAGGATGATCCGCGCAATCCGGCCACCATCGCCGACAACGTGGGGGACAACGTGGGGGACGTGGCCGGCATGGGCGCCGACCTCTACGAATCCTTCTACGGCTCCATTCTCGCCGCCGCCGCCCTGGGTGCCGTCGCATTCCGCGGCTGCGGTGCCCTGCAGATGCGGGCGGTGCTGCTGCCCGTGCTGGTCGGTGCCCTGGGCGCCGTGCTCTCCGTGGTGGGGATCTTCGCCGTGCACACGCAGGATGAGGCGGATGCGGGCTCGCTGCTCCGCTCCCTGGCGCGGGGGGTGCGCTGGAGCAGTGTCCTCATTCTGGCCGGCACGTTCCTGCTCTGCAAATTTTTAGGCCTTCCCAACGCCGCCGGCCTCTGGGGCGCCGTCGCCACCGGGCTGCTCACCGGCGTGGCCGTTGGCAAGTCGTCGGAGTACTATACCTCCCAGGCACACGGTCCCACGCGCCGCGTCGCAGCGCAGAGCACAACCGGATCCGCCACCGTGGTCATCGGCGGCATTGGCCTGGGCATGCTCTCCACGGCCATTCCCGTGCTGGCCGTCGTCGTCGGAACCATCTGCTCCTACGGCTTCGCCAGCTGCTTTGATTTTTCCGCGGTAAATTTGGGCCTCTACGGCATCGGCGTGGCCGCGGTCGGCATGCTGTCCACCCTGGGCATCACCCTCGCCTCCGACGCCTACGGCCCCATCGCCGACAACGCCGGCGGCAACGCGGAAATGAGCGGCCTCGGCGCCGACGTCCGCCGCCGCACCGATGCCCTGGACGCGCTTGGCAATACCACGGCGGCGACGGGCAAGGGATTCGCCATTGGCTCCGCCGCCCTCACCGCCCTGGCCCTCCTCGCCTCCTACATCGAGGCCGTCCGCACCTGCATGATGAACGGTGGCCAGGTTTTCCTCGGCGTGGGCGGACACTCCATCTACCTGTCCGAGGCGACCGTTTTGGACTTCATGGACTACTTCGAGATGCACCTGCTCAATCCCAAGCTGCTCCTCGGCCTGCTCATCGGCTCCATGCTCTCCTTCGTATTCTGCGGACTGACCATGAATGCGGTGGGCCGGGCCGCGGGAAAGATGGTGGACGAGGTGCGCCGCCAGTTCCGGGAAATTCCCGGCATTTTGGAAAATCGGTGCCTGCCCAACTACGGGGAGTGCGTGCGCATTTCCGCATCGGCTGCCCAGCGGGAGATGATCTGCCCCGCCCTGGTGGCCCTGGTGGCGCCCGTCGCCATGGGGCTGGCATTCGGCGTCCCCGGCGTGCTGGGCCTGCTCTGCGGCTCCCTTGCCTCGGGCTTCGTGCTGGCGATTTTCATGGCCAATGCGGGCGGCTGCTGGGACAACGCCAAGAAGTACATTGAGGAGGGCAACCTGGGGGGAAAGGGTTCGCCGGCCCACCGGGCGGCGGTGGTCGGGGACACGGTGGGGGATCCGTTCAAAGATACCGCCGGACCCAGCCTCAACATCCTGCTCAAGCTCATGACCATCGTGGCCATCGTGACCGTCGGGATCACCGTGTCGTTCAGCCTCTTCTGACGGGCGCGGGATGAGCCGATCCCTCCACGGTGGCCGGCCCGGGATGGGAAAAGGGGATCGGAGGCCGGCCGGTCCGCCGGTGCCCTGGCGGGGAACCGGTGTTCTGGCGGGAATTGTGCCGTTGGACCGGCGGGCGGGAGCGGGAAAAGAAATTTTGCCATTTTTGGGTAAAAATGCGTTGAAAACCGCCTTGAAGCCCCATAGAGAGGGCCATGCAATCGATTTTGGACCGGGCAAGCGGCCTTCGCGGCGTGGTCATTGGGGATTTGCTGTTGGACCACTACGTTCTGGGCACGGCCAGCCGTCTCTCCCCCGAGGCGCCGGTTCCCATCCTGCTGGTGGAGGAGGACACCTGGTGTCTGGGCGGTGCGGCCAACGTCGCCTCCAACCTCAAGGCCCTGGGGGTTTCGGTTGAGGTTGTGGGCCTGGTCGGCCGGGATCCCACCGGGGACCGGCTGCAAAATCTTTTCGCCGCCCACAACATTCTCTTCGACGAGCTGTTCCGCGACCCGGCCGTGCACACCATTTCCAAGACCCGCATCGTTTCCGGTGGCCACCAGCTCTGCCGGGTGGACCGGGAAAGGGATCCGGCCAGCTACGCCCTGGCCAAGAACGAGGCATTTTTGGAGCGGGCGGAGCTGTCCCTGCGCAACGCGGACCTGCTCATTTTTTCCGACTACGGCAAGGGAACCCTGTCCAAGGCGGCGGTGGACAGGCTCACGGCCGCCGCCCGGTCCCGCAACTGCTTCGTTGCCGCCGATCCCAAGCCCTCCCGGCCGCTGCCATTTCACCAGGTGGACCTGCTCACGCCCAACGCGGGCGAGGCCTGTGCCATGGCGGACATGGAGCCATCCGGGCCGCGGGGCGGGGACTGGGCAAAGGTGTGCAAGAAAATTCACGGCCTCTGCCAGTCGAAGAATTTGGTGATCACGCTCGGCCGGGACGGCATGCTCGTCGCGGTGGGCGGCCAGGCTCCGCACCGCATTGCCACCTGCGCAAAGGCCGTCTGCGACGTGACCGGGGCGGGGGATACGGTCATCGCCGCCCTCAGCGTTGCCCTGGCGACGGGCCATGACCTGGAAACGGCAGCGCGCTTTGCCAACACGGCCGCCGGAATCGTGGTGGGTAAATTTGGGACGGCCACGGCCACTCCGGCGGAAATTCTTAACTTTTCCCGCGGCCTCGTCCCGGGCTCATGATTTTTTTGGCTGGTTGCTGTGCCGGCTTCGGGCAGGATGGTTGCCGTGGGGCCGCTATTCGGGACAAATCTGGTCCTATTCGCCATCTGCCTGGGGCTGTGCTGGCTTTCGATCCGCGCCTGGCGAAGGCGCATCCGTTCCCGGCGGTGTTTTTTCCGCTACCTGGCCCGGCTGCTGCGCTGTTCCCCCAGCTCCCCCGGCCGGGACTGGTGCCTGCGGGGGACGTTTCGGGGACGGGAGTTTGCCGTCGGCACAATCCGCGGCCCCCGGCACCTTCGCCCTCCCCTGGCCATCCGCCTGGGCCAGCCTAGCCTCATGGCCCACGCCGACCTGCTCCTGGACCTGCGGCCGCGCAGCTTGCTCACTCATTTTGCGCCGATGCTGGGCCGGCCCAACCTGCACTTCGGCCATGGGCACCTGGACCGCTGCCTTGCCCTCCACTGCAGCGACGCCGACCTGGCCCGGCAGCTGCGCGGCCGGGAAGAATTCCGCACCGTCCTCTGCGACTTCTGGTGCGCCCGGCGCCGGGGAGTTTTACGCTTTTCCCGGGGTCAGCTCACCTACCTCCAGCGCCGCTGGTCCCCGTGCCGGCGAACGGCCGCGGAAATTCGCCACTGCCTATTTCTGCTCTGCGACCTCTGCGACCTCATCCGCAGCCGGGAGTGGTCACAGGGCAGCACCCTTCTCCAAAAAGATTTCCACGCCGCTGAGGATGATGAGAATGCCGGCGGAAGCTATGTAGATGCCGGTCAAACGGCCGGCCAGGGTGAGGGCGAATTCGCTGATCCGCTCCGAGTAGGTGGCCGCCAGCCAAAGGATGACGAAGAGCGTGCCCAGGGCTAGGATGACGGCCACCAGCAGGCCAAGCATCCCGGCCGGGCCCGGATAGTCGCTGCCGAACAGGAGCGCCGTCGAGATCATGCCGGGGCCGCAGATGAGCGGGATGCCCAGCGGGGTGATGGCCACGCTCCCCGATTGCTGCGCCGATGACCGGTCGCCGTCCCGCTTGCCCGGGCCCGGGTCCAGCAGCCGGGGGATGCTGATGATGAGCAGAAAGCTGCCGCCGGCAATTTTGAATGCCTGCAGGGAAACTCCAAATATGTGAAAGATTCCCATGCCACTGAAAACAACCACGGCCATCACGCCCAGCGCGACGGCACAGGCGATGGCGGCCGTTTTCGTCCGCTCCCGCGCGCTCTGTCCGGGCGTGAGGGAAAGAAGAACGGCAATTCCCGCTGCCGGATTGGCTATGATAAACAATTTAAGAAATGAAGCAAGTATGACGGCAAGCGGCATGGTTCGACCATTTGACCGGCCCCTCGCGGAATGTAAAGCCCGAAAAAGTTGCTTTTTCCCAAAATCCGGCCGCCTTCGCAGATTTCCACGTGCGAATGGGCCTCGAGGGCCGGCCGGGCCCATTTGGGGGCCCTGCCCCCAGCTCCGCTGTGCTGCGCTTCCCCCAGATGTCGGTTATTCGAAGGCCGGCCCGTCAGCTTTGAATGGAACCGGCGCTAGGCTCAGGACCCGTAAACACACACTCTACCTCCATCTGAAAAGATGACCGATACGGACCTGTTGTGCAGGAGCTTGACTTCTTGAGGGAAAGGCCTCTTACGGGCACTGCCCGACGAAGCGGGCAGTGCCGCGGGCCGGCCCTGATGGCAAAAAGGCTACGCAGGGCGACCTGCGCGCTGCGATAGCAGAAGCATCGCCCAGCACCTCGTTCTATCATCTCCTGGGGTTGGGCCGGCCCGCCAGCTTTGGATGGAACCGTCCGTAGCGCCCGTCCGGCCGGCGTCCCGAGCAAAGCGAGGGGGCCTCGAGGGCCGGCCAGGCCCTTTTGGGGGCTTTGCCCCCAGCTTCGCTTCCCCCAATTATCGATGCTACGGCACTCCGTGGGCGGGGGATTGGCAAAGGGGCGCGG
>JAITSI010000022.1 GCA_031287845.1 Puniceicoccales bacterium
AGGTGCTGGGCGATGCTTCTGCCATGGCAGATGCCATGGGCAGCGCGCAGGTCGCCCCGCGTAGCTCTTTTGCCATCAGGGCCGGCCCGCGGCACTGCCCGCTTCGCCGGGCAGCGCCCGTGAGAGGCCTTTCCCTCAAGAAGTCAAGCTCTTGCACAACAGGGTCCATAGCGGTCATCTTTCCAGATGGAGGTGGAGTGTGGTTTTACGGGTCCGGGCCCTAGATGTGCCGGGAATCGTTGGGGTCCTTGGCCGTGTACCCCCGTTCCTGGCGCTGCAGGTTTACGGCATTCTTTTTGACGAAGGCATCGTACACGTCCCGGGCCGTCATGCCCAGAGTTTGGGCGATGCTGATTAAAAAATGGAGAATGTCCACAACCTCCACCCGGGCATTCTGCAAGTCCTGGCTCTGGTAGTGGGCCCACCACTTCCAGGGAAAGCAGTCGATCAGCTCGGCAATTTCCTGCTGCAGCGCCCGGGCATAGTTGAGAACCCACTCGCTGCGCCGTTCCTCGGCCATGGACCGCGAGTCCACGCCCAGGCGCCTGCCCAACTTCTCCTGCAGGGCAAATAGGTGTTCCAGCATGTCGCCCGGAGCGTCCACGGCAGCCAGCGATGCAATTTTTTCTCGACAGGGTCAAGGAAATTGTCTGGTATAATGCGGTGGGAGCGGAAGACCGCCGGAGCCGAGGGGTTTGCGCGTGGAATGAGGTCCGCTCACCCGTGGCGATGGGCTTGGATAGGGGCATTTTTTGGGCCCCGGCAATGTTTTTCTCCAAAGTGCCAGCGCCATACTAGGAGGTAAGTAAGATGCCTGAATTCACAGAGTCCCGCCCGGAACAGCCGGCTCGGGAAGAATCGGCCCGTTCCCCGCGGAGGCGGAGGAACCCGATCGTGGCCAACGCACGGAAGGCGGCCGGGTCCCAGGGGGCCAGCCCCGCCATCGGCCCCTGCGACGGCGCCACAATTCTCCCGTTCCAGGGAGAACGGCCGGAGAGGGAACGGAAAGAGTACTCCACGGCCCTGGCCGAGCCGGAGGAAAAGAGGAGGACCGGCCAGGGGCAGCGCAGCCAGATTCGCCGCCGCCACGGCCAGGACCAGGCGGTCCAGCGCCAGGAAATCCAACGGCGGCCACTCCCGGAGGCAAAGAAGTGCGCGGGCTGCTCCCTGCTGAAGAAATTGCTCCGCATGCTCTGGCCATTTGGCAAAAAGCCAGCGGCGCGGACAGACGGTGAGGGCAACGGCCGCCGCCGCCGCGGAGGGCACAGAAATTTTCACCGCCAGTAGGACGGCGAAGTCTAGCGATTTTTTTACCCAAACAGCCGGGGGCCCGATTCCAGGAATTCAATTCACCGCCTGCGGATCCAAATGGGACCGCCGCATCCCCCTGCCCTGGGCCCCGGTGGCCGGCCAAGCCCATCCGACGGCACGGCCTCCGCTCCGTCTTTCCGGGCCAGCGCCGGACGGTACGGCACTCCGCGGGGAAAGGATTGGCAGGGAAGACTGCCCCCCTCCCCCGGGAACACCCAACAAATTTACAGGCCCTAACCCTAGAGGTCAGGACCCGTAAAACCGGTCCGCCAGTTGACGGTGGGGCTGTGCCCCCTCTGCCATCCCCTCCGCGGCGTGCTGCCGCCATGGCACCGATGGCTTGGGGGAAGCGGAGCATGGCGGAGCTGGGGACGACGCCCCCAAAAGGGCCCGGCCGGCCCTGGAGGCCGCGATGCTTCGCTCGGGACGCCGGACGGACGGGCGCCACGGACGGTTCCATCCAATCAAGTCCTTGCGCCACAGGTCCATGGCGGTCATTTTTCCAGATGGAGGTGGAATGTGGTTTTACGGGTCCTGACCCTAGCCGCGGGGCATCTTCGTCCGCTGCAAAATGATTTCCAGGGCGTGAAAGGCGGCATTCTTCTCGGCAACCTTCTTGCTCGTCCCCGAGCCGATGCCCAGCAGCTCCTTTTCGCAGTAGAGTGCCACGCTATAGATTCTCTCCTGGTCCTCGCCCTTTTCCGCGATGAGCCGGTAGTCCAGGGCGGAATTGGGCTGCAGCGACGAAATCAGCTCCTGGACACGGCCCTTGGGATTGTTCCGCCGCAGCTCCGCCTCCAGTCGCCGGGATAGGGGCTCATACCAGCGCAGCACAACCTGGCGCATGCGCCCATGGTGGGAATCCAGGAAAATGGCGCCAACCACGGCCTTCAGTGCATTTCCCAGGAGGGCATCCCGGTCCCGGCCCGGGGAAACCCCTGGGCCCGGCACGTGGCAGTCGATGGAGTACTCGCGGGCCAAGTCGGCCAGGAAACGGCCACCGGTCAGCGCGGTCCGGTAGCAGGCCAGATCCCCCTCGCCCCGGTCCGGATAGCACCGGTAGAGCTCTTCGGTGAGCAGGGCGGTCAGCAGGGAATTGCCCAGCCACTCCAGCCGTTCCCGGAAAACCGCAGCGCAGCGACGGCCGCCGCACGGTTGGGCGAGCGCCGCCCGCAGCAGGGACAGATCCCGAAAGCCATGGCCCAAAGCCCGCTGCAAGCGGCGTAGATCATCCTCCCCATCCCCTCCTGCGCGCCACCACCACACGGAAGAGGGCATCTGAGGGAAGGAAAATGGGCCGTCAAGTTTTTTACGCACGCCATGGCAATGTTTTCCTTGTGGGAGAAAAATTTTCTCCTAGCCTGCCCCCGCATGGGCAGCTGGCGGGATCGGTGGCGCGGCCACGGAGACCGGCGCCGGGATCGGAACCTGCTGCGCTGCCTGCGGCGCGTGTATCGGCTGCGAAAGGATTTACTGCCGGCGGAGGCGGCGGGAGAGATGGAAAGCCTGCTCCGGGGCAGGAAAATTCTTTCCCAGCAAGGCCGGGACCGGGTGCGGGAACTGCTGCGGGACCACGGGGGAAATCTCTGGCCGGCAAGGCCAATCGCCGAAAATGGGGAAAGTTTTCTGCTGGCTGCCATCGTCGCGCTGGCCGTCCGCGCCTTCCTCATTCAGCCATTCTCCATCCCAACCAATTCCATGTGGCCCTCCCACCGGGGCATGGCGTCGGAGCTGCGGGCGGAGGGGGGAGCAAACTGGGCCACGGCCCTGCTCCGGGGCGGAAAATTGTACGACATTAAAAGTCCCAGCGCCGGCGAAGTGGCCATTCCCCTCAACGGGGCGGACCGGGCCCGACGCCAGGGATCCATCCTTCCCTACGAAAGCGTTGTCCAGCGCCGCTTCGCCATCTGGCCGGTCCATCGCCGGCGCCATCGGCTGCTGGTGGGCGGCAGGCCCGTCACGTTCACCGTTCCGGAGGACTTCGACCTGGAAAGTCTGCTCCTGCGCCGATTCTTTCCCGGAATGGCGCCCGGAGTCCGGCTCTGGCAGGTGCCGATTGCCGCGGAGAATGACCCCGGGGGACCGGTTCTGCCCACCGGCGTTTCGCTGCGGGCCGGCGATTCCCTGCTCCGCTTCCTCCTCATCCACGGCGACGTGCTGCTCGTGGACCGGCTCACACCCCACTACCGACGGCCGAGGCGGGGAGAGGCGCTGGTGTTTGCCACCCGGGACGTCCCCCAGCTCCACCCGGACGACCGCTACTACATCAAACGGCTGGTGGGGCTGGGCGACGATGTCCTGGCCATCGGCGACGGCCAGCTCCGGGTCAACGGCGCCCCCGGAAATTTTTCCCAGCCCATGGCCCGCAACAATGCCCGCATTCCACCCTTCGCCGGCTATTTTCCACTGGGACTTCTAAAAATCCCCACCGCCGTGCCGGATGGTACGGCCTTCGTCCTCGGCGACAACTCGGGAAATAGCTACGACAGCCGCTTCTTCGGCCCCATCCCACTCCGAGCCATCATCGGCCGGCCCCTGTTCCGCATCTTTCCCTTCCTGCGCTAAAGGTCACCCCCGTCCATTGGGTTTGGGCCAGAACCCGTAAAACCGGTCCGCCGGTTGACGGTGGGGCGGCGCCCCCCTGGCCCCCCACGCGAAATGCCGCTGCCACGGCACCGATGGCTTGGGGAAAACGGAGCATGGCGGAGCTGGGGGCAGCGCCCCCCAACCGGGCCGGGAGGTTCCAAAGGGGGCTGCCGCGCCCCTTTGCCAATCCCCCGCCCACGGAGTGCCGTAGCATCGATAATCGGGGGAAGCGAAGCTGGGGGCAAAGCCCCCAAAAGGGCCTGGCCGGCCCTCGAGGCCCCCTCGCTTCGCTCGGGACGCCGGCCGGACGGGCGTTGCGGACGGTTCCATCCAAGGCTGGCGGGCCGGCCCAACCCCAGGAGATGATAGAATGGGGTGCTGGGCGATGCTTCTGCCATGGCGGATGCCATGGGCAGCGCGCAGGTCACCCCGCGTGGCTCTTTTGCCATCAGGGCCGGCCCGCGGCACTGCCCGCTCCGCCGGGCAGCGCCCGTGAGAGGCCCTTCCCTCAAGTAGAATACTGTCCATTTAAGAAAGCATTCCCTTCTCCATAAAATGCTACACGGCAAGCAACGGGCCGGGGGAAGCGAAGCTGGGGGCAGGGCCCCCAAATGGGC
>JAITSI010000075.1 GCA_031287845.1 Puniceicoccales bacterium
ATGGAGATGCATGGCCCCTGTCAATGGGCAAATGGACCCGTCTGTCCGACAATCCGAAGCGAAGCTCTAGGCCTCGAGGGCCGGCCGGGCCCTTTTGGGGGCTTTGCCCCCAGCTGCGCTTCCCCCGATTGTCGATGCGGCGGCACTCCGTGGGCGGGGGATTGGCAAAGGGGCGCGGCAGCCCCCTTTGCGACCTCCAGACCTCCCGGCCTCCAGACCTCCAGACCTCCAGGGCCGGACGAGGCCTGGGGAATGGGATGCTGTGGGTTGCGCGCCGCATGCGCGGGAAAGAATCTTTCCCGCTGGGTCGGGCTATTTTTTTTGTAGAAAAATCTTGCCCGGATTGGCAAAGGGGCAGAGCCTGGCCCAGGTGGAAGAGGGAAGCAAAAAGGGACCGGGAAAGAACGTGGCCACGCTGACCTGGCTGGACTCGCAGGAGCTGGCCCGCTTTGTGACGGAGACCGGAAAAATTCAACCCCGCGGCGACACGGGGCTGTCGGCCAAGGACCAGCGGCGAGTTACCCGGCTCATCAAGCGGGCACGAAACATGCTCACCATGAAATGACTGGAATTCCGGCCGCCGTGGCTGCGATCGTGGCGGACCTGCTGGTCAACTATCCGGCGCTGTCGCCGTGCGCGGAGGACCTGGACGGGGTTCGGCTCTTGCTGTGCCGCTGCTTTGGAGCCGGTGGCAAGTTGCTCATCTGCGGCAACGGCGGCAGCGCGGCCGACGCGGGACACGTGGCGGCGGAACTGCTCAAGGGATTTCGCCTTCCCCGCCGGCTGCAAAAATTTTGGCGGGAACGGCTGCCCCAGCCGCTGGGGGAAGGGCTGCAGCGGGCGCTTCCTGCCATTCCGCTGCCGGATTTTACTGCCATCCAGACCGCCTTTGCCAATGACCGGGGCGCGGAGCTGACCTTTGCCCAGCTCGTCTTTGCCCTTGGCCGCCGGGAAGATGCGCTGCTGGCCATTTCCACGTCGGGCCGGTCGGCCAACGTGCTCCACGCCTGCACCGTGGCCCGGGCCAAGGGCATGGGGGTGGTCGGGCTGACCGGCATGGGCGGCGAGCCGCTGCGGCGTCTCTGCGACCGCTGCATTTCCGTGCCGGAGACGCAGACCCACCGGATCCAGGAGCTGCATCTTCCCGTCTACCACGCACTTTGCGCCATGCTGGAGGTTCATTTCTTCGGCGATGGGGAAAATGCGATTGACAGCCCCGGTCCTTTACTGCCCCATAGCGGCGACGGTGGCTGTAGCTCAGTTGGCTAGAGCATCGGATTGTGGTTCCGAGGGTCGCGGGTTCGAGTCCCGTCAGCCACCCCAGCTCCCGGAGCAGCCCGGCGGGCAGCACCTTTCCCAATTGCCCTTCTCCATTGTGTTTTTACCTTTTCGGCGACCTCTCGGCTTTCGGATTTTCTCCCGCATGGGGAATTCGGCGGGGAGTTTTGTCTCCAGCTCCATTTCTTTCCTGCTTTGCCGATTATCAATGCCGCGGGCGGTGGAATTGGCAAAGGGGGCGGGGCAGCTCCCCGGGACCCACTTCCGCTGGACCGGATGCTATGGTTCCTGGGAAAAGTTTCCATCCGTCTCCTCCCGTTCCTTCCAGAAAAATGCCGTGCGCAGGCAGTTGAGCAGAAGGCCCAGGAAGGTATAGACAAGGACCAGGTTGGAGCCGCCGTAGCTGATCAGGGGCAGGGCCATGCCCTTCGTGGGGAGCAGGCCCATCACGACGGCCAGATTGATGGCCGCCTGCAGGATCAGGAACAGCAGCATGCCCATGGCCAGGAGAAAGAGAAAGGGCGAGGGGATGCGGTAGATTTCCATCCAGAGCAGGAAAAAGATGATGAAAAATGCCGCCAGGACGGCGAGGGCCATGGCAAAGCCGAGCTCCTCGGCGAGAACGGGAAAGATGAAGTCGGTGTGCGCTTCCGGCAGGTAGAAGAGCTGCTGGCGGCCGTTGCCCAGGCCCAGGCCCCACCAGCCACCGGACTGGAGGCCGACCATGCCCTGCCAGAGCTGGTAGGAGCCGGTCTGCCGGGTGGATTCGACGTCGAGGAAGGACAGGATGCGGGACAGGCGCACCGGATTCCGCGCGATGAAGATGGCCAGCAGCAGGCAGGCCAGGGCGGCGCAGAGGAGCAGGGGACGCAGGGGGACGCCGTTGAGGAAGAGCAGCGCCAGGCCGACGAGCAGGAATAGGGCAGCGGCCCCGTAGTCCGGCTCGAGGAGAATGAGCCCGGCCAGGGCGGCGATCCAGAGGCAGGGCAGGGCAAAGCCGTGCCACGGATGGCGCGCCCGGTCCCGCAGCCCGGCCAGGTGGTCGGCGAGGAATAGCACCAGGGCCAGCTTGGCGAATTCGGAAACCTGGAAGTGGACCATGCCCAGGCTCAGCCAGCGGCGGGAGCCGTTGACGGCGCGGCCAACGCCGGGAATGAGCACGGCAACGAGCAGGACGGCGGCAAGGGCGTAGAAGATTTTTCCCCGGCCCTCCAGCCGGCGCAGGGGAAAGGCCAGGGCGATGGCGCCGGCCGGCAGGGCGGCGGCCAGCCAGAGGCATTGGCGCAGCAGGTAGTTTGATCCCTCAAAGGACAGGCTGGCGCTGGACAGGATGAGCAGTCCCAGGATGTGGAGAAATAGCACGCAGCAGGGGACCAGCACCATGCGCCGGTTGGCGGAAAAATAGCGGCCGTAGTCCCCAGCAATTGCCATTTACGGTCCCGATCCCCGCAGGCTACGCCGGTGCTCGTTGCCCGCATCGTCGCGGAATAGCAGTTCCCCGTTCACCACGCCGCAGAAGGTCAGGCCCCGCTTCCCCTCGCAGGCGATGCGTTCCCCCTGTTGGACAATGTGGCCGTTGATCAGCGCCCGGGAAGAGTACGCCTCCACCTGCACGCCCCGCACGTCCAGCCGTGCCACCTGCTCCCGCATGGTGAGCGCAAGCAGGTGCATGCCGTTGGAGCGCTGGACGGAATGACCCTTCTCCCCATGGCCCGGAGCGGTTTCCGATCCTTCGCCTGCGACCGGCTGCGGCCCAGTCTTTTCCGGCCGTACCCCCTTGATCCAGCTCCACAGGGCCGTGCGGAACGCGGAGGCGGGCGTGCCCACCGGCGTGATGGGGAGTGCCTTTTCCGTAGACCAATCCATTTCGGCGGCCGCCAGGACAGGACCATCCGGCAGCTGGGGCGGTGGCATTGGCCAGGACTCCTCCCGCCGTTCTCCGTCGCCGCGGTGCCGCTTCCCATCCCCGTGGTGCCATTCTCCGTCACCGCGGTGCATTTCCCTTTCCCCGGGCCACCGTTCCTCGCCCCGCCGGTGCCGTTCCCCGTCGCCGTGGTGCCGTTCCCTCTCCCTGTGCCGCGGCGGACCGGCCGGTCCCTGGCGGAAGGGTGCAGGAGCGTGGGGGCCCCGCCGCGGCGGGGCGGGGTGGGCCACGATTTCCAAGTGCATTGCGGGAGATTCCACCGGCCCGCCGATTTCGACAAATTCGGCGATTGCGACGATTTCAGCGCTGGCCGGCTCCGCCTGCGCCAACGGCAGCGGCGCTGTCGAAGGAGTCCCCGCCGGCGGTTCCCGGGGCGGCACCATCTCCTTCCCCGCAGCCCTCTGCCGCTGCTGGGAAAACCTTCCCACCAGCGACTTTTCCCAGGCCAGGACCTTTCCGCCCAGAGCCCGCGACTCCCGCGCCAAAATTTTCCCGGCCCACGGCAGATTTTCCCACTGCCATAGGCCCAGGGCAAGGGCGACCAGAACAGCGGCCCGGACGGACCAGCGCCGCCGGGTCCCCTTCCACGCCTTGCCCGCGGCCCGCCTTTTCTCCGCCTCATGAATCAGTGTCATCACAGCCTCCGAAAGTCCCGGATTGCACGCCGCGCGTCCCGAAGCCGCACCCCGTGGCCGTCGCGGACGTAGGCCGCCAGGAGGGCCCTGTCCCCCAGGGCATTGATGATGCGGGGAACGCCGCCGGATGCCCGGTGGATGGCCAGTCGGGCTAGAAAGGAAATGGCGACCCGGCCCCCCGCCCTGCGTAGCCGGTGGCGCAGGTAGCGGCCCGTGTCGCCCAGGCCCAGCGGCCCCAGGTGGTAGTAGACGCCGATGCGCTGGCGCAGCTGGTGCAGATTTTTTGTCCGGAGCAGGCTGCGCAGCTCCGGCTGGCCGCAGAGGACGGTCAATAGGCCGGGGCCCAGGTTGCTGAGCAGGCGCACGTGCTCCAGCATCGCCGGCGAGTAGGTCTGCGCCTCGTCGATGGCCAGCACCACGTCCTGGCCCGCCTTTTCCGAGCGCTGCAGGGCTTTTTCAATTTCCTCGGCCAGCTCCAGCATGGAGCGGGAGCCGGGATCTTCCCCCAGGCCCTGGAGCACGTGCCGGTAGAGGGTAGCCGCGTCCGGCGCCGGCGCCTTGAGCACGATTTGCCAGTACTTTGCCGTCGGCAGGTGCCGCAGCAGCTCCTTGAGGAGAATCGTCTTGCCGCAGCCCACGCCGCCGGTGAGGACGGTAAAGTTTTTCCGCTGCTCGATGCCGTGGCGCAGGTGCACCAGCGCGGTGCCGTGGCGGGGGCTCAGGTAGAGGAATTCCGGGTCCGGGACGGTGGCAAAGGGCTGCCTTGCCAATCCAAAGTGGGAAAGGTACATGACCCAGCCTACGGGGAATGGGGACCGATGGCAATGTTTTTGTTAAAATCTCCCTCCGCCGGGGCCGGTCCCCGCAGCAGGCGGAGAAAGTGGCCGATGCGGGAACGGAGCCGGTGGCGGGGAACGATCTGGTCGAGCAGGCCGTGTTCCAGCAAAAATTCCGCGGTCTGGAATCCGGCCGGCAGCTCCTGGCGGGTGGTTTCCCGGATCACCCGTGGACCGGCGAAACCGATCAGCGCACCGGGCTCGGCCAGGATGAGGTCCCCCAGCGAGGCAAAGCTGGCGATGACGCCGGCCATGGTGGGGTTGGTCAGCACGGCGATGTAGGGCTGGCGGGCCGCGGCCAGGCGGGCAAGGGCGGCGCTGACCTTGGCCATCTGCAGCAGGCTCATGATGCCCTCGTAGAGGCGGGCCCCCCCCGAGGTGCAGACGATGACCACGGGCATTTTCCGCTCCACTCCCCGCTCGACGGCGCGGGTGATGCGCTCCCCCACGGCGGAGCCCATGCTGGCGCCGAGAAAGCGAAAGTCCATCACGGCAAGCGAAATGGGCCTTTTCTCCAGCCGCCCAATTCCCCCAATTACCGCCTCGTCCAGGCCGGTTTTGGCTCGATTTTCCTCCAGCTTTGCCGCGTAGGACAGCCGATCCGTGGCAAAGTGCAGCGGGTCACCGCTCCGCAGCTCCCGATCCATTTCCTCGAATGAGTCCGGGTCCAGCAGGAGCCGAATTCGGTCCGGCGCGGCCAGGGGAAAGTGGTAGCCGCTGCGGGGAACGACCTGCCAATTGTCATCCAGATCCTTGCGATAGACCACTTCTCCGGAAATTGGACAGCGGACAAAGGTGTCGGCGGGAATTTCCCGGCGCCGGCCGGTGGCAACGGTGGAATACTTCGGCTTGCCAAATAGTGCCATGGCCTTTCCTAGGTCCGTGGGCCCACCCCGCCTGCGCTACCCTTCCGCCGCGCGCCGGCGCAGCAAACCCAGCCGACGGTGGCCACGGCGCCGATGAAGTCCAATTCTCCGCCGCTGGCAACGGAGATTTTTTCTGCCCAGCGCCGCCGGCGGCCGCGGCCGATTTCCATTCCCGCCATTGGCCTGGACCCGGCCCTCATTTCCCCGGAGCCTTCCGGAACCGGCACAAAATCCACCGGCCCCATTCCCGCAGGCACAGTGCCAATGTCCTGCGGCGGCGCAAATTTTTGCTGAGCCGCTTGAGATGTCTCCCGTTGCCGAAGAAAAATGTGGTGAAGATCATGCTGGCCCGTTTTTCGAACTGAAAGCCGTCCATGAGCCGCTGCCAGGCAATCAGCCGCTGGGGAAGGAGAAAGCGCCGCCAGCGGCCGGTGTAGCCGATGGCAACGCCCAGATAGAAGCGGAGCAGGCTGGTGCGCAGGGAGTTTGGAACCAGCCGGTACAGCGTGTGCAGGCACAGGAAAAATTCATCCAGCATCCGCAAATATTGGGAAAAATCGCTCTCTTCCAGCCAGCTGACGGAGGTGGACCAGATGGTATGGTCGCAGCCGATGGCGGAAATTGCCGTGTAGCTGGCCGCGCGATTCAGCAAAAGGGTGCAAAAAAATGTGTCATTGCGGAAATGCACCTTTGTCGCCCGCACCGCGGGTGGAATGTCTCCGTCGGCGGCCAGAAAAATTTCCCGGCGGACCAATTTGTTCCATAGCAAGCAGCTAATATGGCAGCGGACGGCATTTGCGAAAAGCCGCGGCTGGACCAGGACCCGGTCGATGAGCCAGCGCTTTGGGCTGCCCCAGTACCAGCGGCGGCGCCGTTGGAAAAAGCCATGGCGGCGGATGGTGACGGAGAATTCCACCACGTCCACGGCGCGATGCCGGGCAACGGCCACCGCCTGCTCCACGATGCCGGGCCGGAATCGGTCATCGGCGTCCAGGCAGAGAAAGTATTCGCCCAGAGCTGCCCTGGCCGCCTCGGAGCGGGCGTGGAGGGCGCCGTGGTTTTTTTGAAAAATGACCCGCAGCCGCGGGTCCCGTGCCGCGTACTCGTCCAAAATTGCCGAACTGCCATCGGTGGAGCCGTCGTCCACGCAGACGACCTCGGTGTCGCGGAAGGTCTGGCCGAGGGCGCTGTCCAGGCAGCGGCGCAGGTACGGGGCCGCGTTATGGACGGGGATGAGGATGGAAACCGCAGGTCGCCGGATGCCATCCCCGGGAGGGATAGAATCCGCCGGAGAGGAAATGTCCACGGTGCTATGCATAGACATCGGGCAGCCACCTGGCGACGGCAAAATTAGCCGGGGGTACCGGCCCGGCCCGTTTTTTTGGTTTTTTGTTTTTCCCGGATAGCGCCTCCACGGGACACCGGCGGCGCGGCGTCCCGCCGGCGAGGGATTGGCGAGGGGATATGGCCACCTTCCCCGGATCCGCGGTGGGCAAAAAAATTTTCGAAAAAAAATTTCCCTGCGCCGTCAACTATTTCCCACGAGCAGCGGGTGGCCTTCCTTTTTTCTCTCCCGGCGGCTGCCGCGGGCTCCATGTTCTTCCAAGAGGACCGGCGGCCGCGCCGACACTTCCCGTTCCCCGACGTAGAGATAGCCGATGCCGTGGACGGTGCGGAGGGCATCGATGGCGGAGCAGCCGTTGCTGCGGAACAGGTGGCGGATGCGCACCACGTACTGGTCCAGGGAGCGGCTGCGGATGTTGGCGTAGAGGCCCCAGACCCGGTGGATCACGTCTTTTCTGGCAAGGATGACACCGGGAGTCGAGGAAAAGACCGCCATTAGCCCCAGCTCTTTCTTTCCAACGACCTCAATCTTTCCACCGGGAAATGACACCCTCAGGTCCCGGGGATGGACCGTCGCACCGGCAAATTCAAATGGCTCGTCGTGGAGGGTCGCATTTTCAGTCAAATGCCAATCCCGGGACGTTTCCGCCCGGCGCAGCACCGCGTAGACCCGGGCCACCAATTCCCTCACGTGCAGAGGCTTTTGCAAAATGTCATCCCCCACCTCCAGGGCGCGCAGCCGGTCCGTCTGGGAATGGCGGTCGGCAATGAAGATCGTGGGCACGTGCTGGCCATTGCGCTGCAATCTTTCGAGAAATTCAATGCCGGACTCCTCTTGTACCGCCGTGTTAAGCACCATCAAATTAATGAAATGGTCGGCCAGGACCCGGCTGGCCTCGCGCAGCGTGGTGGCGCCGATTGCCCCTAGGTGGGATTGGAGAAAGTGCCGCACCAGCCCCTGGGTCAGTTCCCCGTCCCCGTCCACCACGAGCAGAAACGGAATCGAATTTTTTGCTTTCATGAAAGTCCCCTCGCCTTCACAAAAATTCGAAGGAAAGCGTGGGGTCAAACTGGAGCACTACATTCACGCTTTTTTGGGTAAAAGCCGAATTCGTTACGCTTGTTTATTCCTAAGCTATTCACAAAATACACCGTCAAAGGTTTAGTGAGAAATCTTCGCCTTCTTCCCCTACTCCTACCCCTACCCCTCCCCCCCCACCCCCCGCCCCCGGCGCCGATACCGGCGCCGGGGGCGGGGCAAATGCGGAGCCATCCTTTTCCGCTGCGCCATTGCGGCTTCCCGGCCCTGCCCGGCTGCTCATTTTCCCGGCCTTGGGCACGGGAACGGCAAAAAGCTGCCGGGATGGCTCGACAAATGGCCCATTTCCCCTTTCCTCGTACCGTGGGTGCGGTGGTGGAGGTGCGCAACCTGACCCGCGACTTCGGTCGGCGGCGGGCCATCGACGGTCTGACCTTCTCCCTGGAGCGGGGAGAGATCGTTGGCTTTTTGGGGCCCAACGGGGCGGGAAAGACCACGACCCTGAAAATTTTGGCCGGGCTCATCGACGGCTCCAGCGGCGAAGTCTACCTGGATGGCCGTTCCCTTGCCCGCCTTGGCCCACCTCCCGGCCACTTTCTCTCATTTTTGGGGGAAAGCGATGCCCTGCCCGCCCACGCGAGCGTGGTCCAGTACCTGCGCCTGCGGGCCCGGTGGAAGGAGCTGGCCGGCGGCGACCGCTCCGTTGCCCAGGCGCTGCAGCTCTGCGACCTGACGCGGGTCCGCCACCGCGCCATCGGCAAGCTTTCCCGGGGCTACCGGCAGCGGGTTGGCCTGGCCGATGCCCTGCTGGGCCAGCCGCGGGTCCTTCTCCTGGACGAGCCGACCGCCGGCCTTGACCCCTGCCAGGTTGGGGAACTGCGCCAGCTGCTGGCCCACCTGCCCCTTTCCCCCACCGTTCTCTTCTCCAGCCACGTGCTCGGCGAGGTGGACGCCTTCTGCCAGCGCCTGCTCATCCTCAACGGGGGCCGGCTCATCGCCGATGGCACCCGCCAGGACCTGAGCCGGTCGCTGCTCGCCGGATCCTGGCACATCTGGCACGGCCAGACCCGGGGCGAGGGTGGCTGCGCCGCCCAGCTGGCCCAGCTGGAAGGTGTTCGCGTGGAAAGCTGCATCCGCCGCCGGGATGGCATCGGCTACGTACTTGCCCTGCAGGAATCGGATGAGGTGCGGGGCCGCGTGGTGCAAACATTGACCCGGGAGGGACTTCTGCTCCGCTGGGAGCGGGACGTCCCCCTCTTGGAAAGCATTTTCTTCGCCGCCACGCGGCACAGCTCCGGACCGCCATGAAGCGCAGCGCCCTCCTCTTCCACGAACTGCGCCAGCAGATCCTCTCGCCGGCCCTGCTCGCCGTCGGTGCCCTATTCCTCCTGCTCCAGGGCTGCCTATTCCTGCTCGTGCTGCAATTTTTCCACCGGGAGGCGCAGTTCGTCCGTCCCATCTGCCTCTGGATGAAAACATTTTGGATGGGTACCCTGCTGCTTGTGCCGCCGTTGACCATGCGCACCGTCGCGGAGGAGCGGCTGCTGGGCACCCTGGACACGCTGCTCACGGCCTCCCTGGGCCCTGCCGCCATCGTCTGCTGCAAATTCTTCTCCTGCTGGCTCCACGTTCTCCTGCTCTGGGTCCTGGCCCTGCTCCTGCCGGCCCTGGCCCAGCGGGGACTGTACCTGCCATTTCCCTTCGCCACCGGTGCGGAGCTGTTGCAAAATATCGCATTTCTCGCACTGGTGCAGGCGCTCCACGTCGCCGTAGGAATCCTCTGGAGCACGGTCGCCGGCCAGCCCATCGTTGCCGGAACCGGCACGTTCCTGTCCCTGCTCTGCCTGCTCTTCGCCCCCCGTGCCCTGGCCCAGGCCACCTCCCTGGGCGAGTGGACCGGCCTGCAGCATTTTCTCGCGCGCCAGGAGGTATTTACCGTCCTTTCCGAGTTCCAGTGGGGCATATTTGACGGCCGCACCCTGCTCTGCTACGGCGGTCTCACCGGCCTCCTCCTCTGCTGCGCCACCTTTCTCCTGCGCCGTCCCTGAGCGTTTTTGCGTGCAAGGACTTCTCCGGCGGCTAGAAATTCCCCATGGCCCGGCGGGATGATTTTCGCCACGCACGGTTCCGGCGCCGTCTCTGCCGCTGGTCCCTGTTCCTCTCCCTTTCCCTATTCCTCGTCCTGGCCAACCGCTTCGCCTGGCTCCACCCCCACCGCTTCGGCGCCTCCTCCACGCTGCAAGCTCCCCGCGAGTGCATTGCCCTGGCCCGGTCCCTGGCCCTGGCCGAGCCGCTGCAGTTCTACGTTGTCTACGACGACGGCGACGGCTTTGAGGAGGCGGAGGCCCTGCGCACCGCCCTGCAGGTTTTTTTGGAAAATACCCGCGTCGCCATGGCCCGGGGCGGCGTTTCCTTTTCCTACGCCTTCCTCCACCGCATGCGCCAGGGCGGCCACCTGCGCCGCTGGTTTTCCCCGCAGCCCGTTTCCAGCGGCCTCTTCCTCCGCGCCGGCGACCGCATCATCGGCCTGGCCGCCCCGTCCTGCTACATCCTGCGCAACGGCGAGGTCCGGGGATTTTCCTTCGGGACCGCCCTGCTTGCCGCCATGCGCTCGCTGGCGAACCCCAATCCGCCCACAATTTTCTTTTCCCGGGGCCACGGGGAACGCTCCCCGGACCAGTGGCGCTCGGACGGTGGCCTTGCCCGGCTGCGGCTCTGGATCGGCCAGCAGGGCTGGAAGGCGGAATCCGTGGAAATTGGCCAGCTGGCGGCGCGGGAGCCCGGGAACTGCCTGCTGCTCATCGCCGATCCCCGCTCCCCGTTTACACCCTCGGAGCAGGTGGCCCTGCAGCGCTTCCTCTCCGAGCGCCAGGGCCGCCTGCTGCTGCTCCTGACTCCGGAAAGCCGGGCCGGGCTGGAGGACCTGCTCTTCCAGTGGAACGTGCTGGCGGACGCGGCCGGGCCCAGGGAAATTCCAGCGGAGTGGGACGAGGGGGTGGCCGTGCGCCGCTTCGCCGCCGTGGACTTCCTCCGGCCGCTGCTGGACTACCGCCTGCCCGTGCAGTTTGACTCCGTGCGCCAGGTGCGGGAGGATCTGGGCGGAGCTGGCCAGGTGAGCGTCACCGCGCTTTTGGAATTTTCCGGCCATCCTCCCTTCCCCGTCGCCGTCCTCGCCGCGCCTGCCCTGGGGGACGCGCTTCCCATCCGCCTCCCCGCCGGGGAGCTGGCCGTTGTGGGCGGCGACTTTCTTTCCAACCGGCACTTTACCCTGCTGGGAAACCAGCTATTTTTTCAGCAGCTGGCCAACCATCTCCTGGGAAATTGCCGGCCCCCGGAAGAGTCGCCTCCCGACGAATTTCGTTTACATCTTTCCCGGACCCAGCTCCGGCACGTGGGCCGCGTTTTACTTTTCGGCCCCGCCGCTCTGCTGGCCCTGGCCTTCCTCATCCGCTGGCAGCGGCGCCGCTGACCCCTCCCCCCGCAGCAGCCGGCGCAGCCCATCCACCTCCTCCGCGTCCAGGGTGAGGCAGCGCTCCCCATCCCAGGCCATGCACCGTCCGTCCTCGCCGGCGGGACCCAGCTGGAGCCGATGGCCGTCAACGGACAGGGCCGCCTCGCCGGCGCACTCCCCACTGCGCTGTCCATTTTCCCACTCCAGCCGGTCCAGTTTTTGAAAAAATTCCCCGGCTGCCGCCGCCGATACCTCCTCCACCGCTCCATTGCTGGGAATGCGCACCCAGCGTTCGCCGTCGCGCTGCCAGAGCACCACGCCGTCCCTGTCCTCCCAGACCAGCCGCGACCGCCCCGCCGCCGGAAATAGCCGCCGGGAGCGCAGGGAGTCCATTTCCCGCAGGACGGACTCCCAGTCCCCGCCGGCCAGGGAAAATAGGGCCCCGCCGTTTACCCGCACCCGGCCCCTGCCTTCTTCTCCGCGAAAGAATTCTATGCGCTGGCGCTGCGCCGCCAGCGGCCCTTCCAATAGCAGCACGGCCACGGCGTTTCCCGGCACTTCCTCCACCGGCTCGCCCACCTCCAGCGTCCGCAGCGATTCCAGCCAGCGCTGCAGCCGTTCCCCGTCCAGGTCCCCCCGTGGCAGCAGCTGCCAGCCGCCGTTTCTCCTCTCCAGCAGCGCCAGCCCGTCCTCGCGCCACAGCTGGATGCGGTCCAGCGGCCCCGGCCCGTGCCAGACCAGCCTCCGCTCCAGCAGATCCTGCCAGCGTCCCTCCTCCGGCCGGAACAGGGGGCTACCATGGGATGGCACGAGCCATTCCGGCGGCAGGGCCGCGGCCGGCCATGCAAACGGCTTTACCAGCCACCAGGACTCGCCCCGCCGCTCCAGCTCCGCCCCGTCGGGCAGGCAGATCTTTTCCACGGCAAGCGCCGCGGGACCCGTCTCCTCCTTTCCGCCGCCACCCTCGCGCAGGAGGAGGATGGCGAGCAGCGCATTGGCCGCCAGCACTAGGGCAATTCGCCGCATGGGCCGCGGATTCCGTCAGCCCTCTTCCCCCGCCAGCTGGCTTCCCTTGCCCAGCCGCCAGCGCCACTCCGACTCCACGATGGCGGTGAGGTCATGGCGCGGGGACCAGTGCAGTGCCTGCCGCGTCTGGCCCGCGTCCGCGTAGATGGAGGACGGACGGGGACTGGGCGCCGCCACAACGCGCACGGGGACGGGCCGGTGGGTCACCTCCTCCACCTTCCTGGCCACCTGGGCCACGGAAACCGGCCTGCCCGTTCCCAGCAGAAAGCAATTTCCTCCGCGGTCGGGGATGCGGCCCAGCGCCGACAGGTAGGCGTCCACCACGTCGCTCACGTGCACGTAGTCGCGCACGGGAAAGCCGTCGGCCGTGGGCAGCCCATCGCCGTGGACCGGTAGAAATTCCCGAATGCCCTGGGCCACGTCCAGGGCCATGGACAGCAGCCGCTGGCTTCCCCGCGGCCAGGGCCCCAGCTCCCCCGACGGCAGTGCGCCGGCCATGTTCCCCACGCGCATGACGGTGTAGCCCAGCCCATTGGCCCGGGCCAGGTCGGCCAGGAGATCTTCCACGGCGCGCTGGGACTTTCCCAGCGGATCCTCCGGGTGGCAGGGGGATTTTTCCGTGATGGGCACCGCCGGCTCGGATCCGTAGACGGAAAAGTCCGTGGAAAACACAAAGCGGCGCACGTTCTGCCAGAGCATGGCCTGGAGCAGGTAGAATACGGCAATGAAATTGTTGTGGTAGTAGGGGAAGGGATTTTCCAGGGCCTGGGCGCTGTCGGCCAAACCGGCGCAGTAGATCACCGCGTCCACCGGCTGCTGGCGCAGCACGTCCTCTATTCCCACCATGAGTCCGGCATCGCAGGCGAACACGGGGACCGGCTCCGCTATCAGTTCCCGATGGCCCGAGCAAAAGCTGTCCACCACCACGGCGCCGTGTCCCCTATCCAGCAGGCCGCGCACGACGTGGCTGCCCAGATAGCCTCCCCCACCCACCACTAGAGCCTTCATAGGCGGCCATGGTGGGCGGATCCGGAACCCGGGCAAGCTTTTTTCTCCCGGGAAAATGGTGGTCCGCGGGGCGGAATGGCGCGGCCCCACCCGGTTGTCCCCGCTCAGGTTTTTTTTCCGTGGCGCAGATGGGCAAAAATGCGGCACAGCCAGTCAAAAATGTGGCAGGGCACGTAGAGCAGTGCATCCCGGATCAGGCGCAGGATGGCGAGCGGCTTGGATGAACGGCTATTTTTCTTCCCCTTTCCCTCCGCCCTTTCCCCTCCCTCTTTCCCTATCATTCCCCTTTCTTCCACCTTTTCCCCTATCTTTTCCCCCTTTTCCATCTTTCCACTTTCCTCTATTTTTTTCTCCTCCTCTACCCTTTTTTCCATTTTCCCCCCTATTTTTTCCCGCTCCTCATCTTCCGAAGTGGCGTCCCGGGGCGAAGACTGGCGTAGGGAATCTCCGGCATCGGGTGGCATGGGGATGAACGACGTGGGGACATTGATAGGAATGGAATTTTGGTCGAGGACGAGTTTTTCTCCCTCCGCCGTGGATACTCTTTTTAGGTAAACGGGTGTCCTCACCGGCGGCGGTGATTTGAGTTGATTCCCATCCCGATCGGCCAATGGTTTTTCCGGTTCACTGCCATCGGCATTGGTTTGGGGTATAAGCTGGAACATGATGCTCCTTCCGGCCGTGGATATGTAAATTTTTTCCCAACTTACAATGCAAAAGTGATATTTCCACTAAAATCGGAAAAATATTTCATTCAACCACTTCCGCCGGCCTATTGTGAGCTTTGTGAACGGTCCCGGCGCCACGGAGCGCCGCGGCACAGGACCGACGGGCAATGGCGACGGTTCCCGGGGGCGATGCCCCCTCCCGTGTCCAGGACCCGTAAACCCGGTCCGCCGGTTGGCGATGGGGCTGCGCCCCTCTGGCACCCCCCTCCACGGCGGGCTGCCGCCATGGCACCGATGGCTTGGGGGAAGCGAAGCTGGGGGCAACGCCCCAACCGGGCCTGCCGGCTCTCGAGGCCCCGGCCGGCCGGGAGGCCGGGAGGTTTCAAAGGGGGCTGCCGCGCCCCTTTGCCAATTCCCCGCCCACGGAGTGCCGTAGCATCGATAATCGGGGGAAGCGAAGCTGGGGGCAGTGCCCCCAAATGGGCCCGGCCGGCTCTCGAGGCCGCGATGCTTCTGCTATCGCAGCGCGCAGATCGCCCCGCGTAGCCTATTCGCCACCAGGGCCGACCCGCGGCACTGCCCGCTCCGCCGGGCAGCGCCCGTGAGCGGCCTTTCCCTCAAGAAGTCAAGTTCCTGCACACCAGTTCCCGTCTCCTCCTGCGGCGCATGTGGCCGTAGCGGACCAGGCTGGCCAGGAGATAGCCGAGGAAGACAA
>JAITSI010000094.1 GCA_031287845.1 Puniceicoccales bacterium
ACCGCTCAGCCTGCCCAGCGCCGGAGAGGTGCTCCAGGCCAACGACGTCCTGGTCGTCGTGGGGGAACACGGCGCCATCCGCCGCCTCTGCGACGGCTGGGACCGGGTTGGGGCGGCGAGGTAGGGGGTTTGTCTCCTGCGGGCAGGACCCGTAAACCAGGTCCGCCGGTTGACGATGGGGCTGCGCCCCTCTGGGAGGTTTCAAAGGGGGCTGCCGCGCCCCTTTGCCAATCCCCCGCCCACGGAGTGCCGTGCATCGATAATCGGGGGAAGCGAAGCTGGGGGCACAGCCCCCAATAGGGCCCGGCCGGCCCTCGAGGCCGCGATGCTTCTGCCATCGCAGCGCGCAGGTCGCCCCGCGTGGCTCTTTTGCCATCAGGGCCGGCCCGCGGCACCGCCCGCTCCGCCGGGCGGCGCCCGTGAACGCCCCTTCCCTCAAGAAGTCAAGTTCTTGCACAACAGGGTCCATCTCGGTCATTTTTCCAGATGGAGGCGGAATGTGGTTTTACGGGTCCTGGCCCCAGGGTCAGGACCCCACCAATTCGGTCCACCGGACGAAGGGCCAAGGGAAGGCCATGGCTCTTCCTTGCAAATCCTTCCCCGCCGGCTGCCGCCCCATCGACGGCTGGGAGAAATTTTCCTTGACCCGCGGGCCAGGATCCATTGAACCGGCCTGGCCATGGCAAGGGAACACGTGATCATCGAGTGCACGGAGGCAAAGGCGGAGGGCAAGCCCGTGTCCCGCTACATGACGACGCGCAACAAAAAATTGCAGCTGGAGAAGGTGGAAAAGAAAAAGTACAATCCCTTCCTGCGCCGGCACACGCTGCACCGGGAAATCAAATCATAGGGCAGGACCCGTAAGCCCGGTCCGCCGGTTGACGGTGGGGCTGCGCCCCTCTGGGAGGTTTCAAAGGGGGCTGCCGCGCCCCTTTGCCAATCCCCCGCCCAACGGAATGTTTATGGGGCCTCAATTCTGGATCGGTGGCTCGTCGGGGTTTTCGTTGAAACCGAAAAATTCCATGGGAAATTTCTCGATGAATTTCGTGTGAAAATACGTGGAAGAATCTATGGGAAGATTTGCGGGAGAATTTTCACCGGCCAAATTCGATGCCGAGGCTAAATTTTCCGGGGGATTTTCCGGGGGAGTATCGGACAAATCCGATTCCGAGTCCAAATTTTCCGGGGGAATATTGGCCAAATCCGGTTCCGAATTTAAGTTTTCCGGGGAGTTTTCGGGCAAGTTCGTGCGGGGCAAATTCGTATCCGAATTCGCGTTTTGGACGGGACTAAAAAAACCTCCCATGGCAAGGGGCGGTTGATCAGAGAAGAACAGGGGAGGTCTATTGCCTGGGATCCGATTATCGGTCACGTCCGACAGTGGCAAAAAATCAAGCGGGATCTGTTTTTTTACGGTGATTCTTTTTGCAGCCTTATCACTTTCCCTGCGTTCGACGAAAAATGTTCCATTTCCAGCCTGGCCCGCCGAAGATCTGGTAAAGTAGTTAAAGGCATTCGCTTGAGCCAAGCGATTGAGATGGGGCAAGTTGGGAAAAACATCACCCATGGCGATGTGATCGGTGTATAGCATGTTTCCAACGCTTGGCGTTTTTTCCACCATTTCGTTAAAATTTAGGGCATTATACTTCTTTACCATCCTTTGCATGTGGCGGGGGAAATTTTCGTTCACGATACTCCTCGCCTCTTCAATAACCACATTATAAACCCACGGAAACCCACCCGGGGGGTAGTTAAAGATTGGGGAATTAATTGCAGTAATTCTACCCTCGCCACGATTCGCATCTATATGCGACTTAAGCAAGTCGACGAACCGGTCCGAAATGTGGATTACTATGACATTTGCATTGCCAACTTGTCCAGCTGGAATTCTAATGCAGGGCCCATTGATAGTATTTGTGTGGACCCAATCCAAGCGCAATTGTTTAATTTCCCCTGCGCTCAGGCCGGACAGGAACAGCTCCGCCATGAGTTGAACGTCCGCGCGTTCATTCCTAAGATTCTCGCGGAGTCGATTGCGCAGGTCGTTCGCGTCAATGTTCGTGGCCGCGTCCATGGCCGTGCTCGTAGCTGCGTTCGTGGCTGCGCCCGTGGCCGTGTGCATGGCCGCAGAGCCCCGCGCTCCTTGAAAGGCGGCAGGTTGCGCATTGGCATCGGAACGGGGAGGTGGGTAATAGGGCGGCGGTGGCGCCTCGGACTGTAATTTCGACAGCAACTGCGAAGGATCGTCAAGCCCCAGGGAAGGTGTTTCAACCTTCTCCCAACTCGGAAACAATTCATTAAGCCCCCCGGTCTCGGTGCGATGGCCATAGGGTTGTTCGTTATTTCCCAAAGCATTCATCAGGGAAAAAATTTGCAATCCAAAACCTCTTGCGAATTCGGCATTGGCAAAGTCAAAAACCAGATCGTGACGCGCGCGCGTGCCTCCTAAACGAGATTGTTCGCTGGACAAATGCTGCATAAGCGCCGCCATGCCATTATTCCCAACTTGGATCGTTACCCTTTGTGTATTACCGGCCATGCCGGGTGGAATTATAATTGTTTCCGTTTCGAAATTGAGCCAATCCCAGCGCAGATTTTTAATTTCTTCCATGGATAGGCCAAAATTCACATGCAGCAAAATGGCGGTCCTAATTCCCGAATTTCGAATCCCAAGGTAGGCATCTCCCACCACACCGTTCATTCTTGCGTTCAGGGTATTCTGCTGTTCGGCCAAAATTCTCTCCTCCTGCATGGAGGAAAAATCCGGTACCACCATGCGCGTAAGCAAATTTCCATTGGCAATTTCCATGCGCGCGCAAGGCGGCGGAGCCTCGCCATTCCAAATATCATTCGCCATGTCAGCAAATGCATCAAATGCTATCGCAAAATTTCTTTCATTGAGATCCAGGACCTGGCCGCTTGCGTAGAAGGGCCTATCGGGAACGAGTATGCTCTGATTGAGAAGATTCTGCTTGTGTTCGGCCAGGAAATCGGCCACGCTGCCGATGGGAATTACCAGGGCCGTCGCATTGTTGCTCGTCCCCGGAGGAATGGTGATCGTTTTCGCTTCGAAATCGATCCATTCCCAGCATAATTTTTGAATTTCTGTCCTGTCCAGCCCGGCCAATAGGCAAAGTTGGGCAATGAGACAGGAGCTCGGCCTGGACTCAAGCATGGCCTGCGTCTGCTGGCATAGTATCTGCACGTTCTCACTTTGCTCCAACATTTGCAAGGCCACGGGGCCGGTGCCCGATTGGATAGATGGCTGAGCAGATTGGCCATCGAAATTTGCAAGCGAGGCGCTTAGAAAGGACACGCTCGAAACGGGACTGGGCGTTGGGATTGGAGTGTAGGGATAACGCTGAAAGAAGGTGGGCGACAAACTGGGGGTGTGCGCAATGGGCGAAAGCGGCGAGGTTGGATCTCGCGTTTGGCTTGGGCCATCCGGAGAAGCCAATTCCTGCGATCCAGTTTCCGGATGTTCTACCATCGTATTGGGCCTTATGGCCCGCGGCATCATAATGGTGCACATTTGGCGATGATAGCGGCGGCGGGAAGTGGTCGCAATGTAAAAATTTTATTTTGGGCCCGCGTGCCTATTTTTTTCGAAACCGGATCAAACCACGGCGACGGCCGGAGCCAAAGGGTCCAGCGGGGGATGGACGGCTGCAAAATTTCCGCGATTGCAATGGGGTTCAATGGGGAGGATGTTCAGCTAAAAAGTTTCGTGTTCCTGCGACAAATGCGTTAAAGGATTTTGAAAATTCTTCTCCGGTGCTGTTGAAGAACGGAATTTTATCAAAATCATCTCGAAGCTGATTGCCCGCGAACCGATCCTTCCGAAATTCTTCTAGATAGCACTGGCTAAGCACGCGACTGGCGTCCTGTGTAACCGGGATTTCCCGGGAAGCTCCATTGCCAGCCCCTCCGACCGAAATTGTGACAGGCCTCACTTTCACGTTAATGCAGCCCAAACGCAAATCCTGCATTTCCTCCCTGGTCAAACCCATGAGTGCTAGCTCGACAATGAGCATAACATGGGGGTTGTCAAGCTTGCGCAGGTTGGCACGCAGGCCATCCGCGCGGCCGCTGGAATCCATTTCATTCCCATCTCCGCGAAAGCTGGAAAGCAGGGAATCCATGTCAACGTGCGCGCTGTCGTAAATACGCGTAGTGCTGCTTGCTCCCGCAAATATTGTGCTGCTCCCATTCGCGGGAGGAGCTTGAAATGCCGAGTTCGTAGCAATGGGAGGCACGGTCGAAAAAATGAGGCATGGGACGCTAGAGTATTTGGCAACAGACGGATCGCGGGGCGTGGAAGTGAGTTGAGTGCGCACCGCGGACGGCGCCGCAGTGGGATTCTGCGATTGGTTCGGTGCTGCCGACTTTTTGGCCGTCTTCGCGTCCGCGGCGTCGATGGAACGGAAAGGCACGGCCGGCGGCTTTGCGGAGGAAATGGGAGTCGACATTGTCCAATGCTAGCGGCGGCGGGAAACGGTCGCAACGTAAAAATTTTATTTCAAGCCTGTGCGTCTATTTTTTTCGAAACCGGATCAAACCACGGCGACGGCCGGGGCGCGTAGGGACCGGATGGGAACGGGCGGATGGGGCGGAGACGGACGTATTTTCCAGGTGAAAACTGGCCGCGATGGCCGGCCCTTTGCTACGGTCAGGTCTCGTAAAACCACATTCCACCTCTACCTGGAAAGTTGACCGATACGGACCTGTTGTGCAGGAGCTTGACTTCTTAAGGGAAGGGGCGTTCACGGGCGCTGCCGGCGGAGCGGGCGGTGCCGCGGGCCGGCCCTGATGGCAAAAGAGCCACGCGGGGCGACCTGCGCGCTGCGATAGCAGA
>JAITSI010000011.1 GCA_031287845.1 Puniceicoccales bacterium
ATGGACAAACAAAGTGATCAATGCGATCTCAGCAGTTTCCATAAGCCATTGAAATCGCAGAGCGTCTTTTTGTCAAGAAATTCTGTCTGAATCCCCCCATTTTTTTTGCAACTGGGGTAGTTCCTGTACAACAGGACCGTATCGGTCACTTTTCTAGGTAGAGGTGGAATGTGGTTTTGCGGGTCCTGATCATACGGGCCTGACCCCAGAACTCCGGTGTCCGGCCAAGAAGCACGGCGGGCCCGTGCCCGGGATGGGATTCGAACCCACACGGCCAAAGGCCAGGGGATTTTAAGTCCCCTGCGTCTGCCATTCCGCCACCCGGGCCCGGCTCCCCATCTAAGCCAGCGGAGGATCGTCAAGGCAAGGGAAAACGCGCAGATTGCGGTGCCAGAGCTCGCAGGAGAGGGGACCGAGGACGTGGCCCGGAAAGAGAGAGCGGCCCGTCCCGTGGCCATAGAACTGCCAGGCATCGGCGATGGGATTGAACTGCTCCGGGTGGAGCAGGCCGCTCAGCGGGAAGGAAATGGGAACGAGTTCGGGATTGACCAGGAATAGCAGCTGGCCATCGCCATGGCCGCGTTGGGCATTGTATAGGGTGGCCAGGGCGCTGGGGGAGCCCGTGCCGGGGAAATGGCGCAGGAAATCGGGGTCCGGGGCAAGGCGATGGCGCAGGGGGGCGCCGCAGGCGGAGCGGCGCAGGCGAATCCAGTGGGCGACGTAGCGGTGCAGGGGAAAAAATTGCTCCAACCGCTCCGGGTGGAGCAGGTTGGCCGCCGCGTTGTCGTAGGTGTTGCCGATTCCGCCCTTGGAGTGGAGGAAATCCTGGCCCTGGGCCAGCATGGGGACGCCCAGGCAGGTGAAGAGGATGGCCAGCATTAGCCGGCTGCGGCACAGGTCGTCAGCGCTGGGGAAGAGGCCATTCTGCGAAATTTGGTCAATCCAGGTGCGGTCGTCGTGGGATGCGGTATAGTTGATGGACTGCCAGGGAAGCCGGGTGAGGTGGCTGGTGCAGCCCGCCTGGAAGTACTGCAGCGCCTCGCGGGAGGAGGCACCCTGCACGTAGCGGCGGATGGACTCGCGGAAGTCGTCGTTCCAGTAGCTCCAGGAGGTTTCCTTCAGGGCCAGGGCCCCGTGGCCGCGGAAGCTCCAGGGCTCGGCGATGAGCAGGCAGTTGGGCTTCTTCTCCCGCAGGGCAAGCTCGATGGCGTGGAGCGTTTTCCCGTCGATGAGCTCGGCCAGGTCGATGCGAAAGCCGTCGACGTCGTAGACGAGGAGCAGGTGCTCCAGGCTGTCCAGGATGAGCCGCCGGGCCATGGGGGCCTCCGTGCGCAGGTCGTTGCCGCAGCCGCTACAGTTGGAAAGGGAACCGTCCTCCCGGAGGCGGAAAAAGTAGTCGCCGCCGAGCATGCGCAGGGCATTGGGACTTCCCACGTGGTTGTAGACGACGTCCAGGACAAGGGACAGGCCCCGGCCGTGGCAGGCCCGGACAAGGTCAAAAAATTCCCAAATCTGGGAAGCGCTGCGCTTGTCGCCGGCGTAGGCCCGGGTGGGGGAGAAGTAGTTCACCGGCATGTAGCCCCAGTGGTAGTCGCCGTCGTCGACGCTGTCGAATTCCTGCAAGGGCTGCAGCTCCAGAACGTTAGCGCCGAGGCGCCGCAGGTAGTTGTCCGGTTCGCGGAGCCAGCGACAGAAGGCCGCGTAGCCTGGCCGCTGGCCCGGGTCCGCCGCCAGCCCCAGCAGGTCCCGCAGATGGCCCTCCAGCAGAACGCAGTCCGCCAGCGGCGGCGGCGTGTGGGGGACGTCGATCCGGGGCAGCGTGGCCCGGTCCAGGACAATGGCGATCCCCTGGCCGTCGTAGCAGGCGATGGCGTAGGGGTCGAGGATGCGCTGGAAGTGCTCCGGGGGAATGCCACAGCTCCGGCGCGGCTCCACGGCGATGGAGTAGAAGTGGTGGTCCAGGTTTTCGCCGCTGGCCGCCTCCCAGAGCCCTCTGTCCCGCTCCCGTGCCTCCAGGCTCTGGCCCAGTTTGGGAGTCTTTCCCCAGAGAATGCGCAGGGAAAGCGCATTGGGGGCAAAGACACGGAATACCGTGCCGCCGTGGGAAGGAAACGACCCCAGGGGGGCGCCATAGAATAGATCGTTGTCAGCCATCGGCATCAGCGTGCACGGCGTAGAGATGTCTGTAAAGCCCTTCCTGGCTGAGCAGTGCCCCGTGGCTACCCCGCTCCACGATGCGGCCGCCGTCGAGGACAAAAATTTCATCCACGCAGGGTAGCCAGTGGGAGCGGTGGGAGATGAGCAGGACCGTGCGGCCGCGGAAAAGATCCGGCAGCGTGGCCCGGATTTCCCGCTCGCCGCGGGCGTCGAGGGAGCTGGTGGGCTCGTCCAAGATGAGGATGGGCGCGTCCCGCAGCAGGGCCCGGGCCAGGGCGATGCGCTGCCGCTGGCCGCCGGAGAGATAGCTGCCGTCCTCGCCGACGACGGTGTCCAGGCCCCGGGGAAGCTTTTCAATGAACTCCATGGCCCCCGCCCGCCGCGCCGCCCGCTCGATCTCATCGCGCCGCGCCGCCACCTTCCCCCAGCGGATGTTGTCGCGGATGGAGGCGTGGATGAGGGTGGCCCGCTGGGGAACGAAGGCAATCTGGGAGCGGAGCTGGTGCACGTCCAGCCGCTGCAGGTCCAGGCCGTCGACGTCGATGCAGCCCCGCTGGGGCGCGTGGAAGCGGAGAATCAGGTTGGCGAAGGTGGTCTTGCCGGCGCCGCTGGGGCCCACGAGGGCGTAGCTGCGGCCCGCCTCCAGGGTAACGTTGATGTCCCGGAGCACGGGGCCATCCGCGCCGTAGGAAAAGGAAACGTGGGAAAAGGTGACGCGGCCGCTGAGGCGGCCGGGGATGGAAAGGGCGGCGCCGGGGGTGGGGGCTTCCGGCTCGCCGAGAAATTCCTCGATGCGAGCCAGGGCGGAAAAGGTGTACTGCAGGTTGCCGTAGAGGCGTCCGATATTTTTTACCGGGTCATAGGTGAGGAAGAGGGCGGTGGCGATGGCCAAAAATACCTCGCCGGGGATGTGGAGAAAGTAGGCGCAGAGAAAGGCGAGGGAAATTCCCAGCGCCGCCCAGGTTTCCACGCTTGGCACGATGCAGTAGTAGGCGCGGCAGGAGCTGAGGTAGGCGCGGGAATATTCCCGGCTGGCCCGGTGGAAGGCGTGGCGCTGGTGCCGCTCCATGCAGAAGGCCCGCACCTCCTGGACCGCCCGCATGCTGCTGGCCATCTGGGAGGTCAGCGTGGCGATGCGCTCCTGGGCCAGCAGGCCGTGGCGCCAGACCTGACGGCCGAAGTAGGCGATGGGCAGGCCGCTCGCCGCCACGAGGATGAGCACCAGGAATAGGATCCATCCGCTGCTCTGGCGCAGGCAGAGGTAGGTCACCGCCGCCACGGCGCTGATTAGCGTAACGGGCCGCTGGAAAATTTCGTGGGCAATGCTCACGAAGGAGGACTGGATGACGCTGGCGTCGTTGAAGGCGCGGGAAATGAGATCGCCGGACTGGCTGCGGCGGAAAAATTGCAGGGGCAGCCGCTGGAGTTTTTGGAAAATGTGCAGGCGGATGGAGTGGAGAATGGTCTGGCCAACCGCCGCCAGCAGACAGGTGTTGACCAGGCCGGCAAGGCTGCGAATTCCGACCAGGGCGATGGGCAGGGAGGCGTAGAAGAGGAGCCGGGAAAGGGCAATCTGGCCGCCATCGGCAAAGACATTCCTTGCCAGGTAGCTGAGCAGGAGGGGGATCCCGAAGCCGCCGGCAAAGCCATTGACCGCGGCGGTCACCACGGCGCAGAAAAAGATCCAGCGGCAGGAGCGGGAGTCGGTCAAAAATCGGCCGAAGGGCAGCCGGCGCAGCAGCTTGGCCAGGGAAATTTCATTCCCAAGCCAGGAGTTGGCCAGGAGCAGGAGCAGGAGGAGCAGCAGGGCGGAAATTTGCCGCGGCCAGTGGCAGGCTTCGCCGAAGAGCAGTCCGCCGAAGATGGAGCCGAGGACGGCGGGAGCATTGCCCATGAGGGCCACGGTGCCGGCGGAGACGCGGGAGATGCCCCGGTTCCAGAGAAAATTTGCCACCCCGCCGCAGAGGAGCACGAGGAACGGGACGGCGCCGATGGCCAGGGGAGTCCAGGGAAATGGAGCGGGGGCTGGCCGAAATGGAAAGAAAAGCAGCGGCAGCCAGAGCAGGGAGGCACCGCAGTAGAGCCAGAAGAGCACGGTGGCGTCGGGCAGGGCGCCGCAGCTCCTCCGCAGCCGGCGGTAGAGAACCTGGCCGATGGCAAAGCAGCAGTTGGCCAGCAGGCATTCCACGGTGCCAAGCAGGGGGAAGGTGCCGGTGGGACGGCCTCCCAGGGCGATTGCGGCGATGGCAACGGAGGAAATGGCGCAGAAGAGATGGTGCGGGACCCAGCGCCGGGCCAGCGCGTCCTCGAAGAGACAGAAAAATAGGGGGGTGGTCAGGCAAAGCAGCGCCACGCCGTGGCCGTCCAGGCGGGAGCAGGATTCTAGGAGAAAAAAGTACATCGCCCCCAGCTGAACGGCGCCGATGGCCATGCAGCGCAGGCGAAGGCCGGCCGTGGTCCGGTGCCGGGCGAAGGGAAAAAAGAGAGCAGCGCCGGAAAATACCTGCAGGACGCCCATCACCCCAACGGGAAAGAAATGCAGCACCTGGGCGTTGGCTCCGTAGGAAATGCCCCAGAGCAGGGCAACCAGCAGCAAAAACCCCATGGCACCTTCATGGGCAATGGGCCAGGGCTCGACAATCCCAATCTGTGGCCGTGGATCCGGGGAGCCTGCGAACCCGATGGGCCGCGGACCGGAGGAGACCGCGAATCCGATGGAACGGCGCCCCCTCTGGCACTCCCCCCGCGAAATGCCGTCGCCACGGCACCGATGGCCTGGGGGAGGCGAAGCTGGAGGCAGAGCCCCCAATTGGCCCGGCCGGCCCCCGAGGCCCCCTCGC
>JAITSI010000018.1 GCA_031287845.1 Puniceicoccales bacterium
GCGAAAGTCGTTGCCGTGCACCTGGGTGCTCCCCTTTACCTCGATTCCCCAGAGTTCGCCGGCCGAGGTTTCGACCAGAAAGTCGATCTCCCGGGATTGGTGGTCCCGGTAGTGGCCCATGGTGGCGACTCCGCCGGTCAAGTGACGTTGGGCCAGAAGCTCTCCGTAGGCAAAGGTTTCCACGAGCTTGCCCCAGCGGTCGCCGTCGACCGGAGCTGCGCTGCCTTTGGAAATGGCTAGAGACACCGGGAGCAAAATGGGGCAGCCGAGAATTTTTGTGAGCGGTTTGTTCGCTTGCTATCAGAGGGTTGGGATATAAAAATGTGAGCCTGATTTGCCATGAAAAAGAAGCCGCAGTGTGATCTCCTGCCGCCAATCCTCTCCACTCCACTGCCCGTGAAACGCGAGGGAGCCGCCTGGTCCGCAAGGAAACCGTCCACGGCCTTCCGTAGCCACATCCACGGACACGGGCGAGATTTTCCCGTGAAATTTTTCCCAAAAATCGAGCCGCCCGATCTCACAGGCAGCTCTGGTCCTCAAATTTCTTTGGGTGCAGGAGCTGGATTTGAACCAGCGACCTTCAGGTTATGAGCCTGACGAGCTGCCAAACTGCTCCATCCTGCGACCCCTTCCTGGCAGGGCAGGGGGGGGTGTCAACGGTTTTTTTCAAAAAAAAACTCAAACATTTCCGGCGGAGGATGGGCATGGACGGCAGCCCAGCCCATTTCCATCCCTTCTCCAGCGCACTTCAAGGGGCGGAGGTGGGCGGCGCCAAAGGCGCTTCTCCGGGATCGGCGGGCGGGGAATCGGCCAAAGGGGCGGCCGTTCCACCGGAATTGGCGGGTTCGGTCCCGGGGAAAAGAAAGCTGGCCCGCTCCGCGAGCACGGTCCCATTGCGCAGGATGCGCACCCGCCAGGCGACAACGTCCTCCGGCGCCAGGAAGCCCCACGGCCCATCCGTGAGTCCCAGCCAGAGTTCGCGGCCGCGGAGACCTGCCGGGTCTAGGGGAATTGTGGCGGAGCGCGCTTCGGGGCAGCCCAGCCGCAGCAGCTCCCACTCCAGGGTCGCGCCTTCCCATCCGCGCCGGCTCCCCAGGAGCACGATGGCGTAGAGCCCGTCCCAGCGTGCGTTGTCCGTGCGGTGGAGGAATTGGCGATGGCGGGGCGCCGGGGAGCGGTGGAAAACGCGCAGAAAGTCCGCGGCGCAGTGCCGTTCGAAGACCACATCGGCAATGGCGGGCGGACGAGCAAGCAGATTGCCCAGCCCCAGAGGCAGCAGCGCCAGCGGGACAAAAAATTTCTTCACGGCATTTCCCCCCTTGGCAAAATATTTTGCCCTCCGCTGCGCCGGAAATCCCCGGAAAGGGTCAGGTTTGGGTAGATGTCCCGGGGGGACGGCATGGCCGGTGGACCAATGGCGGCGGCAAAGGCTATCATAGACGCATTGTCCCCGCAGTACTCGCCGGGAGCTAGCAGCAGGGGCAGGTGCAGCTCCTCGGCCAGATTTTTCATTTTTTTCCGCAGGAGGGAATTTTGCGAAACGCCGCCGGACAGGCCCAGGCTGGCGTAGGGAAATTGCCGGGCCGCCGGTCGCACCTTGGCCAGCAGGGCCGCAAACACGGCTTCCTGGTAGCTCGCGCAGAGGTTCGCCCGCTCCCGCTCCCGCACATCCTCCGCCATCTTCTCCAGCCGGTAGCGCAGGGAGGTTTTCAATCCCGAAAAGCTAAACTTGGATCCGTCGCCGCGCAATGCCACGGGAAACGGATGGGCCTGCGGGTCGCCGCCGCGGGCCAGCAGCTCCAGGGAAGCCCCGCCCGGGTAGGGAAGTCCCAGCCAGCGGGCCCCCTTGTCCAGGGCTTCCCCCGCCGCGTCGTCCACGGTTTTCGCCAACTGCACAGGCAGCCGGTCCCGGCCAATGTGGAACAGCAGCGTGTTGCCACCGGAAACGAGCAGCCCCAGCTGGGGCAAATTCTCCTCCCACCCCTCCCCCCGCAGCCAGCGGGCGAGGAACGGGGAAAGGGCGTGGCCGTGCAGGTGGTTGATTCCCCAAACGGGACAGCGGTAGGCCAGTGCCGCCGCCTGCGCCGCAGCCAGTCCCATGGCCAGTCCCCCTGGCAAGCCAGGTCCCACGGTCACGGCCACCCGGTCGGGGACGGTTCCGGGCAGTGCGGTCCCCAGCTCCCGCAGTAGCAGGGGAAATGCCGCAAGGTGGGCCTCCGCGGCCAGATCGGGCACCACGCCGCCGTAGGGCCGGTGCAGGGCAATCTGGGACTGGGTGCGCTCAAAGGCAAAGCCGGACTCCGTGTCCAGCAGGGCCAGCGAGGACTCGTCGCAGGAACTTTCCAGAGCCAAAATTTTCATGAAATTCCGTTGACAGGTCGGAGGAATCATTTTCCCCTCGGCCGAGGCCCAAGGGCTAGGGAGATTTTTTGCCATGTCCAGAATTTGTGCCATCAGCGGAAAGCGTCCCCGTACCGGCTCCCGCATCCGGCGGCGGGGTGTGGCAAAGAAAAGCGGCGGCATCGGCACCCACGTGGTCAAGGTCACCAAGCGGCAGTTCCGGCCCAACGTGCAGCGCGTGCGGGTCCGCATGCCCGGCGGTGGAGTGCGGCGCCTGTGGGTCTGCGCCAAGGCCCTCAAGGCGGAAAAGGTGCAAAAGGCCTAGGATCGCATCCCATGGGACGGACCGGGCGATCGAAATCGTAGGGGACCGGGCCCCTGGGCCAGTCCCCCGCTGCGCCGTTGGCCGGCGAACCGGATCCGTGGCGTTTAGCCCTAGGGCTAGGACCCGTAAAACCACACTCCACCTCCACCTGGGAAAGCGACCGCTATTGGCCTTGTGGTGCAGGAATTTGATTTCTTGAGGGAAGGGCCGCTCACGGGCGCTGTCCGGCGGAGCGGGCAGTGCCGCGGGCCGGCCCTGATGGCAAAAAGGCTACGCGGGGCGACCTGCGCGCTGCCCATGGCATCTGCCATGGCAGAA
>JAITSI010000089.1 GCA_031287845.1 Puniceicoccales bacterium
GGATGATAGCGCATTGCGCGCCGGACGGTACGGCACTCCGTGGGCGGGGGATTGGCAAAGGGGCGCGGCAGCCCCCTTTGCGACCTCCCGGCCTCCAGGGCCGGCCAGGGGCCCCGAGGGCCGGCCAGGCCCTTTTGGGGGCGTTGCCCCCAGCGTCGCTTCCCCCGGGCATCGATGCAGCGGCACTCCGTGGGCGGGGGATTGGCAAAGGGGTGCGGCAGCCCCCTTTGCAACCTCCAGACCTCCAGACCTCCAGACCTCCAGACCTCCCGGCCTCCCGGCCGGCCGGGGCCGCGGCAGCCCTCACAGTCCCACCACCTGCTGTAATTTCTTTATAGTTTCCTCGAAGCTGTCCTTTTCGGCCAGTCCCTGGCGGAGAAAGGCGTTGATAGCGTCGATGCGGTCGATGGCCTCGTCCGTTTCCTTGTCGTTGCCCCGCTTGTACTCGCCGATGCGCAGGAGCAGCTCCACCTCCTGGAATTTTGCCAGCAGGTTGCGCAATTTTCCCGCCGCCGCCCGGTGCTCCTTGGATACGATGGCGTTCATTACGCGGCTCACGCTGGCCAGGACGTCGATGGCCGGGTAGTGGTTGGCCGCCCCCAGCTTGCGGGACAGGACGATGTGGCCGTCCAGGATGGAGCGGGACTCGTCGGCGATGGGCTCGGTCATGTCGTCGCCCTCCACCAGGACCGTGTAGAGCGCCGTGATGGAGCCCTTTTCCGACTGGCCGGCCCTTTCCATCAGCTTGGGCAGGGTGGCGAACACGGAGGGAGGAAAGCCGCGGCGGGTGGGCGGCTCGCCGGCGGCGAGGCCGATTTCGCGGAGGGCGCGGGCAAAGCGGGTGACGGAGTCCATCATGAGCAGGACCTTTTTCCCCTGGTCCCGGAAATACTCTGCCACCGCCGTTGCCACGTAGCTGGCCTTCAAGCGCTCCATGGGGGTCCGGTCCGAGGTGGAAATGACCAGCACGGTCCTCTTCATTCCCTCCTCGCCCAGGTCCTTTTCAATGAACTCCCGCACCTCGCGGCCGCGCTCCCCCACCAGCGCCAGCACGTTGATGTCCGCCGTGGTGCCGCGGATGATCTGGCCCAGGATCGTGCTTTTTCCACCCCCCGCCGCGGCGAAGATCCCCATTCTCTGCCCCTCCCCGCAGGTGAGCAGGCCGTCCAGGGCCCGCACCCCCAGGGAGAGCGGCTTGTCGATGGGATTGCGCACCATGGCATTGGGGGGATCTGCATAGACTGGATAGTATTTTTTTACCTTCAGCGGGCCCTTCGTGGGGCCGTCGATGGGATTTCCCAGGCCGTCCAGCACCCGGCCGATCAGCTCCTCGCCCACCGGCACCATGTGCACCTTTCCCAGCGGAATCACCTCCGTCGCCGCCGATATGCCGGTCAGCTCCCCCAGCGGCGTCAGCAGCGCCGCCTGCTTGGAAAATCCCACCACCTCGGCCATGAGCTCCCCCTCTTCCCTCGGGGTCTTCAGCTTGCACAGCTCTCCCACCTTCACGCTGGGGACGGACGCCATGATGATCGTTCCCACCACCTGCAGCACGCGGCCCTTGACCTCCACCAGGCTCACGTCCCGCATCTGCCCGTCGAGTGTTTCCAGCAAGTGGTCAAAGGCGCCGTTTTTCACGGGGCCAGTTTGGGGAAATGGGGACCCGGTGCAAGCATTTCCGCCCGCTTCGGCTTGACAGGGTCCGGAAGCGGTGAAAGGATGACACCGCCATGGCAAGAATTTTCGCCGCCCTGGGATTGACCCTGCTGCTCGGCGGCTGCGCCGGCGTTTCCCCTCCCACTCCGGAACAGACGCTGGGAGGGGAGGTGGGGGACACGGCCCACTACCGCCTTTCGGGCGAGGACTACGGTCCCGGCGACCTGCTGGGCCAGGTATTCTTTACCTTCGACGGGGCCGGCGTTGGCGCCGACGACCTGCCGCTGCTCCACACCATCGCCGCCGGCCTCTGCGAATTTCCCGACCGCACCGTTACCCTGGTTGGCTACTGCGACTGGTTCGGCGGGCCCGAATACAACCGGCAGCTGGGCCAGCGGCGTGCGGATGCGGTGGCAAAAATTCTCCAGCGGGAGGGGGTGGCGGCGGAGCGCGTGCGGACCCGGTCCCGCGGCTCCCAGGACTCCCCCGTCGGCCTATCCCGCCAGGAAACCCGCTTCGACCGGCGCGTGGACATTCTTCGCCGTTGACCGGCGCGGCGCAACCCCTAGCAATGGCTGGCATGGCAGAGTGCATGCGGCCGCAGCGGCTATGGTTTGAGGATCTGGGCCTTGGCCTGGACACGGGGCGTCTGGTCCCGGAGAACTGGGAGGCGGAAATGGGCGCACGGGCGCGGGCCGCACTGAAGGCGCTGGAGGCGCTGGAGGCGGGTGCCGTGGCCAATGGGACGGAGCGGCGGCGGGTGGGCCACTACTGGCTGCGGGATCCCAGGCTGGCGCCGGAGGAAGCAATCCGCCGGGCCATCGAGGGTGCCAACCGGGACGTCCGCACCTTCGCCGCCGCCGTGCGCGAGGGAAAAATTACGGCCCGGGGAAAAAAGTTTTCCCACCTGCTCTGCATCGGCATCGGCGGCTCGGTGCTGGGAACGCAGCTATTCCACGGCGCCCTGGCCCCCGTCGGCGCCCCCCTTACCCCCCACTTTTTGGACAACACGGACCCGGAGGGGATGGTCAACGTCCTCGCCGCCATCGGCACGGACCTGGACCGCACGCTCATCGCCGTGGCATCGAAGTCCGGCTCCACCCCCGAGCCCAACAACGCCCTCCGCGTGGTAGAAAGCTTCTTGGAAAGGCAGGGATTGGCCCTGGCGGAGCGGGCCGTGGCCATAACCTGCGCCGGCAGCACGCTGGACAGGAGGGCAGAGGAGGAGGGCTGGCTGGCCCGATTTCCGCTCTGGGAATGGGTGGGTGGCCGCAACAGCTCGCTCTCCGCGGTGGGCCTGCTTCCGGCGGCCCTGATGGGCATTGACACGGAGGGGCTGCTCCGGGGGGCGGCCGCAGCGGACCGGCTGGGCCGCGGCTGGGAGGCGAACCCGGCCCTGCGCCTCGCCCTCGCCTGGCACTACGCCGGCGAGGGAAGGGGAAAGCGGGCAATGGTGATCCTGCCCTACCGGGATTCCCTCCGCGCCTTTTCCCCCTACCTGCAGCAGATCGTCATGGAATCCCTGGGCAAGCGGCTGGACCGGGATGGGAACGCGGTGCACCAGGGCCTGACCGTCTACGGCAACCGGGGCTCCACGGACCAGCATTCCTATGTGCAACAGCTGCGGGACGGGCTGGATAATTTTTTCGTCAACTTCATCGAGGTGCTGTGGAGCCGGGCGGACGGGCTGAACGCGGCAACGGCGGCGGCGGCGGCCCACCTGGAAGGATTTTTCCTGGGCACGCGGGCGGCGCTGGAAGAGGCGGGCCGGCCCACCCTGACCGTGACCCTGCGCGAGGTGACTCCCTTTTCCCTTGGCATGCTCATGGCGCTCTACGAGCGGGCGGTGGGGATCTACGGCGAGTTCATCAACGTGAACGCCTACGACCAGCCGGGCGTGGAGGCGGGAAAGCGGGCGGCGGACCAATTCCTGGCGCTCAAGGCGGAGGCGGAAGGGTTCCTGGCCCGGGTGGGAAAGCGGCCGGGCGAGGCATCGGCCGAGGCCGTGGCCGAGGCGCTGGGCAAGCCGGAGGCGGTGGAATCGCTGCACAAATGGCTTGAGTTTCTCCGCTGCCACTCCTAGAAGAGAAGAGAACAATGGACCTATTTCGCCCGTGGACCGTCGCGTTGCTGTGTCTCCTGCTGGCCGGCTGCTGCTCCGAGGGAAATCCGGACAATAGCCAGTTGCCCTGGGCGCGGCCGGTGGGCTGGGAGGGAAGCAATTCCTTCACCGCCGCCCTGGCCCGCTGATGGAGGACGGGGAGCGGCGGCTTCCCGCTGGGCTCTACCTGGTGGCGACCCCCATCGGCAACCTCGAGGACATTACCCTGCGGGCCATCTCCGTCCTGCGCATGGCGGACGGCGTTGCCTGCGAGGACACGCGCACCGGTGGGAACCTGCTGCGCCACCTTGGCATTCGCCGGCCCCTCCTCTCCTACCACGAACACAATGAGCGGCAGAGGGCAATCCAGCTGGCCGATGCGGTCGCCGCCGGCCAGGCCATCGCCCTGGTCAGCGATGCCGGCACCCCCGCCATCAGCGATCCCGGCTTTCGCGCCGTGCGCGAGTGCCGCCGCCGGGGGCTGCCCGTCATTCCCATTCCCGGCCCCTGCGCCCTCGCCGCCGCCATTTCCGCCGCCGGGCTCCCCAGCGACGCCTTTCTCTTCCTCGGCTTTCTCCCGCCGCGCTCCGCTGCCCGGCGTGGCATCCTCCGGCGCCACGGGGACTTTCCCCACACGCTTGTGATCTACGAATCCTGCCACCGGGTGCAAAAATTTCTAGGGGAAATTGCCGAGGAGCTGGGCCCCGGGCGCACCGTTGCCCTGGCACGGGAGCTGACCAAGCTCCACGAGACCTGGTCCGTGGGGACGGCGGCGGCGGTGGCGGAAATTTTACGGGCAGGCGTGGCGCGGGGAGAGTTCACCGTCCTGATCGCACCGGCCGACTTCGAACTGTGAGGGAGCGCCGGTCCTGAGATTTTTTCGCGGGAAAAATTTGCCCCGGCGACGGGTCCCCTGCTAGGGTGCCGGCCATGGGCGAACGGCCTGCCATTTCCCCAACCCGCGCGGAAAACTACGCCGAGTGGTACCAGCGGGTCATCCGCGCCGCCGACCTGGCGGAAAATGCCCCCGTCCGGGGCTGCATGACGATAAAACCGTGGGGATATGCCATCTGGGAACTCATCCAAAGTGCCCTGGACCGCATGATCAAGCGCACGGGCCACCGCAACGCCTACTTTCCCCTGCTGATTCCCAAGAGCTTTCTCGAGCGGGAGGCGGCGCACGTGGCGGGCTTTGCCAAGGAATGCGCCGTCGTGACCCACACGCGGCTCGAGCAAAGGGATGGCGTTCTGCGGGCCGCGGCGCCGCTGGAAGAGCCGCTGGTCATCCGGCCCACCTCGGAGGTGCTCATCGGCGAGGCATTTTCCCGCTGGGTCCGCTCCCACCGGGACCTGCCGCTGCTCATCAACCAGTGGGCCAACGTGCTGCGCTGGGAACTGCGGCCACGGCTCTTCCTGCGCACGGCGGAATTTCTCTGGCAGGAGGGGCACACGGCCCACGCGACCCGCGAAGAGGCGGAGGCGGAGGCGCTGCGCATGCTGGAGGTGTACCGGGTTCTGGCCGAAGACTTTCTCGCCATGCCGGTGGTCTGCGGGAGAAAGTCCGCCCACGAGCGCTTTCCCGGCGCCGTGGAGACCTACTCCATCGAGGCGCTGATGCAGGATGGCAAGGCGCTGCAGGCGGGAACGTCGCACTTTTTGGGGCAAAATTTTTCCCGGGCCTGCTCCATCCGCTTCACCGCCGCGGACGGACGGGAAAACTTCGCCTGGACCACGTCCTGGGGCGTTTCCACCCGGCTCATCGGCGGGCTCATCATGGTCCACTCCGACGACAACGGCCTGGTGCTGCCCCCCCGCGTTGCCCCGCTGCAGGTCGTCATCCTGCCCATCCTCCGCGGCGATGGGGAAAAGGTTTTGGCCGCCGCGGAACGGCTGCGGGAGCGGTTGGAGGGTCTGCGGCCCTGGGGCCAGGAACTGCGCGTGGAGGTGGATGGCCGGGACCTGCGCGGCGGGGAAAAAAACTGGGAATATGTCAAAAAGGGCGTGCCCATCCGCGTGGAGATCGGGCCCCGCGACGTGGAAGCGGACCAGGTGACCTACGCCCGGCGGGACCGGGAGGGGAAGTGGTCCCTGCCGGTTGAGGATTTTTTGAAAAATGCGGTGGCCCTGCTGGAAGAGGTGCAGGAAGAGCTGTGGCAGAGGGCTTTGCAGCTGCGCCGCCGGGCCACGGCGCCCATTGGCTCCCCGGACGAGCTGCGCGCATTTTTTTCCGCGGGCAATGGCTTTGCCCGCACCTACTTCTGCGAGGACGAGGCCGTGGAAAAGGAATTCCGGGAAACGCTGGGCGTGACAACCCGCTGCTTTCCCTTGGCCGAGGAGGCGGAGGAAGGTCCCTGCTTCGCCCATCCCGACCGGCCGGGCCGTCCAGCTCTCTGGGCCCGTGCCTACTAGGGTCTAGGGTCAGAATCCGTAAACCCAGTCCGCCGGTTGACGATGGGGCTACGCCCCCCTCCGGCACCCCCCGCGAAATGCCTCCGCCATGGCACCGATGGCTCGGGGAAGCGCAGTGGAGCGGAGCTGGGGACAGCGCTCCCAACCGGGCCGGGAGGTCGCAAAGGGGGCTG
>JAITSI010000098.1 GCA_031287845.1 Puniceicoccales bacterium
AGAAAAAGTCGGCGAAGATTTTTCGCGGTTCCGCCTCTGGTCAACGGCCAAGGCAGTGGTGGCGGTGGTCGGGATTGTGGCCCTCAATCGGGGATTTTGAGTTTTTCCATCGGAGTAAATTAGCTTGACATTTTCCGGGGGAAACTCAGCCGCCGGTGCCACGGCGGAAAATTGCCCAGGGGACGCGGCGGATTCCCCGCCGTCCGCAGAACCGGATTCTAGCCAATCGTGGGTAACTAGAACATGTGGCCCAGGGACAGCAATAGCACGCTGCAGGACCGCTTGCCCAGCCCGCTGCGGTCCCAGCGGCCATCCAGCTGCCAGCCGTGGGCCAGCCCCCCGTGGAAGCCGATGCTGAAAACGGGAGCCGCCCTGGACGACCGGTGGTGAAAGAACTCGGCTTCGTAGGGCATCAGGAACCGCGCGCAGAGGATCGGCATTTGGACAAAATTTTCCCACATGCCCCCAGCGTCGTTGTCCTCGTGCCAGAGGTCCCTGTACCACAGGGCGGCGCTTCCGCCCCGGCGCCTTTGCAGGGGAAAGAATTGGACGCCGATGTGCCCGGAGCAGGTGAAGGATTCTTCGGCCGGGCCCACCGGCAGCGCCATCTCCCAGCCGATGCCGGCCGCGGCGGTGATCTGGCTCAGGGATTCCCTGGCACAGTCAACCTGCGCCCACTCCAAATACTGGTACTCCCCATTTTCCAAAAATTCCTTCTCCAAATAGTGGGCCCGGTAGCGGTTCCTCCGCGCATGGGAATACTCCAGCTGGCCCCAGGGGCCAATTTGCAGGCTTCCCCAGCTGAGCAGGTGCTTCGTTGCACCGATGGCAAGTGTCAGCTCCGCGCCGTGCAGCGATGGGATGTCGTAGTCGACGGTTTGCGCCTCGCCGCCGTGAATTTCGTAGGTCATCTCGTCGAAGCAGCCCCGCGCCCCGCGGACCGTGGCGATGGAGCCGCCCAGCTCCACCCCGACCAGTGTCCTGCGCCCGCAGCCGTCGCAAAACTCATAGGACCCGAAGCAGCTGCCGCCCCAGGTGGACCTGGAATCGCCGAAGCCGATGAGGCCAATGAACTCCCGCATCGCCCGCACGCCGTGCTCCATGTTCCCATGGAAAATGGCCAGCCCGCCGGTCACCTTCCCTCCCCGCCACTCGCGGACATGGCCGTAGCCGCCCACCAGGCCGGCGCCGGTGCCGGGAAAAATTCCACCGCTGCGGGCAAAAATGCCAAGCGCCTCCAGGTCCGGATCCTCAATGCTGAAGTAGAAGGGCACAACCTCCTCGCACTGCCGGATGTGGAAAATATCCACAAAAAAACCACCGTGGCCCCGGTGCTGCTCTAGGGAGCAGCGCATGGCCTGCAGGTCCGTCCTCTGGAGATGGCCGTTGGCGGCAAGCTCGTAGAAAAAATCCTCCTGGTCCACGCCGCGGGCCACGGCGGGCAGAAGGGTCAGGGCAAGGACCAGCGTCCAGGGAACGCGCGATAGGGCCATGGACCATCATGGCCGAAACCGGGAGAGGTGTCAAGGCCGGGACCGGGGAAATTTTCCCAAAAATTTTACCCTCCCGGGAGCCCCAGGGGCCGCCAGGGCCCATTGGGAGGCCTCGCCCTCCGCTCCACTTCCCCCGGCAATTGTGTTTTGAATTTCTTGGCGCCATGGGACCTTTTTCCTTTGACGCGGCGCATCTTGACGGTATTTTTACCTTCCATGACGATTGGGGTTCAGTCCATATTTTCAACACAAACCTTTCAACCACCCCATACGGACGCCGGGAGTAGCACTTCCTCGGAAATGCTCGCTAATAACATAAAAACGGACCCCATGCTGGACAATATAACGAAAACGGAGACCACACGCGCCCGTATTTATCTAATTGGGGGCATTGCACTTGCTGTCCTGGGCGTGATCCTATCATTGGCAATGATTGCCTCCGTTGTGTTCCTATGCCTTACCCTGGGTGGGGTGATGGTCCTTCCAACGGCTGTCACCGTTATTCTGCTGGTTGTCTCGTCCACGACCCTGCTGATCGGCCTTATCGGTCTCATATCCACCGGCGCTTGCCTTTGGCCCGGCTGGATGGGCGGCTGTGGCGGAGGTGGCGGAGGTGGGGCAGCAATGATAGGCTGTGCAATTCTTGTGATGATTGTCATCGTCGGAGCTGTCTCTCCGGCCATCTGCGGAATTTGCCTCCTTTGCGCTGCCTGTGGGCATTTTAAAAATCTTCCGAAAGTAATTGAAGAGCGGCGAATCCAAAAGCTGCTCTATGAAATGAAATCCGATCTGCTGTGGCAGGATTCGGATGCCTATGTCATTGCCTATTTGACCCTGGCAACGGGATTGGATCCGGAAATGATCCAAAATCTACGCTGGAATCAAATTAGGAATGATGGAGAAGCAATCATGCTTAAAACCAAAACTCACAATAAAATGGAGATAGACTGCGATCTTCAAATCCCACTGGAACCGGGGAAAAAGTTCCTAGTCAAAGGAAATGATGAAGGTCCCGTTTTCACCAAAGAACGCTTCGAAATAAGCTACTATGCTTTCATTAACTGGATGCAGTGCCATCACTTCGATACTCCAATTGCCGTTAATCATATTAGGGAAGACAAGGGAAGGTTTCGCTGGACCAGGGAAACCGTTAATTTTTCATCAATAAATATTCCTCAAAATACGAACTTGCCTGCAGGACAATGTGATGCTAGATTTTATCATACCATTAATCACACCCTTCGATATCAAGACCCCTCCGCCTTCATCATCTTTCTCCTTGTTTTTTGCTATGGGCTACGCGTGAAAGAAATTGAGAGCTTGC
>JAITSI010000020.1 GCA_031287845.1 Puniceicoccales bacterium
CGTCCGGCGTCCCGAGTGAAGCGAGGGATGATAGCGCATTGCGCGCCGGACGGTACGGCACTCCGTGGGCGGGGGATTGGCAAAGGGGCGCGGCAGCCCCCTTTGCGACCTCCCGGCCCGGTTGGGGGCGCTGTCCCCAACTCCGCCACCCTCAGCCATCGATGCCACAGCGGCGGCACGCCGCGGAGGGGGGTGCCAGAGGGGGCGCAGCCCCACCGACAACCGGCGAATCGGTTTTACGGGTCCTACCCCTAGGAGCGGGGCAGTACGATGCGGCCCAGCGGCTGGATGGTAATTTCCTCGGTGAGCTCCTGGTGGGAGAGCACCGGCAGGTCGTAGAGGTCCAGCTCGATGAGTTTGCGCACGTAGCGGCGGATGTCCATGGAGGTGAGGAGCACGGGCTTCTGGTTGAGGCGGCTCAGGTCGCCCACCTCCTGGCGGATGCCCTTCAGGATGCGCTTGGCCATGTCCGGTTCCAGGGCCAGGTAGGAGCCGGCGGAGGTCTGGCGGATGGCTTTGCGTATGGTGTCCTCGATGGTGGGGTCGAGCAGGTAGGCCGCCAGGATATTTTGTCCGCCGCTGAACTTGTAGCTGATGTAGCGCTTCATCGTGGTGCGCACGTAGTCGGCCAGCAGCACCGGTTCCTTTTCCTTCTGTCCCCAGTCGATGAGCGCCTGCAGGATTGCCTTCAGGTTGCGGATGGAAATTTCCTCCTGGACCAGCCGCTGCAGCACCTCGGTGATCTTCTGCACCGGCAGGACGCGCATGACCTCGCGCACGATTTCCGGGGAGCTTTTTTCGAACTGTTCGGTGAGAAAGCGGGTCTCCTGGAGGCCGATGAAGTCGCCGGCGTAGCGCTTGAGGACGAAGGACAGGTGGTAGGTGAAGATTTCCGGCGTGCGCAGGAACTTGATGCTGCTCCGCTCCAGCTGCGGGATAAACCTTTCCTGGACCCACAGGGCCAGCACGTTGGGCAGAAACGGCGTTTCCTCCTGGAACGGGATGCTGAGGATTTGCAGATTTTCCTTCGATTCCCGGACGATGACCGAGCCGGGAACCAGCTTGCCCTGGGAGATGGGAACCTCCTGGAGCAGAATTTGATAGCTGCCCGCCGTCAAATTTTCGTTGAAGCGCAGGTGGATGCCGGGGAATGGGACGCCCAGGTCGTGGTACAGGGCCCTGCGCACCTGCATGAGCTGCTCGTTGAGGATCTCCGCCTCGATGGAGGACTCGATGGACGATGCCACGTCCAGCATGAGGGGAACGGTGACGGAGAACGGCTCCTCGGACTCCTCCGTCTTCTCCGGCGCCGCCTGCTGCACGTCACCCTTGACCCCCGGCTTGGAGGACTTTTTGCGCTTCTGCTTTCCTCCCTTTCCGGAGGTTTTGTTGAGGTAGGTGCGGCCTGCCAGGAAGATGACCGCGCCCAGGGCCAGGAAGGGCCCCTTGGGAAAGCCGGGCAGCAGGGCGAAAAGCAGGGCAATGGAGCCGGCCAGCATCATGGACTTTGGCTGGTTAAAGATCTGGTTGAATACCTCCCGGCCCAGGGGGACCTTATCCTCGGAGGCGACGCGGGTGACGATGATGCCGGCGGTGATGGAGATCATGATGGCCGGGATCTGGGAAACCAGGCCGTCGCCGATGGTGAGGATGGAGTAGACCTTCAGGGCCTTATCCATGGGCATGCCCTTCTGGCTGACCCCGATGATGAGCCCGGCGATGATGTTGATGGCGGTGATGATGAGGCTGCAGATGGCGTCGCCCTTGACGAACTTCATGGCGCCGTCCATGGCGCCGTAGAGCTGGTTTTCCTTCTCCAGGTTGGACCGGCGCCGCTTGCCCTCCTCCACGTCGATTGTTCCGGCGCGCATGTCCGCGTCGATGGACATCTGCTTGCCCGGCATGGCGTCCAGGGTAAAGCGGGCCCCCACCTCCGCCACGCGCTCGGAGCCCTTGGTGATGACGAGGAAGTTGACGATGACGATGATGAGGAAGATCACCGCGCCCACGACGAAGTTGCCGCCCACGACGAAGTTGCCGAAGGAGAAGATGATTTCCCCGGCGCTGGCGTGGAGCAGGATCATGCGGGTCGTGGCAATGCTGAGCGCCATGCGGAACAGGGTGGTAAATAGTAGCAGGCTGGGAAAGGTGGAGAAGGCGAGGACGCCGGAGATGTAGAGCGACATCATCATCATGATCATGGAAATGGTGAGATTGGTTGCGATGAGCAGGTCCACCATCCCCTCGGAGAGGGGCACAATCATGAGTGTCAGAACGAGCATGATCAGCCCGGCCAGCAGGATGTCGCTGACCCGGTTGACCTTCAAAATTCCGCTTTCAATCCGATCCGCCAAGCTCACGGTGCAATTCCTTTCTTGCAATAAATCTGAGAATGCGACGCACGAAGCCGTCCGTCCGGGGGGCTCCCGGCGACTGCGCCACCGTCACCTTTCCGGCGACCGTGGGTGCCGTGGCCGGGGTTTGGACCGACCGCAGCGCCTCCAGTGCCCCCCGCGCCTCCCGCGCCTTCTCCGTCGCCGATCGCACGATCAGGGAGAGACGGGTGGGATTGAAGCGGGCGCGCTGCCGCTCCACGGTCAAAAATTGGCGAAAAATCTGCCGCGAGTCCTGGCTCTTGCCCAGGTGCCAGAGCACGTTGCCCCGCAGCAGCAGGTAGGCGCTGCGCTCCTTTAGGGAAAATGGGGCCCGCTCCAGGCTGTCCAGGTGGTGGAGCGCCACCGCGTACTGGCCGGTCTGGCTGAGGCAGTAGGCGTAGGCCAGGGTCAGCAGGGGCTGCGGCGCGGAGAGCTCGACCAGCACCGCATAGATAATGCGGGCCTCGTCGGCCTTTCCGTACTGGAGGTAGAGGTACCCCAGCAGCTCCAAAAACTCCCTGTCCTCCCCTTTCACGGCCCTACCCCATGAGAATCATTAGCCGGTACTGTTCCAGCAGCTCGCCGCGGCCCGACTCCTCGGCCAGCTGGGATTCCAATTCCGTCAGAAGCGCTTCCAATTCCGCCTCCGCCTTTTCACTTTTTTTTGCCAATCCCTTGCGCAGGGAATCCCGCAGGGAGCTGAGCCGGCGGCGGAAGTGGACGGGGACGAGCATGGCCCTGTCCTTCACGTCCGGCTGCAGGGCATCCAGCAGGATGGACTCGAAGGATGCCAGGTTGACCACGGCCTCCAGGCGCTGCTCCATGCGGCCCACGCTGGGCCGGATCTCCGTTCCCGTCGGCAAATTGGTCCGCTTCTTCTGGTTGCGGTTCGTGGTAATTTTCACCAGTCCCACGTCGAAGGAGTAGAGCTCCGGATCCACCGGCTTGATGGGTCCGCTGCGCCTTTGCTGGGGTTGTCCGTTCATTGCCCTTTGTTTCTCCTAGCCCTGCTGCATGCGCACCAGGGCCTGCAAGATCTGTGCCATGGCCGCGCAGAGGGCGTCGGCGTGCATCTGATCCCTGTCCAGGTTGATGAGAAAGCCCACCCGGTCTCCGCCGTCGGCCACGCAGTGGAGGAGCGAGCCCACGATCTTCGCCGGATCGCAGAGCTGCAGCCCTTTCAGCAGGAACATGACGCCGGGGTGCTCCAGCTGCACCAGCGCATAGACGCTGGCACAGGATTTCCGGGAAGCGTCGATGGCCAGCTCCACCTTGCCATCCAAAAGGGTTGTCCAGACAACCCCTTCGGAGCCGGGATGCAGGGCAGGCAGGGAGGAGCGGCGCACAAATGCCTCCAGTTCGTCCTCCCACACAGTGGGGGCAGTTTGTCCGGGGTGCCTAGGTCTGTCAACCGGATTTTTCTCACCGGCGGCGACAGGGCAAAATCGGACCCGGACACGGCTCCTCGGGCGCCGCCGCTTTGCCAATGGGGCCATTCCATCGGCGCCGCTGTCCCACTGGCACGGAAATTGTGCCGAAACTGTGTCAAAATGGCACGGCGCGGGCGGATTCGTGGAGATTTTTTTCGCCCGTCCGGGGCCGCGGGAAAAATTTTTTCCCCCGCAAAGCCACAGCCGGAGCAGGCTGATGGGTTTTGGAAAAAATTTTTGCAATTTTGGCCGCAAAATTGCTAAAGAGTGGGGTGCTATGGCAGAGCAAAGAGCGGGAAGGTCCAAAATCCTCGGCATCGACCTGGGAACAACAAATTCGTGCATGGCGGTCATGGAGGGCGGCAAGGCCAGCGTGATCCCCAATGCGGAGGGGGCGCGCACCACGCCGTCCATCGTCGCATTCACCAAGACCGGGGAGCGTCTTGTGGGGCAGGCGGCCAAGCGGCAGGCCATCACCAATCCCCAAAATACCATTTTTTCCATCAAGCGGCTCATCGGCCGGAAAAAGGCCGAGGTGAGCCGGGAGGCGGAGCACCTGCCCTACCGCATCGTCGAGGGGCGCAGCGGGGACGCCTGGGTGGAGGTGGAGGTGGCCGGCGCGGCCAAGCGCTTTTCCCCCGAGGAAATTTCCTCCATCATCCTGGCCAAGCTGAAGGCGGACGCGGAAAAATTCCTGGGCGAGCCGATCACGCGGGCGGTCATCACCGTGCCGGCCTATTTTAACGATTCCCAGCGGCAGGCCACGAAGGACGCGGGGCAAATTGCCGGCCTGGAGGTGCTGCGCATCATCAACGAGCCGACGGCGGCCTCCCTGGCCTATGGCCTGGACAAGAAAAAAGAGGAAAAGATTGCGGTCTACGACCTGGGCGGCGGCACCTACGACATTTCGCTGCTGGACATCGGCGACGGGGTATTCGAGGTGCGCGCCACCAACGGCGACACGCACCTGGGCGGGGATGACTGGGACGAGGCCATCATCCAGTGGCTGCTGGACGGCTTCCGCCGCGACACGGGCATGGACCTGCGCAACGATCCCATGGCCCTCCAGCGGATCAAAGAGGAGTCGGAAAAGGCAAAAATCGCCCTTTCCTCCACCCAGGAGACGGACATTAATTTGCCCTTCATCACGGCGGATGCGTCGGGGCCCAAGCACCTTGCCGTAAAGCTGTCCCGGCCCCAGCTGGATAAGATCTGCGAGGACCTGGTGCGGCGCACGGTGGCCCCCTTCGAGGCCTGCCTGAAGGATGCGTCGCTGACGGCGAAAGACGTCGACGAGGTGGTCCTGGTGGGCGGCATGACCCGCAACCCGCAGGTGGTGGAAACGGCCCGGCGCCTGACCGGCAAGACGCCGCACCAGGGTGTCAATCCGGACGAGGTGGTGGCCGTCGGCGCCGCAATCCAGGGCGGAGTGCTCCAGGGGGACGTGGGGGACATTCTTCTACTGGACGTGACCCCGCTGACCCTGGGCATTGAGACGGCCGGGGGAGTTTCCACGGCCATGATCGAGCGCAACACGACGATTCCGGCCAAGAAGACCCAGGTCTTCACCACCTACGCCGATGGACAGACGGGGGTGGACATCCAGGTGCTCCAGGGGGAGCGGCCCATGGCGGCGGACAACAAAAGCCTGGGCAACTTCCGCCTCGATGGGATTCCCATGGCGCGGCGCGGCGTTCCTCAAATTGAAGTGTCCTTTGACATCGACGCCAACGGCATTCTCCACGTGACCGCCCGGGACAAGGGCACCGGCCGGGAGCAGCGGATTACCGTCACGAGCAAGTCCGGCCTCACCGACGCGGAGATCGAACGGCTGCGCCGAGATGCGGAGGTCCACGCGGCGGAGGACCGGGAAAAGAAGGACCGGGTGGAGGCAAGGAACGCGCTGGATTCCGCGATTTATCAGGCGGAGCGGCAACTCGAGGACCTGAAGGACAAATTCTCCGACGAGGACCGGGACGGCATCCGCGGCGTGCTGGACGGCGCCAAGAAGGTCTTCGAGGACAGCGCCTCCGGCGTGGCGGCGATGAATGCGGCAAAGGATGCGCTCATCCGCCGCATGGAGGAGGCCAGCCAGAAGATGTACGGCCAGGGGGGAGCGTCCCAGCCGGGTGCCGATGCGAATGCCCAGCCGACGGCGACCCACTTCGGATCCGGCTCCCAGCCCGGGCCGGCCAATGGCGGCGGCGTGGTCGACGGGGACTTCAAGGTGGTGGACGGTCCGGAACGCTAAGGACGGCAATGGGGGCCGCGGGGCAGGTCGGCGGACCTGCCTCCGGCGGAAAATTTTGTAAGGAATTTTGGAAAAAACTGGCCACGGCCTTTCCCCCCTTTTAGCAGGGAGCCGCGGAAGGTGATTTCCAACGCAAGCGAAGGAAACTGCAACTATGGACGGAAAATCAATTAAACCATTGGGAGAGCGGGTGCTGGTCAAGCGCAAAAAGGAGTCTGAGCAGGTCAAGGGTGGCATCGTCATTCCGGACACCGCCAAGGAGCAGTCCCAGGAGGCCATCGTCGTGGCCCTGGGGTCCGGGAACGTGTGCGACCGGGACGGCTGCCGGCACATCGAATTTGAGGTGAAGGTGGGGGACTGCGTCCTCATCAGCCGCTACGGCGGAAACGAGTTTAAAATCGACGGCGAGGAGTACGTCATTCTGAAGCAGAGCGACGTCCTCGGCGTTGTGGGCTGTTGCGGGGGCGGTGCCTGCTGCTGCAAGTAAGGGAGGAAAGGAGCAAGAAAATGGCTGCAAAACAGTTTGCATTTGATGAAGAGGCGAGGAGGAAGGTCCTCAAGGGCGTGGAGATGCTGGCCAAGGCGGTGAAGGTCACCCTGGGGCCGAAGGGGCGCAACGTGCTCGTGGATCGTAAGTTTGGCGCACCCATGGTCACAAAGGACGGCGTGACCGTGGCCAAGGAGATCGAGCTGGAGGATCCCTTCGAAAACATGGGGGCCCAGATGGTGCGGGAGGTGGCATCGAAGACGGCGGACAGCGCCGGCGATGGCACCACCACCGCCACGGTGCTCGCCGAGGCCATCTACCGGGAAGGATTGAAAAATGTGGCGGCCGGCGCCAGCCCCATGCAGCTGAAGCGGGGCATTGACAAGGCCGTCGAATGGGTCGTGGCGGAATTGAAGGCCAACTCCCGCGCCGTCAGCGGCCAGGATGAGATTCGCCAGGTGGCGACGGTGTCCGCCAACTGGGACGGCGAAATTGGTTCCATCATCGCCGATGCCATGGGCAAGGTGGGCAAAGATGGCACAATCACCGTCGAGGAGAACAAGGGCATCGAGACCACGCTGGACCTGGTCGAGGGCATGCAGTTCGACAAGGGCTACCTGAGCCCCTACTTCGTAACCAACTCCGAGGCCATGGACTGCAGCCTGGAGAACGCCTACGTGCTCATTTCCGAGAAAAAGGTGAGCTCGTTGAATGACCTGCTGCCCATCCTGCAGGCGGTGGCCCAGAGCGGCAAGGCGCTGCTCATCATCGCCGAGGACGTGGACGGGGAAGCACTGGCGGCGCTCGTGGTCAACAAGTTGCGAGGAACGCTCCAGGTCTGCGCGGTGAAGGCCCCCGGCTTCGGCGACCGGCGCAAGGCCATGCTCGAGGACATTGCCATCCTCACCGGCGGCAGGTGCCTCAGCGAGGACCTGGGAATCAAGCTGGAAAACGTCAAATTGGAGGACCTGGGCCGGGCCAAGCGGGTCAACGTGGACAAGGAGACCACCACCATCGTCGAGGGCGCTGGCCGGTCCGATGCGATCCAGGGCAGGATCAAGCTGCTCCGGCGACAGATCGAGGAGGCCACCTCCGACTATGACCGGGAAAAGTTGCAGGAGCGGCTGGCCAAGCTCTCCGGCGGCGTGGCGGTCATCAACATCGGCGCCACGACGGAGCCGGAGATGAAGGAAAAGAAGATGCGGGTGGAGGATGCGCTCCACGCGACCCGCGCCGCCGTGGAGGAGGGAATCTCCGTCGGCGGTGGCGTTGCCCTGCTGCGGGCGGCCAAGGCCATCGATACCGGAAAGCTGACCGGAGATGAGGCCGTCGGTGCCCAAATCGTGTTCCGGGTTGCCCGGGCTCCCCTCTGGAATCTCTGCTACAACGCCGGCGAGGAAGGTGCCCTGGTCGTGCAGAAGGTCCTGGAATCGTCCGGGTCCGTCGGCTACAACGTGTCCACGGGAGCATTCGAGGACCTGATCAAGGCGGGCGTGATCGATCCCACGAAGGTGGTCCGCTGCGCCCTGCAGAATGCGGCATCGCTCGCCGGCCTGCTCCTCACCACCGAGTGCCTGATCGTGGAGAAGCCGGAAGAGAAGTCGGCAGCGCCGGCCATGGCGGGCGGCCACGGCGGCATGGACTACTAATCGCGAAAAAATGAAATAAGATCGACCTCCCTCGCCCGGCAAGCCGGGCGAGGGCTTTGGGAGACGCCGCGGCCTTCAAGGAAGGCCGCGGCCAAGTTTACCCGGGGGCAATGCCCCCCAGCTTTTCCCTACTCCACTTGCTCCAACCATCGCCGCCACGGCATTGCGCGGAGGAACGCGGAGAATGGATCGGCGTGGGGGCCGCACGGCTCCCTTGGGCCCTCGATCCCTGGGCCGGACCTAGGGAATTTGAGCCTGGGCCAGGCAGCGTACGAAGGGGAATTCCTCCTGAATCCAGCGGGCAGGGCGAATGGCCCGGGCCGGTTCCTGGAATGAGGAGACGCTGACCCCCAGCAGCCGGACGCGGCGGGCGGGAACGGCGGTCCGGGAGAAGAGCAGCTCCTCGACGATGGAAAAAATTTTTTCCCCATCGGCGGTGGGCTCGGCCAGGGTGACGCTGCGGCTAATGGATTCGAAGTTGGCGTAGCGCAGCTTGAGGGTGATCGTCCGACCCTTTTGATTTTCCCGCCCTAGGGCCTCCGCGACGGCGATGGCGAGTTTTTGCAGCTCCCGGCCCATGTCCTGCGGTTCCGACAGGTCCTCGGCAAAGGTGGTTTCCTTGCCCAGGGATTGGCGCTCCCGGTGGGGCACGATGGGGCGGGGATCGAAGCCCCGCACCGCGTCGTAGAGGTGCTGGCCCAGCTTTCCCAAAATTTCCCGCAGCGCCTCGAGGGAAAGGGCCCGCAGGTCGGAGCCAAAAAAAATTTGCCGCGCCTCTAACCTATCCGCCGTGGCGGGACCAACGCCGTAGAACTTGCGAATGGGCAGGGCGTCGAGGAATTCCCTGGCCCGCTCCGGCGCAATGACCGTCAGGCCGCAGGGTTTTTGCACCTCCGACGCCACCTTTGCGAGGAAGGGATTGAAGGAAACGCCGACGGAGGCGGTGAGCCGGGTCTTTTCCCAGATGCGCCGCTGCAGCTTCTTGGCCAGGCGGGTGGCGGAAGGCTCTCCCAGCGGGTTGCGGGTCACGTCCAAGAAGGCCTCGTCGATGGAAAGCGGCTCCATCAGATGGCAAAATTCGGAAAAAACGGCGAAAATTTCCCGGGAGACGGCGGCGTAGTGCTCCATGCGGGGCGCAAGAAAGATGGCATGGGGGCAGAGGTCCAGGGCCTGGCGGCTGGGCATGGCCGAGTGGACCCCGTAGCGGCGGGCCTCGTAGGAACAGGTGGATACGACCCCGCGGGCCCAGGGGTTTCCCCCCACGATCAGAGGCCGGTTGCGAAACTTCGGCTCATCCCGCTGCTCGATGGCGGCGAAGAAGGCATCCATGTCCACGTGGATGATCTTGCGCCCTTGGCCATCTTCGACCGGATCGGCGGCCATGGGCAATCAATCCCCGTCCTCCACCTCGACGATGGGACTGACCCCGACCAGCGTGTCATCCGGGGCCAGCTGGATGAGCCGCACCCCATGGGTGGTCCGGCCGATGATGCGCACGTCGGATACGCGCATGCGCACCGCCTGGCCCTGCCGGGTAAGCAGCATGATCTGGTCGTTGTCGCGCACGCTCAGGGCGGCGCAGATGGGGGCGCGGGTCCGCATGGCGATGACGCCGACCCCGCCCCGGCCCTGGGAGCGGTAGTCCTCGAAGTGGGACCGCTTGCCCTGGCCGTTTTCCGTGGCCAGGAGCAGGGAAGAGCTGTTGTCGACGACGGTGAGCAGCTGCACCTCGTCGCCGGGCCGCAGGGTGATGCCCCGCACGCCCCGGGTTGTCCTGCCCTGGCTCCGCAGCTCCGATTCCGGAAACTTGATCGACATGCCCTCCCGGGTGACGACCATGAGCTCGTCGCTGCCGGTGGTGAGCAGGGCCGCCATGAGCCGGTCCCCCTCGTCCAGGTGGATGCCGACGGCCCCGCCGCGGCGGAAGTTGCGGTAGTCCTGCAGGGGAGTCTTTTTCACGATGCCGCGCCGGGTGCCGATGACCAGGTTGCAGCTTTCGGAAAAATCCTTCGCGCAGAGCATGGCGGCAACCCGCTCGTCGCTGCGCAGGGCCAGCAGGTTGACCAGCGAACGCCCCTTGGCCGTCCGGGCCGCCTCGGGAATTTCATAGGCCATTTGCCCATAGAAGCGGCCATTGTCCATGAAGAAGAGGATGGGGTCGTGGGTGGTGGCGGAGAACAGGTGCTCCACCGCGTCCGTTTCCCGCTGCCGGGCCCCGATTACCCCTTTGCCCCCCCGCCGCTGGGTGTTGTAGGCATCGGCCGCCGTCCGCTTGATGAAGCCCTCCCGGCTCACCGTGACCACGCAGCACTCGTTGGGGATCACGTCCTCCATGCGGAACTCCCCCTCGGCCGGAAGGATCCGCGTCCTGCGGTCGTCGCCGTAGACCCGGGCCAGCTCCTCCAGCTCCCCGCGGATGAGTCCCATGAGCCGGGAATCGTCGGCCAGGATCTCCTCAAAGCCGGCGATGTGGCCCACCAGTTCCCCGTACTCCGCATCGATCTTCGTCCGCTCCAGCCCGGTCAGCTGGTAGAGGCGCAGCTCCAAAATCGCATCCACCTGCCGGCCGTCCAGGGGAAATTTTCCCAGCAGCTCCTGCTTGGCCCGTTCCCGGTCCGCCGCGGCGCGGATGATGCGCACAAATTCCTCCAGCGCATCCAGGGCGATGCGGAATCCCGCCAGCACGTGGGCCCGATCCCTGGCCCGGCGGAGCCGGAACCGGGTCCTCCGGCAGATCACCTCCCGCCGGTGCTCTAAAAAGCATTCCAGCATTTCCCGAATATTCATCTGCCGGGGCCGCCGGCCATCCAGGGCGAGGAGAATGGCACCGAATGAGCTCTCCAGGGGAGTGTGGAGGAAAAGTTTATTGGTCACCACCCGGGGCACCTCTCCCCGCTTCAGCTCCAGCACGATGCGGGTTTTTTCATCCGACTCGTCGCGGATTTCGCTGACCTCGTCGAGCACCTTGGCCGTGACCAGCTCGGCGATCTTTTCCACCAGGGCCGCCCGGTTTACCGCGTAGGGCAGCTCGGTGATGATCACCTGCTCCCGGCCATTTTTTAAAGTTTCGCAAAAAACCCGGCCCCGCACCCGCACGATGCCGCGGCCCGTGCGCAGGTACTTTTCCACGCCGGCCAGGCCCACAATTTCCCCACCGGTGGGAAAGTCCGGACCGCGGACGATGGCCAGCAGATCATCCATGGCCAGGCGGGGATCGTCGATGAGGGCGATGGCGCCGGCGACAATTTCCCGCAGGTTGTGGGGGGGAATGTTGGTGGCCATGCCGACGGCGATGCCGGTGGAACCGTTTAGGAGCAGGTTGGGCAGCGCCCCGGGCAGCACGGCCGGCTCCACGGTGCTTTCCTTGTAGTTGGGGACGAAGTCCACCGTTTCCTCGTCCAGGTCCCGCAGAATGTCCTCGGCAAAGCGCTGCAGCTTGCACTCGGTGTAGCGGTAGGCGGCGGCGGGATCCCCATCCACGGAGCCAAAATTTCCCTGGGGAACGATCAGGGGATAGCGCATCACCCAGGGCTGGGCCAGGCGAACCAGGGCGTCGTAGACGGAGGCGTCGCCGTGGGGGTGGTAGTTTTTGAGCACCTCGCCGATGACGCCGGCGCACTTGTCGAAGGGCCGGTTGTGGAGCAGGCCTTCGCGGAGCATGGCGTAGAGAATTCTCCGCTGCACCGGCTTTAGGCCGTCCCGCACGTCCGGCAGGGCCCGGCTGACGATCACGGACATGGAATAGTCCAGGTAGGAGGACCGCATGACGGCGACGATGCCGGCGTCGGTGAAGTGGGAGCTGGGGGCCGGCGCCGCTTCCTCCGGAGCCGGTGCGGGGGGAGTTTCTTCGTCCATGGGAATAATTAGATGTCCAGGTTAGTTACGCTGAGGGCGTTGTCCTCGATGAAGCTGCGGCGAATTTCCACGTCCTCGCCCATGAGCATGGAAAAGGTGGCCTCGGCGAGGGCGGCGTCGGCGATGCTCACCCGCAGCAGGTTGCGCCGTTCCGGGTCCATCGTTGTCTCGAAGAGCTGGGACGGGTTCATCTCGCCCAGGCCCTTGTAGCGCTGGATGGTGAGCCCCTTGCGCCCGTTGGCCCGGACCGCATCCGCCAGCTCCAGGACACTGTGCAGGGGGACCGGTCCGGCGCCGTCGGAAAAAATGTAGCGCGGCTCGACCGTGGGGGAAAATTGGTCCACGGCAAAGCCCAGCTCCTCCATGCGCCGCAGCAGCTGGCCCATCGCGTCGGCCTCCAGCACCTCCTGCAGGGAAATGCGCCGGTGCAGGAGCCGGCCATCCACCTCCCGCTCCTGGTTCCAGGAGCCTTCGAAGGGAGATCCGTCCTCAACGCCGTTTTTTTGGTAAAACTCGGCCCGGGCATCGTCGTCGGCCAAAAAGCAAAAGCTGTCCACGCCGGATTCCCGCGTCCGGGCCAGGTACTTGGGAAGCCGATGGCCGTTCCGCCGGTCCAGGTAGGTGCCCAGGGAACAGCCCAGCCGGCGCACCCCCTGGCCCCGCGCCTCCAGTTCCACGACCAGCTCCAGCAGGGATCGCAGCTGTTCCGCGGCATAGGCATGGCCATCGGCCGCCCGCGACAGCGTCCCATCCTCCAGGCCCATTTCCAGAAGAATGCGGCCCATTTCCCCGTCATCGCGCACGTAGCGCTCCCGGCGGCGGCGCTTGATGCGGTAGAGCGGCGGCAGGGCGATGTAGACGTAGCCGCTCTCGATGAGCCCCCGCATCTGGCGAAAGAGAAAGGTGAGCAGCAGGGTGCGGATGTGGGCCCCGTCCACGTCGGCGTCGGACATGAGGATGATCTTGTGGTAGCGGCAGCGGCCGATGTCAAAGGCGGAGCTGTCCTCGGAGTTCCCAACGCCCGTGCCGCAGGCGGTGACCATTGCGCGAATTTCCGCATTGGCCAGCACCCGGTCCAGCCTGGCCTTCTCCACGTTGAGAATCTTTCCCCGCAGGGGCAGGATGGCCTGGGTTGCCCGGTTCCTTCCCTGCTTGGCCGAGCCGCCCGCCGAGTCCCCCTCCACCACGAAGAGTTCGCAGAGCGCCGGGTCCTTTTCCGAACAATCCGCCAGCTTGCCGGGAAGTCCTCCCCCTCCCAGGACGCCCTTGCGCACCGTTTCCCTGGCCCTGCGGGCGGCCTCCCTGGCCCTGGCGGCGTTGAGGCACTTTTCGATGATTTTCTTCCCGAGCCCGGCCGTCGTTTCCAAAACGTATTTGAGCGAGTCCCCCACGACCCGCTGCACGATGCCGTCCACCTCGCCGTTGGAGAGCTTTGTCTTTGTCTGCCCCTCAAAGCGGGGCTCGGGCACCTTCACGGAGACGATGGCCGTCAAACCTTCGCGCACGTCATCGCCGGTGATGGCCGGGTCCTTTTCTTTGACCAGGTTATTCTGCCGGGCATAGGAATTGAGGACGCGGGTTAGGGCGGTGCGGAAGCCGGACAGGTGGGTGCCGCCCTCCACGTTAAAGATGGAGTTGGCGTAGGCGTAGACCAGCTCCCCGTAGGAGTCGTTGTACTGGATGGCCACGTCCACCAGCGTCGTCTGGCCCTGGTCCTCGCCGCCGCCGGAAAAGATGATGGGTTCCGGGTGGAGCACGGCCTTTCCCGCGTTGAGAAAGGTGACGTACTCGCCGATGCCTTTTTGGAAAAAGAAGGTTTCCTCCCGGTCGCAGCGCTCGTCGCGCAGGCGGACGCGGATGCCGGGGTTGAGGAAGGCCAGCTCCCGCAGCCGCTTGGCCAAAATTTCGTAGCGGAATTCCCGGGAGGTGGCAAAAATTTCCCCGTCGGGCAGGAAGGTGATCCGGGTCCCCGTCGTCTGGGCGTCGCCGATGGTGCGCAGCCCGCTGACCACCCGGCCCCGGGCAAATTCCATGTGGTACACCTTTCCGCCGCGGCGCACCTCCACCTCGAAGCGCTCGGCCAGCGCGTTGACGCACTTCGCCCCCACGCCGTGGAGCCCGCCCGCCACCTGGTAAACCCCCTTGGCAAATTTCCCGCCGGCGTGCAGGTTTGTCAGGACCAGCTCCAGGGCAGAAATTTGATAGCGGGGGTGCAGGTCAACGGGAATGCCCCGGCCGTCGTCCTCGACGGTGCAGGCGCCGTTGCCGTGCAGGGTGACCCAGATTTCGCGGCAGAAGCCGGCCAGGGCCTCGTCGACGCAGTTGTCCACGATCTCGAAGACGCAGTGGTGCAGGCCGCGCTCGTGGGTATCGCCGATGTACATGTCCGGACGGCGACGGACCCCTTCCAGGCCCTCCAGCTTCTGAATCTTGTCCGCGGTGTAGTCCTCCCCACCGCCTTGAAAAACTTCCTCTCCCATGCGTGAACCGGGCCGTTATAGGGACGAGATCGGGTCGGTCAAGGGCTTAAGCTGTCTTTCCACCCATTCCCGGTCCCGCCGGTGGGTGATGCCGCACCAGGGCGACTCGGTGACCGTGGCCCAGATGGGAGCTCGCTCCTGTCCCATCCAGCGGCCGACGGCGTCGGGCAGGGCCCACTCGGCGCTTTCCATGTCCGCCGGGCCGGAAAAAAATGCCTCCCCATCCCGGCGGAGAAAGGCAAGAAAGGCAGGGGGCAAATGCCAAAAATTCATGGACACCGGCTCCGTTCCCGAAAAAACCGCACCGCTGGCCGCGTCCACGATTTTCCCCTCCCCGTCGCGGCCGATGCGGCGAAATTCTGCGATGGCGGCCAGCCGTTCCCCGGCCAGCCGGCACACGCCCCGGGATACGGGTCCGTGGGGGGAGAGGGTCTGGGCCAGCCGGTAGGCCACCAGCGCCGCCGCTCCCGGATGCCGGACCAGCACGTCCTCCAGCGCCGCCCAGGCCTCCGCGCCATAGCAGTCATCGGCGTTCACCACGGCGAAGGGCGTGGCCAGCAGATCCCGCGCCGCGTACACCGCATGGGCCGTCCCCCAGGGCTTTTTCCTGGCGATTTTCCCGGCAGGGGGGACGGAGCGGGGACGGTCGGCCAGGCGCTGGATGGCGAGGTCGATGGCCATGCGGGAGCGCAGGGGTTCCAAGAGCTCTTCCACGGCGGGCACGTTCTCCTCCAGCACGGTGCAGACCGCCCGGCCATAGCCGTGGCGCAGGGCATCGGCCAGGGAATACTCCAGCAGAGTTTTCCGCTCCGGGCCGACCCGTTCCAGCTGCTTCAGTCCCCCGTAGCGCGCACCAAGGCCTGCGGCCAGCACAAGCACCGTCCCCGCCACCGCGCTCAGGCCCCTTCCCCGTCCGCCGCCTCTTCCCCCGCCGCCTCTTTCCCCGCCGGCCGATCCCCGTAGGGATAGGAGTCCCACCAGGTCCTGGGGATGACCTGCACCTCCATGCCCGCCGCCGCCGCCGCCGCCGCCCCCAGGGGGCTGTCCTCGAACACCAGGCAGTCGCCAGGCCGCACCCCCAGCCGCTCCGCCGCGAGCAAAAACAGGTCCGGAGCCGGCTTGAGCCGTTCAATGTCCACGTCCTCCTGGCTGACGATTGCTTGGAAATGGGAAAAAATTTCCAGACGCCGCAGGATGCGGTGCACGTTGCCGCGCTGGCCGGAGGATGCCACCGCCATGGACCGCTTTCGCTCGGAGAGGATGAGGCGCAGCACCGGAATAACTGGCTTGCAGTGGTCCAGCAGGCCATCGGCGTGGGCGGCCGCCAGCCGGGCGAACTCCGCGTGGGGCAGCTGGCAGCCATTTGCCGCGTTGTACTCGGCGAGCGTGGCGTGGAAGGCTCGGCCGCCGTTCGCGCAAAAAACTTCCCAGGACATGGGCGCGGGACCACCCAGGGTGCGGATGGCGTGGTTCCAGGCCGCGTGGTAGATGCCCATCGTGTCGGCGATGGTGCCATCGCAGTCAAAGATTAGGGCCCGGTGCCTCGATTGGAGCAGGTGCTGCAGCATCGTTGTTCCGCTCTGCCCCCTTCCCCTTCCCTTTCCCCTTTTCCTTCGGAGCCCGGGGAGGGAATTCAAAGGTAATTTTTCCCGCATGGTCAAGCAGCAGATGGGCCGAGAATGTTTTTTTTGTCCGATTGGAGACGAAATCTCCGATGGCCGGGGACTTTCCGGAGGTCAGCAGGGCCAGCACCTCCTCCCGGGAAAGCTCGTGGCCCAGCATGCGCCGGCCCAGGCGGAGCTTGCAGCTGCCCTGGGCAAGGTTTTCGCAGTAAATGCCATGCTCCATCCAGTGCACCGATCCCTTGCAGAGGGGGCAGGGGCAGAGGACCGTGGCGGCCGTGGCGGCGGCGATGGCCTGGCGGGCCTGCTCCTGCCATTCCGCGGAACGGTCTTCGAACTCGAGCCGGGCCCGCCCCTGGTGGAGGACGATTTGGGCGCGGAATGGGCGGCCCAGGCGGGATCGGAAGTCGTCGAAGGGGCCGATGCGGCCGTCCCGCAGCAGCGCCACCACCTCTTCGGGCCCCAGGCCGCGGCCGCCGATGACCTGGGGAATGCGGGTCGACCGGTCGGCCGTCAGGTATTCGCGCAGATTTTTCAAAAGCGGCTTCCCGTCCAGGGGGGAAATGACGTCGCTCTGGCGGCAGCTTTCGTCCCCTTCCCCGTCATAGCCGCGGATGCGGTCCACCATCGTCCGGGTCATGGCGGCGATTTCCGCCATAAAATCGGCCCGGCTAAAGTCTCTCTGCTCCATGCGGCGCAGTTTCCACTCCCATTCCCCGGTCATGGAGGGATTTTTCAAAATTTCCACGCCCATGGCGTTGAGGCAGTCGATGAGCTGCTCCGCCCTGGCCGTGGAGCGCAGGCAGTGCTCCTCCCGGCGCAGGTACTGGACCGTGATGAGGTTTTCGATGGTCGGTGCCCGCGTCGCCGGCGTCCCCAGGCCCTTTTCCCTCATGGCCTCCGCCAGCTCGCCGTCGGCGACCAATTTCCCCGCGGTTTCCATGGCCGTCAGCAGGGTGGCCTCCGTGTAGGGCGCCGGCGGCCGGGTCTGCTCCGCGGAAAGGTGCACGTCCACCACCGCGGCCCGGGGCGGTTCCCCGTCGCCGTCGCCGATGGGGGGCAGCAGATCCTTTTCCCGCTGCCGGTCCCGCTCGTAGACGACGAGCCAGCCGGGCACGGCCAGCACGCGGCCCTCGCTCAGGAACCCGTGGCCGGCAACGGTGGTGGTCCGCGTTGTCACGGCGTACTCCGCCGGCGGGTAGAAGGCCGCCAGGAAGCGCCGCGCCACCATGTCGTAGATTTTCTCCTCCTGCTCCTTTAGGCCGCTGGGCCGCTGGGGGGTGGGAACGATGGCAAAGTGGTCCGACACCTCGCCGTTGTTAAAAATTTTTCGATTCCCCGGCTGGACGCCGTGGGTGGTGAGGATTGTCCCGGCCAGGGGCCCGTAGTTCTGTTCCAGGCTGCGGATCGTTTCCGCGCAGACGGGCGGATAGTCCTCCGGCAGCGCCTTGGCGTCGGTGCGCGGGTAGGTGATGGCCTTGTGCACCTCGTAGAGGCGCTGGGCAATTTGCAGCGTGGCGATGGCGGAAAAGCCAAAGCGGCCGTTGGCCTCCCGCTGGAGCGTGGTCAGGTCGTAGAGCCGGGGAGGGGACTGGCGGCTGCGCTTTTGCTTCTCCGTGACCGCGCCCCAGTTCTCCGCCGCCGCGGCGTCCACCACTCGCTGGGCCTCCTCCTCCTGCCAGATGCGGCCATCGCCCGCCGCTCCGCCAGGCTGGTAGGTTCCCTCGTAGCAGGCGCCGCCGGCCAGGGAAAATTTTCCCAGGACGCGCCAGTAGGGAACGGGCTGGAAGTCCCGGATGGCCCGGTCCCGCTCCACGACCAGGGCCAGGGTCGGGGTTTGGACCCGGCCCACGGATGCCACCGCATTGCCGGCCAGGCGGCGGACGGTGATGGCCCGGGTTCCGTTGATGCCCACGAGCCAGTCCGCCTCCGAGCGGCAGCGGGCAGCCTCCTGCAGGGGCACCATCTCCCCGGCGGAGCGGAGGACCTGGAAGGCCTTCTCGATTGCGGCCGCCGTCATGGATGCCAGCCACAGGCGGCGGAATGGCTTGGTCGAGCCGCTCAGCTCGTAGATGTAGGAAAAGATGAGCTCCCCCTCGCGGCCGGAGTCACAGGCGTTGATGACGTCGGCGATGCCGTCGGAATTGAGCAATTTGCACAGGAGATCCAGACGCTCCTTGGTCTTTTCGATGGCCTTGAGGGAGAAGCGCTCCGGCACGATGGGCAGGTTGTCCAGGGTCCAGCGGCGCAGGTTGGGGGCCAGGTCCTCGGGCATGCAGAGCTCCACCAGGTGTCCAATGGCCGACGACACCACGTACCTGTCGTTTTCCATCACGTCCCTGCCCGTGGGGGAGGCTTTGAAGAGAACCCGGGCGATGTCCTTGGCCACGCTGGGCTTTTCCGCAATTACCAGCGTCCGGCCGCCCGTCTCCGCCGTCGCCTTGCTCTTTTTTGCCGCCATGGAAATCGCAGTGTCCGGTGCGGGCAGACGGAATCGAACCGACATCACCAGCTTGGAAGGCTGGGGTTTTGCCGTTAAACCATGCCCGCGTGGCCCCCTAGGCCACCCAACGCCGGCCGACTGTCAAGGAAAATTCCCCCCATTCCCGGCGCGACGGGCCCATCGGCACCCCGCGGCGGGGAAAAATTTTGCCGGCGGCGGGTAAAAAAGTCCTCCCTTCCCGGTGTTCTTTGGCCCCAATCCAGCTGTCCAGGCTCCGTGCGGGCTATTTTCGTCCCTTGCGGAAAAATAAAAATTTCTTGAACCCCCCTCCGACGACCTTTGGGTGAAGGCATGGGGCAGAGAAGGCAAGGACAGCCGGTGCCGGCGGATGGGCCGGAGAATTCCAATGGGGCGGAGCGGTGGCGGCAGGGAAGGGACCGGCAATTTTCTCCGCAGGTCGTTGCCCGCTACGGCTACTGGCGGCGGCGCCTGCTCTTCGTCCTCATCCTCGGCTACGCGGCATTCTACCTGGTGCGGCAGAACATGCAGGTTGCGGTTCCCTTCATGCTCCAGGAATTTGGCTGCTCCAAGACCCAGATCGGCTGGGTGTTCAGCGCCTTCCCCATCGTCTACGGCTTCGGCAAGTTTGCCAGCGGCGCCCTCTGCGACCGGGTCAACGTGCGCTACTACATGGCCTCCGGACTGGCCCTGGCGGCCCTGGCCAGCGCGATGATCGGCCTTTCCCCCTTCCTTTCCGTCCTCTGCGGCGCGGTGTTCAGCCCCCTGCTGCTGATCGCCATATTTTACTCCTTCAACGGACTTTTCCAGTCCGCCGGCTGGCCGCCCATCGCCCGGCTCATGACCAACTGGTTCTCTCCCAGGCAGCTCGGCACCTACTGGGGCGTGGTCAACGCCTCGCACCAGGTGGGAAGTGTGGCCATCCTCCTGGGCGGCGCCTGGCTGGGCCAGCACTGGGGCTGGCGCTCCATCTTCTTCGTCCCTGCCGCCATCTGCCTGCTCATTTCCCTGATCCTGGGACGGCTGCTCTGCGACACGCCGGAATCGGAGGGCCTGCCTCCCCTGGAGGTCTACGAAGGACTGCGCCGGCCATCCCAGTCCTCCGATGGATCCGCCGCGGGCCATGCCACGTTTCGGGAAATCTTCTGCCGCTACATTCTTCCCAACCGGCCCCTCTGGGTGCTCTGCGGCGCCAACTTTTTCCTCTACGTGGTCCGCATGGGCTTCTTCAACTGGGCCCCCACCTACCTCCAGGAGGCCCGCGGCTCCTCCGCCATGGGCTCCAGCGTCCAGACCTCGCTCTTTGAGCTGGCCGGGCTCGTGGCCGGCATCCTCGCCGGCTACATCTCCGACCGCTGGGCGGGCGGCAAGCGCAACGCGGTCTGCGCCGTCTTCGTGTCCCTGCTGCTGCTCTGCCTCTTCGGCTTCTGGAAGGTTCCGGCGGGCCACCCGCTGCTGGATACGCTGCTGCTGACCGTCATCGGCTTCTTCGTCTACGGCCCCCAGATGCTGGCCGGCGTGGCGGGGGCAGAGCTGGGTTCCGGCCGTGCCGCGGCGACGGCGAATGGCCTCACCGGCCTCTTCGGCTACCTGGGCGCCATCTTCTCCGGCTTCGGCGTCGGGCTCATCACCGACCACATGGGCTGGGAGCGGGCCATCCTCTTCTACATCTTCTGCGCCTTCGCCAGCATGGTGCTCTTCGCCATGAACTGGCCCCAGACGGCACAGAAAAAATAGGGCGCTGGACTGGCCCGGCCGGCTCCCGGGTACGGTACCCGTTGCACCCCTACGGTCAGGACCCGTAAAACCGGTCCGCCGGTTGACGGTGGGGCTGCGCCCCCCTGGCCCCCTACGCGAAATGCCGTCGTCATGATGCCGATAATCGGGGGAAATGCAGCGCAGCGCAGCTGAGGACAGCGCCCCCAACCGGGCCGGGAGGTTCCAAAGGGGGCTGCCGCACCCCTTTGCCAATCCCCCGCCCACGGAGTGCCGTACCGTCCGGCGCGCAATGCGCTATCATCCCTCGCTTCGCTCGGGACGCCGGCCGG
>JAITSI010000040.1 GCA_031287845.1 Puniceicoccales bacterium
GAGGCCGCGATGCTTCTGCTATCGCAGTGCGCAGGTCGCCCCGCGTAGCTCTTTTTCCGCCAGGGCCGGCCCGCGGCACTGCCCGCTCCGCCGGGCAGCGCCCGTGAACGCCCCTTCCCCCAAGAAGTCAAGCTCCTGCACAACAGGTCCATAGCGGTCATCTTTCCAGATGGAGATGGAGTGTGATTTTACGGGACCTAACACGTAGGGCCAGGCTACATAGCCAGATTCGGTCCGCCGATTGACGGTGGGGCTGCGCCCCCCAGCCCCCCTCCACGGAGTGTCGCCGCCACGGCACCGACGGCCTGGGGGAAACGTAGCAAAGCGAAGCCGGGGGCAAAGCCCCCAATTGGGCCTGCCGGCCCCGGAGGCCCCGGCCGGCCCTCGAGGCCCCATCAGGGCCGGCCCGCGGCACCGCCCGCTCCGCTGGCAGCGCCCGTGAGCGGCCTTTCCCACAAGAAGTCAAGTTCCTGCACAACAGGGTCCATATTGGTTATTTTTCCTGGGAGAGGTGGAATGTGGGTTTACGGGTCCTGACCCTAGACCGGAGACCTTGGCCCATGGTCCCTTGACAGGACCGGGCAATGCGGTGGAAATGGTCCAATGGACGGGGTGGTGCGCATTGCGGGTGGCAGGAAGCTGGCGGGAACGGTGCCCATTTCCGGGGCCAAGAACGCGGGGCTCCCCATGCTGGCCGCCAGCTTGCTGACGGGGGAGGAAATCGTCCTGCACCGGGTGCCGGAGCTGCGCGATATCCGCTCCATGGGGGAAATTTTGCAGCGGCTGCGGGGAAGTTTTAGCCACCGCGACGGGACGGTGCGGGTGCGCATGGAGGATCCTCAGGGAAATCCGGACTATGCCGCGGTCCGGCAGATGCGGGCCTCCGTCTGCATCATGGGACCGCTTGTGGCGCGGCGGGGGGAGGTCCGCATTCCCCTGCCCGGCGGCTGTGTCCTGGGCGCGCGGCCCATCGACCTGCACCTGCGGGGCCTGGAGCGGCTGGGCTGCTCCATCCACCTGCAGAATGGCCTCGTGCACGTGACGGCCAGGCGGCTGCGGGGAGCAAATATCTTCCTGGGAGGGCGCAACGGAAGCACGGTGACGGGGACGGCGAACGTGCTCTGCGCGGCGGTGCTGGCCGAGGGGGTCACGCAAATCCAGAGCGCCGCCTGCGAGCCGGAGGTGGTGGACCTGTGCCGACTGCTCTGCCGGATGGGGGCAAGGATCGACGGCATCGGCAGCCCGACGCTGACAATCGAGGGCGTGGCCGGGCTCCACGGCGCGGAGCACACGCTCATCCCCGACCGCATCGAATTTGGCACATTTCTCCTGCTTGCCCTGATTACCCGCTCCGACCTGACCCTGCCGGCCATCGAATCGGCCCAGCACGGGGCGCTGCTGGACATGCTGGCCCAGGCCGGTGCCCGCATTGGCGAGGACCGGGACCGGGTCCACATTCGCGGCTCCGCCGGGGAGGTGCGGCCCATTGAGCTGACCACGCTGCCATTTCCCGGATTTCCAACGGACCTGCAGGCTCCCATGTGCGCTCTAATGACCCAGGCGAACGGCATCAGCATCCTCACGGAACGCGTCTATCCCAACCGCTTCGCCCACGTGGCCGAGCTGGAACGCATGGGGGCCCACATCCTGCTGGAGGGGTCGAGCGCCATCGTCCGCGGACCAACCCGGCTCAGCGGCGCCCCGGTGACGGCGACGGAATTGCGCGGCGGCGCCTGCCTCTACCTGGCGGCCCTCGCCGCCGACGGGGAAAGCACGGTCTACGGCGCCGGCCACGTGGCCCGGGGCTATGAAAATTTCGAAGGAAAGCTGCGGGCGCTGGGGGCGGAGGTGGAGCGGGTGGAGCCACGGGAAGCCTAGGGACTGACCCTGGGGAACTTCGATCTTCGGATAAATTTTTCCAAAAAATCTTGCCCTTCCCCGGACAATGGTAAAGTAATTATGAATGGTCCACCTTTTCTCAAAAACTGGTCCCTCAGCGCCAGGAGCGGTGAACGTTATTGCACTCGTCGTCTCGACCTTGGCGGTGGCCGCCGTGGTTCTAACGGTGGCGCTTTTTTGGACAACCGCCCTGGTGCCGCTCGCCGTCCTGTGGCCTGTGGTAATTGCCTGTGGCTGTGTCGCCATCATTGGCCTGACTGCCCTTGGGATTGCCCACCGTAGAGTGGCGCCCGCCCGTTCCTCGCTAAGCTACGCTGAAGAAATGCCAAAAAATCAGCTAGATGCTCTGTGGCAGGAAATACGCATGATTGGGATTGCCATGGAAAAATATTCCGATCTGCAAATAACTACCCCGCGCCCAGACCAAATAAAGAAATTTCTATCTTCTGATCTATTATACGAAGCAATGTATGGTCAACATCTTGATTCCAATAATCATGACATGGTAATGCAGCACATTTTCAACATGCTAAGGTTGCTTCCCGATATAGAATTTCTTGACGCCACCATCACCTGTGTTTCCAATTCATGCAAGGTTCCAAAAGCGTTGGAAGGTCTTTCGCTATTAGGGGCATTTTTGTCTTTCCTCTGGCCGGAGAGATCCAAGCTCTATGCCCAAGTGCTGCAATGGATCGACGATCGCGAAAAATTATTGCCCAAAGATGGACAGATCATTTTCTACGATAGGGATTTCAAGAAATCCACCAAGGGATTCACTCAACTGGCCCTGGGAATTGGCAGCGACATAGGATCTGATCCGAAACTTGCGGCGAAGTTTTTTGCCCTGCTGAGGAACAGGGTAGGCACGGAAGAAAGTTTCGTCGAGCAAATCTCAATATGGCCAATGCTAAAGAATATCTATGATAAACTTTCAGACAAAACAAAATTAACCGAGCATGCGGATGAATTTGCGTCGGACAAATTCCATTTGCCATCCACAAAAGTCATCCAGGAGATCTTGTTTGCCACGGACTCCACTTCCCTGTTCGCCCTGGCAGCGGCTTCGGGAGATGTAGAGTCACGCCAATTGATCCTGCAAGTACTAAAATTGCTTCCCCGGGAATGGTTCCTCTCGACCTACAAGGATCCAAATTTCCCCAATTTTTCCATGCGGTCGACCTTTGAAATGCTTTTTCAATATTCCGAAGATGAGAATTTTTTAGCGCAATTACTATTACTATTGAAGGAACGAGTGCCGAATTATAGTGATCGCTATCATACTTACTTTCGCAATGAAACCACAGGCAAGAAAACCGTTTTTTCTGAACTTATTGAAATGCACGAAGATGCGTTCTCAACGCGCGAAGATGAGGACGAAATGCGCGAAGATGAGGAAAAGCTAACATTGGGAGCTGCAAAGATTGCCGTTATGTGCGCGGGTGAGTGAAATGACAGAGATATTCAATAATTAAAACCCGACCTAGGGTCAGTCCTCATAAACAAAGTTCACTGGGCGAAGATCTAAAGGGGGTTGCCGCGCCCCTTTGCCAATCCCCCGCCCACGCAGTGCCGTCGCATCGATAGTTGGGGAAGCGAAGCTGGGGGCAATGCCCCCAAATGGGCCTGGCCGGCCCTCGAGGCCACAGGCGGCTGCCATTATTCCAGGTAGAAGTCGGCGGCCACCGGAGGCTTTTGCGGCAGCTGGGCCCACTTTTGCAAAAATTCCTCCGCCGTGTCCGCAAAGAGGGGAGAAATTTCCAGGGCAAAGGGGGGCAATCCCTCGCCGTCGCGGATGATGTCCACCTTTCCCTTGGACAGCCATTCGGCGAAGCGGCGCACCTGGTCCCGCCGGGACGTTTCCACCGAATCCAGGCCCGCCGCGTTCTTCACGGGGCTAAAAATTTCCTCGCGCCGGCCCTCGAGCAGCAGCGACCGCTCCGCCCGGGGCAACAGGTCGAATATGAAGCGCTCCAGCTTGATGCCGTTCGCCTCCGCCGGCCGCACCAGATGGCCGGCACCGTTGAGGTAGGGAACTTTTTTCTGGGACAGGTGCAGGGGCAGCAGCTGCCAGCCGCCGTCGCGGCAGAAGGGTTCCAAAAAATCCAGCTCGAAGAGGTGGATGGCCACGTTGGCCCAGCCGAAGCGCAGCTGGCCGGAAATGTCCAGGGCCGATGCGCACTCCGCCGGCAGGTCCATGTACTCCACCACGCGCAGCCGGCCGTCCGATTCCACGAAAACGCCCACCTTCTCCGCGGCGTACTTTTTCCAGACGCAGCGGCTGGAGAACTGGGACCGGCTCTGCAGGTGAAAGCCGATGAAGGCGGGGTCCAGGGGCATGGCCAGCGGATTGTCCACCTGGAAATAGCTCAAATGCGCCACGCCGCTCTCCCGCAGCCGGGGCAGCAGGCCGCTCTTGCCCAGCGCCTCCAGCAGGCCGCCGTGGCCGTCCGGGTGCATGGCGAGGGAATTTTTTTCCTCCAGAATTAGCCGGCCGTCCCGGTCCAGGCTGGGAAGCATGCCCTGGGGAAAGATGTGGACCCGGTCCAGGCCAAAGTTGCCGTTGGCGGCAAAGAATTCGCAGGTCTCCGCGTGGTTGGCGGGGCTGGAAAGGATGAGCCAGAAAATGGACAGGCCGCAGCGCCGCTCCCAGGCCAGGATTTTTTCCGCGAAGAGCTGGAACAGGGACCGGTGCCGCACGGGGGTGATGGGGAACATGCCCTTGGAGTGGTCATAGCCCAGCCGGGTGGCCTGGCCGCCGGCGACGGTGACGACCGCCACCCGGCCCGCGGCGATGGCGTCCCGGCCCAGCTCTCCGGCCAGCGCCCAGCGCTCCTTCTCCGCCAGGGTCCCGGCGAGCTGGGTGCAGCTGGCGGGCTTGAAGGTGAAGCCGTCGGCGCTGGGCCGCCAGAGCCGCAGCACCTCCCGGCGCAGGGCAACGTAGTCCACGGATTCCACCTGGCGCAGCAGGACCAGGCGTTCCTCCTCGTCCAGCTGGTCAAAGAACTGCAGCACGTGGCCCTGCTCATTGTGCCGTAGCCCTTCCTGCACCTGTTCCCACCGGTTCTTTCCGCCGCGATTGGCCATCAAAGCTCCCCCCTTTGCCCGTTCCACAGTCAGTCCTCAAAAATGTACACCCACTCCCCGCTCTCGGCGTAGCCGAAGCGCTCCCGCAGAACCCGGCGCCGGAATTCCTCCTCGCGGACGAAGCGGTGCAGGTAGGAGTCCACCCCCTCCAGGCGCCGCCGGGCCGCGGCCACGCCTTCTCCAAGAACTTCCCGGAGCTGGAGCGCGCAGCGGCGCTGGGCCTGGACCGGCCGCACGAAGAGCAGAAAGCAGAGCAGGAAGCAGCCGACGGCGTAGGAAAACAGGGAAAGGGCCGGGGAAATGCGGCAAACGACGGCCATGGCGGAGTTTTAAAATCCTCGTCGGGAAGGGGCAATCGTTTTTTTTAAGAAATCTGTAAAAAAATTTCTTGTCAACTCTTTCGCGATCTCCACGGTGGCGGCCGTGAAAAAGTTACAAACTCTCCTGCCGGCGATGTTGTTATCACTGGCGCTGCCAACGGCCGGATTGTGGGCCGACGATGTTCCCGGCTGTCCCGACGGATTCCCTTGCCCGGACGGCATTTGCTGTCCGAATGGCCTGGAGCCCCCGCCGTTCCCGCCCCTGAACCAGGATGAGGAGGAAAAGATCGGCGTGCTGCCCTTCCTCTTCCTGGCCGACGAGGAGGAAAAGGACCCGCAGGCACTGCTCCGCGGCATCTACCTGGCCGATGAGGAGGAAAAGGGACTGCTGATATCGCCCCGCGGCGTCTGCCTTTCCGGAGATGATGACGAGGAAAAGGAACTGCCCGGCGCGACCCTTCTCCTGGCCGACGACGATCCGACCGGGGAGAAGCCGCTTTTGCACGGGGTGGAGGAAGATCCCAAGCTCATCGTGCCCTGCCCCGCGTGCCTTCTGGCCTAGTTCGTAGGCCGGCCGGCCGGGTGGGCCGGGCCGGGAGTCGCCTTCCCCTTGCCGGCGGGGGGAAGGCCCTCTCCACCGGATTTCCCATCTGGGGAGTTTCCCGTCTGGGAGTTTCCCCGCCCGGGAAAATTCATCCCCGGCCGCCGTTTCCCCTGCTCCGGCCTGGCCCAATTCGCCGGGACGGCTTGACAAGCCCCCATCCCATTTCCAGCCTGGTGCCGAATGGGAAAGGAACTTGCCATCGACGCCGTGACGGTACTCCAGGGGGGGCAATGCCGGGTGGAAAATTTTTCCACGGCGCTGCCGGCCGGGCAGGTGTACGCGCTCCTGGGCCCCAACGGCGCGGGAAAGAGTTCCCTGCTCCGGGCACTGGCGGGCCATCCGGACTATGCCATCGCCTCCGGCTCGCTGACCTGCGACGGCGAATCCCTGCGGGAGCTTTCGGCGGAGCAGCGGGCGCGGAAGGGCCTGTTTCTCGCCTTCCAATCCCCCGTTGAACTGCCCGGGGTCCCCATTTCCCAGCTGCTGCGCGCCGCCCGGCAGGTGCGCCTGGAGGAGGGACAGATCTTGGATGTGCTGGCCTTCCACGGTGAGCTGCTGGCTGCCATGGACCGGCTGGCCATGGACCATTCCTGGGCCGGCCGCGGGGTCAACGAGGGCTGCTCCGGAGGGGAGAAAAAGCGCTGCGAACTGCTGCAGATTTTGCTATTAAAACCGCGCTATGCGCTTCTAGATGAAATGGATAGCGGCCTGGACCGCGATGCGCTCCGGCTCATGGCCGGGGTCCTGGACGGCCTGCGCCGGGAAGGGATGGGCATCCTGCTGGTGACCCACCGGAAGTCCCTGCTGGACCTGCTGCCGCCGGACCGCGTCCTCCTGCTCCGGGATGGTAAACTGCTTCGCTCCGGCGGCCGGGAACTGCTCCACGGCTGGGAGATGGGCAAGGGCGGCGAAGCGGCGGAGCCATGAAATTCACCGGCGAGGATGCGGAGCGGTTGGCCGAGGAGGGCAACTTTTCCTACGCCACGGACTATGCCTACGACGCCGGCCAAGGCCTCGGGGAGGAGACGGTCCGCTACATTTCCTCGCTGAAGGAGGAGGCTCCCTGGCTCTTGGACTTTCGCCTGCGCTGCCTGGAGCAGTTTCGCCGCTCTGCCATGCCCGACTGGGCACCGCTGAAAAAGGCGGACATCGACTTTTCCGCCATCCGCTACTACCTGGCCCGGGATCGGGTTCCCCGGCGCAGCTGGGAGGACGTGCCGGACGCCGTAAAAAGCACATTTGACCGGCTCGGCGTGCCGGAGCGGGAAAAAAAATTTCTGGCGGGGGTGGAGGCCCAGTTCGACAGCGAAATGGCCTACGCCCACCTGCAGGAGGAGCTGGCAGAAAGAGGGGTGTTGTTCGTTTCCTCGGCGGAGGGGCTGCGGGACCACTGCGACCTCTTTCGGCCCTTTTTTGGAAAAATCGTGCCGGCGGAGGACAATCCCTTTGCCGCCCTCAACGGCGCCGTCTTCAGCGGGGGAAGTTTTATCCACGTGCCGGCCGGCATCGTTTTGGAAAAGCCGCTTCAGGCCTACTTTCGCATCAACGCGGAAAATTTTGGCCAGTTCGAGCGGACGCTCATCGTTGCCGGGGAGAATTCGGAGGTGACCTACCTGGAGGGCTGCACTGCACCCCGCTTCGAGACGGCCACGCTGCACGCGGCGGTGGTGGAACTGGTGGCGCTGCCGGGGGCGAAGATCCACTACCTGACGGTGCAAAATTGGTCCCGCAACGTCTACAATCTGGTCACAAAGCGGGGATTGGCCCGGGAGGGGGCCCAAATTCGCTGGCTGGACTGCAACATCGGCTCCCGGCTCACCATGAAATACCCGGCGGTGCTGCTCGCCGGCCGCGGGGCGCGGGGGGAAATGGTTTCCCTGTCCATCGCCGCCCGGGGCCAGCAGCAGGATACGGGGGCCCGCATGGTCCATCTGGCCCCGCAAACCTCCTCGCGCATCATCGCCAAGTCCCTCTCCATCGGCGACGGCATTGCCACCTACCGCGGATCCGTCACCGTGGCGGCCGGGGCGAGCGCCTGCCGCAGCCACACCCGCTGCGATGCCCTGCTCCTGCACCCGGAAAGCGTCTCCCGGACCTATCCCAAGCTTTCCGGCCACGGCGACGGCTGCACCCTGGAGCACGAGGCCGCCGTTTCCAAAATTTCCGAAGAACAGCTGTTCTATCTGCGCCAGAGGGGTTTTGGGGAAAATCAAGCCATCGGGCTGCTGGTGAACGGCTTTTTCCAGGATCTGCTGCGCCGCTTTCCCCTGGAATATGCCGTGGAGCTGAGGCGCCTGCTGGAGATGGAAGTGGAGGCCTAGAGTCCGTGGAGGGGGTCGTTTTTTTGCAATCCCTGGCAGCCGTGCCAGAAGAAATTGTCCCCACGGGGGATCTGTGCCTGGTCGACGGCCGAGCCGGTTCATTGGACTACGCCCTGCGGCTTCGGATTCCCTGCACCGTTCGGCTGCTGATCCACTGCGAACTTTTTGCGAATTGGCGGCGTAGCATCGCAATTCTTCTGGAAAGCGCAGGTGCCGCGGTGGAAATTTTTTCCCTGGTCCACGGATCTGGCCGGCAGGAGCCCACCCTGTCCCTCTCCCTGCGCCACCGGGCGGAGGAAACCGTCTCCCGCTGCACCCTGCAATCCATCGGCGAAGACCACTGCGCCGTGCAAATCCGGACCCTCGTGGCCGTCGATTGCCAGGCCCACTCCTGTCAGGCCCAGCTGTGCAGCCGCAGCCTGCTCCTTTCACCGGACTCCCGGGTGCAGGTCTCCCCGCGCATGGACATTGGCAGCGCCGATGCCCGCTGCACCCACGGGGCAACGCTGGGGGGACCGGACCCGGAACAGCTTTTCTACTTCGCCTCCCGGGGCCTGGATTGGGATCGGGCAAAGGAGCTCCTCATCGCCGCAGCCGCCGCGGAAATTTTGGGAAAAATTCCAACGGCGGGGATTGGTTGGAAATGCGGGAGCCATGATTTCTAGAAAAATTTTCTGAGAAGGGCAAGAGGATGCCGATGGTGCCGATGGAGAGCCACTGGACGGCGCGGAATTGGCGGTACTTAGTGGTCATCGTAGTGTCCGCGGCAGCTGATAAACGTGATAGTATTATCGGAGGAACGGTAAATTAAACGATGCTCATCGTTGATGCGACGGGACCACCGCCCTTCGGAATTTTTAAGTGGCTCAGGCTTTCCAATTCCCAGAAATGGATTTTCCCCCTATGGACGCCATCAGGTCACGTATGCGTCTCAGTAGTTTAGGATTTTTTTTGGACCAAAGTCGAATGTCGTCATCAAAGCGATGTGTCGTTCTTAGAATCAACGGAGATTTCATCAATAGACATTTTTCAAAATTTGGGGAGCCGCTTCCCGAATTTTGAAAAATGTCTATTATATCAAAAAAATGAGAAAACGCGATTCCGCGCTGCATGCGAACTGGGGGACAATTTGTCCCCCCTTGATTTGGTCGCAAAAGATGGTTTTCTAGAACAAACCCAAGGCGAACAATACGGAAAACTTATCGGACTGCCTTCTCCTTTAGAGGATTCGACGGATAAGGACGAGTATGGCAATTAGACCGATGGTGCCGATAGAGAGCCACTTGAAGGCGCGGAAGGTGCTGGTCTGGCGGGCATGACGGTGGACCGGCTGGGGCGGGACGAATCGTGACGATTTTCCTTGACAACTTTGCCTCTGTCGGGTATGGATCCGGTCGATGGCTAGTGTATTCGATGTGGTTCATTACATTTTGGAAACGATTGGGGGACGCATCCCCATCGTTAAGCTGC
>JAITSI010000072.1 GCA_031287845.1 Puniceicoccales bacterium
TCCATCCAAAGCTGGCGGGCCGGCCCAACCCCAGGAGATGATAGAATAAGGTGCTGGGCGATGCTTCTGCCATGGCAGATGCCATGGGCAGCGCGCAGGTCGCCCCGCGTAGCTCTTTCTCCATTAGGGCCGGCCCGCGGCACCGCCCGCTCCGCAGGGCAGCGCCCGTGAGCGTCCCTTCCCTCAAGAAGTCAAGCTCCTGCACAACAAGTTCATATCGGTCACTTTTCCAAGGAGAAAGAGCGCAATGGAATCGAGGGCAAGATTCCCAACTCTGTGACGCTCCGTTTCCTCATTTACCAGCGTCATGGCTGCGGCACCCCGCAGGAAAAAGGATTGGCAAAGAGCGCCACTCTTTTCCTCAGGCTCCAATCCCACCCGGTCCGCCGGCCGATGACCCAAGGGAATCTTCCCGTGCCCTGGGAAAAAATTGCGAGTCTGGGACCGGAGAGGGACCTGCGGTTCCTTTTCCATTGCGCCGTTGCGAAAAATTGTCTTGCCCCATCCCCCTCTTCTAGTACACATTTGCCCAATCCAATGGCGGTCAGCGGCCTTCCTTCGACCGTCCTAGGTGTGGTGACGGCCATTTCTGGCGCTGCCGTGGCCCTGGCCCTGCTCGGCGTGATGACGGCTGCGGTGCTGATTTCCACGCTCTCCTTTTCTTTCCTATGGCCCGTGCTGGTCGGCTGTGGCGGCGTCGCCGTCGCGGGAGCAATTGTCTGTCTGCTGATCAAACACCTTGGCGCCGAGAATTTGGAATGGAAAAATGAAAAAAGCGGCGAATCGCCTCGCGAACCGAAATTATCTTTTCCGCAATCTTCGTATCCGAAATCTTCTTTTCCGAAATCCTCATTTCCGCAGTCCTCCTTTTCCCAATCCTCCTCTTCCCAATCCTCTTTTCCAAAATCTTCTTTTCCGAAATTCCCTTCGCCGCAATCCTCGGCCCCAGCCGCTCCGAAGGCGGAGCCGTGCAAAGCCGAGCTGCTATGCCGCATGGTCAAAGATTTTATCAACACCCTGGCAAAGATGGATGACAATAGGAAGATAGAAGCGGCGATGGACGAATTGGCGAGGAAAAGCGGCACTCGACTTTCCCCTGAAAATCGGGAAACGATTCCCATCATAGTTGCTAAAGTTGCCCATTGCCAAGTGGATAGTAATTTGGCGAGTACCCTGGGAGATTTGCGCCGGGGAAATTGCGTTGATCGTCACGATGAATTTTCATTCAATTTGGAGAATGGTGCCCTGCCGATTCTTGCGGCACTTTTAAACCCGATTCCCCACTTGGAATTTTCCCTGGGCCAGGACGACGAAGATGGCAAAGGGAGCATAATATTTGCCCCCGAGTCGGGATTATGCATATTTTTCCATGCCCATAATTTTAATTCGATTTATTGCTATTCATTCCATTCCAATAGGGTTATGTCAAATTTGGCCAGGACCGGGAAGACGCAGTGGAAGCCCGGGGATGTTTTTATCGTTCACGGCAACGAGGGCAATTACCGCAATTGGACCAGTGTAAATTGTCGCAATTGGCCCAGTGTAAATTTTTTGCCCAACGCGGATGGGATTTGCCCGGCGGATCGGATTGGGTGGACGTAACCCGTGCCGGCGCCGATGAAAGTTCGCACCGGCGTTGACAGCGGCCGGCGGAGGGCAATGCTGGCCGCTCCCGTGGGGAAATTTTTTGTCCTTGTCCTGGCGGCCGCGGCGCTGGCCACGGGATCGGCCTCCGCCCTGGAGCCACGGCGCCGTGCGGACCTGGCCTATGAGCTGGGCTTCTACTCCATCGCCGAGGACGGCTACCGGGCATTGCTGGACCCAACGGATCCCGTTCCCTGGGAGCGGTCCCTGGCCATCGCGCTGGCCCGGGGAAATCGAGACCTGGCCGGCGACCTGGAGGCAAATTTTTTGCAGGGCGGGCCACGGGAAACGGCCCGGCTCCGGCTGCTCCGCTATCTGCTATCCACGCTGCGCGAGGATCCCCGGGGAGAACTTTTGGCCGGCATTGGCGAGGAGGAACTTACCCCGGGCGATGCGGCCTGGTTCTTTGCCGCGGCCAGCCTGGAGGCGGAGCGGCAGGATTTGCCGGCCCGGGCCCAGGAGCTGTGGCAGCGGGCGCTGGAGCTGGCCGATGGCGATGTCCTGCGGGCCGACCTGGAAGAATTTCACCTCCACGCCGCCCTGATCCTGCAGCCGCCGGCGCCGGCACTGGAGGAGCGGCTCAAAGGTCGCTGGCGCAGCTACGGGTGGAAGGCGGAGGGGATTCCGGCCGCAAAAAAATACGCGCTCCTTCTCCACCGGCTGGGGAGGACGGAGGAAGGCCTGGCCGTCCTGGACCAGCAGCTGGCCCACCTGCCGCAGCCGACGCGGGAACAGGCCGCGGGAATCCATCTTTTGCAATTTCTCCTGCGGCCGGCGGAGGGGGACGGGGTCCCCGAGCGGCTGGCAAAGATTCTCGAGGAGGAAGAAATCTCACCCCAGGGGGAAATGGCCCTGCGCCTGCTCCTTTCCTGGGCGACGACGCCGGACCGGCGGGGGGCACTGGCGGACTTTTTGGAACGGAGGACGGCGGAGGAGGAATTGCCGCTGCGGGCCAGGCTGCAGCTGGCACTGCAAATGGAAAAATGGCGCCAGGCCGGCGACCTGGCCCTGCGGCTGCTGGCCCTTCCCCTGGGCGATGGGGACCGCGATGCCCTCCGCCAGCTCTGGCTGTCCCTGGTTTTGGAAAAAAACTTTTCCGATTTTTCCGATCTCGTGGCCGGGCTCGGCGGCTCCCAGCACCCCATGCGCCATTCCCTGCTGCTGGCCCTGGCGAATCACTTCTACCGCTACGGAGATGTCCCGCTGGCGGCAAAATTTTTGGACGAGTGGGGAAAGACCGCCTCCGATGCCGTCGACCGCGATGCGATTCCCCTCCGCATTCGAGTGGCATTGGCCCTGGGGCGCTGGCCCGACGCCGTGGCGCTCTTCCGAAAACTTTCCCCGGATAGGGCCCTGCCCCTGCTGGCCGAGGCCAATGAAAAGCTCATGGCCAGCGGCCTGGCCGACGTCTGGAACGGCTGGCTGCTGGAGGTCCACTCCGCCGTCCTGTGCCCGCTGCCCCCGCTTGCCCGGCTGCGCTGGAGCTATTTTCTAGTGCAAAATGCACTCACCCTGCGGCGGACCGGCGATGCCGCCCAGCTGCTGCGGGAAATGCAGTCCCAGGGGGAGGTCTGGGAAAATTTTTTCCGGGAGCGGGGGGCGGATCTGACCCTTTTGGCCCTGCGCGTCGCCATGGCAACGGAGGATGGACCGGAGGCGGAAAGGGAAAGGGCTGCCCTGCGGAGCCGCTGGCCGGACTCGCCGGAGGCGAGGGAGTCCTATTTTCTACGGGCCGGGGACTGGGCCCGGGCGGGACAGCTGGACCTGGCCGCCGAGGAAATGCAAAATTACCTGGAGCGCTGCAGGCCGGAGGGGGACCGGGGCGACGGGGGGCGCATCGCGGAGGCGCTGCTGCTGCTGGCCTCGCTGCAGGCCGGAGGAGGATCCCTCCACGCCGCGCTGGGGACGCTGGAAGAGCTCTGGCAAGGACATCCGCACTCCGCCTACGCCTGCCGGGCCCGGCTCCGCCAGGGGGATCTGCTCCGGAGCCTGCACCAGTTCGAGGCGGCGGCGCTGGTGTACCGTTCCCTGCTGCAGCGGCCATCGCCCGGCGTAGAAACTCCCTTCGCCGAGCTGGCCCTGGCCAAGTGCCAGCTGGCCCTGGCGTCGGATGCGGAGACGGCGGCGCTGCAGTCGGCCCTGGCGATCCTGGAAAAGCTCTCGGCAACGGGCGGCGACGACCCAAACTTTTTTCTGGAAGTGGCCTACACCCATTCCCTTGCCCTGCGCCGCTCCGGAGACCTGCGCCGCTCTCGCCAGCTCCTGTGGCAGCTCTGGCAGGACCATGCCCTTGTGCCGGAAGCGCTTTCCCGGCTGGACGGCGGCGGGAAATTCTGGCTCCACGCCGTGGGCCGTGACCTGCTGGCCACCCTGGACCCCTCCCTGGACGACAGGGCCATGGGGCAGATGCTGCGGGAATTGGACGAATCCTAATTGTCGGCCATTGCCTTAGGGTCAGGACCCGTATGACGATGGGGCTGCGCCCCCCTGGCACCCCCCACGGAGTACCGTCGCCACGGCACCGATGGCTTGGGGGAAGCGGAGCACGGCGAAGCTGGGGCTGCGCCCCCAACCGGACCGGGAAGTCGCAAAGGGGGCTGCCGCGCCCCTTTGCCAATCCCCCGCCCACGGAGTGCCGTAGCATCAATAATCGGGGGAAGCGAAGCTGGGGGCCATAGCCCCCAATTGGGCCCGGCCGGCCCTCGAGGCCCCCTCGCTTCGCTCGGGACGCCGGACGGACGGGCGCTACGGACGGTTCCATCCAAAGCTGGCGAGCCGGCCCAACCCCAGGAGATGATAGAACGAGGTGCTGGGCGATGCTTCTGCCATGGCAGATGCCATGGGCAGCGCGCAGGTCGCCCCGCGTAGCTTTTTTGCCATCAGGGCCGGCCCGCGGCACTGCCCGCTCCGCCGGGCAGCGCCCGTAAGAGGCCCTTCCCTCAAGAAGTCAAGTTCCTGCACAAGAGGGTCCATATTGGTTATTTTTCCTGGTGGAGGTGGAGTATAGTTTTACGGGTCTTGAGCCTAAGTCAGGACCCGCAAACCCGGTCCGCCGGTTGACGATGGGGCTGCGCCCCCCTGGCACCCCCCACGGAGTACCGTCGCCACGGCACCGATGGCTTGGGGGAAGCGGAGCACGGCGAAGCTGGGGCTGCGCCCCCAACCGGCCCGGGAAATCGCAAAGGGGGCTGCCGCGCCCCTTTGCCAATCCCCCGCCCACGGAGTGCCGTAGCATCGATAATCGGGGGAAGCGAAGCTGGGGGCATGGCCCCCAATTGGGCCCGGCCAGCCCTCGAGG
>JAITSI010000087.1 GCA_031287845.1 Puniceicoccales bacterium
TCCCGACCGCCACCACTGCCTTGGCCGTTGACCAGAGGCGGAACCGCGAAAAATCTTCGCCGACTTTTTCTTTCAGCCGTCGATAAATTCCAAAACCGGGAGTTTTTCCATCGGAGTAATTTATCATTTCTTTGGATCGAAGCCATCGGCACCCTTTACCGGGGAGGACGATGTTGCGGCAATAAATTCTCTTAGGAAGATGCCCAGAGAATCGGTGAACGCGGGGGTGAACGTCGTTGTCCCTATCCCCATCCCTGGCCAAGTCACGCTAAAGGTGATGATTGGCATATTATTCGGCGCGGGAGAAACTTTCCCATGCACTTTCGAAAGTGAACCGATGGGACTTTCCATTGCCGCTTTCATTGCCTCTGGAATGGGAATTGTGGACGTTGAGCCTGCGTCGGGAAGGGGCATCGAGCCTGCGTTGGAAATGGGCAGAGGATCGCCGACGGCCTTCGGAGCTTTAAGCGGTTGGTCAAAGAGCTTAGCTGCTTCTGCCAATAGAATTGCATCGGGCATTGGTTGAAAAATGATGACCGTTGCAATTTTCTTTGCGGTGCAAAAAGTTTGTATGCATGGCCCCGGCACTGGAGTAGTTGCGTGGAACGCCATGGGAAACTCCTGTCCCCCCAATGCACCCAGGCCCTGATCCACGGGAAAATTTTCCAGGGAATGTGGAATTACGGTATTCATTGCCGTCGTCTATTCATGTGGGCGCCTCCCGTCAAGATATTTTGGTAAAAAAAACGACCGGCGGACGATTTAAGCCGTAAAATTCTCATGCTGTTAAACATAGAACTTGCCCCCATCAATTCGACGGGCCAAGTGGACAGAATCCGTTCCACCGGATCCGCTTGCAAGAAAAAGACCCGGCCATGGCCGAAGGGCGGCATGGGGAGGGACCTGGCCCGGCCGTCGCGGCCTCGAGAACCTGGCGGAACCACCGGGAGGCTCTGTCCCCCAGCTTCGCCGTACTCCGTTTCCCCCAAGCGACCGGTGGATCGGCCCATGGGACCCGGCAGCTAGGAAAAAAGATTCTTGATATCTGTCTTTAGTTTCGAAAAGATGCAGGCGCTGGCGCTGGAATTGGTTCTGTGCATCTCTATCCACAAGCCGGGCGCGTATAATGCTATTGCCATATCCATACCCAAGGAGAACGGGAGGGTCTGTGGGACAGGCCTTGGCGTTTGGGTTGGGGCCGCTGCATTGGCCAATCCCCGCTCCCGGGGAATTTCTAGCAGCTGACCCGCGTTTATGGAGGGATCAGCGATGGAAAGTTCGGTGTTCACCTCCCTAGTCTGGTCGCACGGATTCCGCATGCCAAGACATTTCTTCAGCCCGGGATCATTTTTTGGGAAAAAACCGTCCATGGGCCGGTTATCAGCGACCGGGCCTGCCGGACCTGGAGGCCGGGAGGTCTCAAATGGGGCTGCCGCGCCCCTTTGCCAATCCCCCGCCCACGGAGTGCCGCCGCATCGATGGTTGGAGGAAGCGAAGCTGGAGGCAAAGCCCCCAAATGGGCCCGGCCGGCCCTCGAGGCCGCGATGTTTCTGCTATCGCAGCGCGCAGGTCGCCCCGCGTAGCCTTTTTGCCACCAGGGCCGGTCCGCGGCACTGCCCGTTCCACCGGGCAGCGCCCACGAGCTGCCTTTCCCGCAAGTGGAATACTGCCCATTCACGGGAGGCGAGTTACGAGTCCGAAGGCGGTTTTATTTCCTTGCCTAGGCTTTGCTCCACGTCTTCGACCTCGCACATGGAGGCACTGCCATGGATTGCGGCCATCATTGTCGGCAATACGGAAGGGCACCGGAATGCTTTTTCCACCTCGAAGAACGGGGTCCGTATGCCGTTCCATGGCTTCGGGCTTATGTCAATAATCGTACCGTCCGGTCGCTGCAAAAACGCACGGTCTTCGCGCGGCTTCGGACTAACTATGCCACCGGTAACAATAATAGGTTTTTGCCCATCAAAAAAGTGTGCATCAAAAATATCCATATACCTAGCTAGCCGCGCGGATTTTGCCTGGCAAGCCATTTCTTCGGTTCGTGGCTATCTTTTGAAAAAAATTAGCCATTGGCCGGTCCGATTCGCAAAATTTTCCCATGGGCGTGGATGCTTTTTATTCTATCCTAAAAGCTGTCACAGTTCCTTGGAATTCAGTGCCGCCACGCCGGGCAGCTCCTTCCCCTCGAGGAACTCCAGGCTTGCTCCTCCCCCCGTGCTGATGAATGTGATGTCGTCGGCCCGGCCGCTCTGCTGGATGGCGCGGACCGAATCGCCGCCGCCCACGATGGAGGTTGCCGCCGCATCGGCCACGTGGCCGGCGATGGCGAAGGTGCCCCTTGCGCAGGACTCCACTTCAAAAACCCCCATCGGGCCGTTCCAGAGGACGGTTTTGACGTCGGCGATGGCCGCGGCGTAGCGGTCGATGGTCCGCGGGCCGATGTCCACCCCGATCCAGTCCCCGTCGATGGAGCCATCCCGCACGCAGAGCTCACCCACCGTCCCCGCTTCCAGGTTGAGCCGGTCCGTGCACAGCGTGTCCAGGGGCAGCAGCAATTCGACCCCACGCGCCTTTGCCTTTGCCATGGCCCGGGCCGCGTCCTCAATGCGGCTTTCCTCCACGGGACTTTTCCCCACCGCCAGTCCCTGGGCCTTCAGGAACGTGAATGCCATGGCGCCGCCGATGAGCATGCGGTCGCAGCGGTCCAGCAGGGCATCGATGACGCCGATCTTGTCGCTGACCTTCAGTCCGCCCAGGATGACGGCAAAGGGTCGCTCCGGCCGGGCGGTTTTTTCGCCCAAAAATTCCAATTCCTTCTGCATGAGGAAGCCTGCCACTTTTATCGGCAGCAGCCCGGGGACTCCCACCGTGGAGGCGTGGGCCCGGTGGGCGGTTCCAAAGGCATCGTTCACGTAGGCATCGCCGTAGGAGGCCAGCCGGGCGGCGAAGGCGGGGTCGTTGGCCTCCTCCTCCCCGTGGAAGCGCAAATTTTCCAGCAGGATGACCGAGCCCTCGTCCAGCTCCTCCAGCTTTTGCCGCACGTCCGCCCCCACGCAGTCCTCGATGAAGAGCACGGGCCGGCCAAGCAGCCGGGACAGCTCCCGGGCGACGGGCCGCAGGGAGTATTTGGGATTGTTCTGTCCTCCCGGCCGCCCCAGGTGGCTGAGCAGAATCACCTTGGCCGATCGCTTGAGCAGGTGGCGGATGGTGGGCAGGGCTTCCCGGATGCGCGTCGCGTCCATGACCTTGCCGTCGGCCAGCGGCACGTTAAAATCTACCCGCAGCAGCACGCTCCGCTCCGCCAGGTTCACATCGGTCACCGTCTGGATCACCTTCATCGCCCCTCCCCGCGGAATCTTTGCCGGACCGCCATTCCCTGTCAAGGGACATTTCCCCGGCCGGGGATTGGCGCGGGGGCGCGGACCCACTGGAATCCGTGGAAGGCCTGGCATTTGCCACGGGTTCGAAAAGCGTTGTCCCGGCCCGGGAAAGCCGGTAGCCATCGGCCGATGGGCGGAGCGGTGCGGTGGATCTTGGCCGGTATCCTGTGCCTGCCGCCGGCGCTGGCGCCATGCCCATGCGCCGGGGAGGGGAGTGGCCCTGCCCTGCTGACCCTGGCACGGGGCACATTTCTCCGGGCGGAGCACCTGAGCTATTCCTCTGACCTGCTGCGGGCGGAGGGGGACGTGCGCCTTGGCTGGCGCGACGGACTCATTTTGGCAGATTTTTTGGAAATTTCCCAAAATGGTTCCAGCGGCCAGGGCCGGAATGTGCGCTGCGGCTGGGACGGCTATCGCATGCGGGCCGCAGAAATCGACCGCAGCGATGGAAAAATTGTGCTCTCCCGGGGAGAAATATTCCTCGGCGAGCCGGGACCCTTCAGCTGGCACCTGGCCGCCGAACGCGCCAGCGCCATCCCCGGCCAGCGGCTGTTTCTGGACCGGCCGTCGCTGTTCCTGGGTTCCCATCGCCTGCTTACCCTGGCGCACTGCTCCCTGCCGCTGGAGGAGTCTCCCTTCCACCTGCGGGTCCACGCGGGCGCGCGGAGGGACCTGGGTGCCTTTGTCCAGGGGGAAATTTCCGCCGCTCCGCGGGATGGCCTTCGCCTGGGATGGCTTTTGGAGGCCTACGGCCGGCGGGGCATTCTCCTGGGCCCCACGCTGCTCTGCCGCGGCACGTCTCCGGCCGGTGAGGACCGGGATCTTTCCCTGCGGGGGGGATACATCCGCGACCGGCTCGGCCCGGTCCGGGATGGGTGCGACCTGGCTCGGGGCCCGCGGCGATTTTTTATCGACGGCGTCGGCCGGGGAAACCTGTCCAACTGGCAAATTTGGGGAGAATGGCGCCGCTGGAGCGATTCGGAAATGATGCGGGATTTTCGTTCCGAACTCTTTGCCCTCCATCCCGACGGCGTGCTGGCCCTGCGCCGCGGCGGCTCCGCCGCCGCCCTGACCTTCCTGCTCCAGCTGCGCGGCGGAAATTTCCAGGACGTGGTACGGCGGCTGCCCGAGGTGCGCTGGGAAATTTTTTCCCGCCGGCTTGGCCTTTGGAATTTTTCCACGGGCGGCTGCGGTGAGCTGGTCCGCCTGCGCCGGGAAGATGGCCGGGAACAGCTGCGCGCCAATGTTTTTTGGGAATTGGCCGCGCCCACCCTGCGCCTGGCTGGCCTTGCGGCGCTGCGATCCCACCTGGCCATCCGCGTTGCCTGCCATTCCTCGGCGGGGGATGCCACGCTGCGGGCGGCCGGCGAGCTGGGACTGGACCTGCAGGGGGAAATTTTTGGCACCGCCGCCACGGAGGCCGGCACCGCGCTGCGCCACCGCTGCCGGCCCATTCTCCAATACCGCCGGCTGGTCCAGGGAAGGGGAAGGGCTCCGGAAGCCGTCGACGATTGCGGCGCGGCCAGCGGCAACCGGCCACCCATTGACCTGGACGATCCGCGCTGCGCCGACCTGTTCCAGGAACTGCACCTGCTGCGCCTTGGCATGCGTAGCACATTTTTCTGCGGCGAATTTCGCGAATGGGGACACTGCAGCATCTACCGGGACATCTCCCTCCCCGGGCGGCGCACGCTGTCCCTTCCCCGGGATTTTTACGCCGCCGGCGCCCTCTTTCCCGTCCACTGGCTGTCGCTGTCCCTCCGCGGCCGCTTCGATCCCGGCGTTTGCCGCTGGAAGGAGCTCTACGCCTCCGCCCAAATCCGCGACGGCATGTTCTGGAGCCTTTCCCTGGACGGCGTCCACGGCCACGGCCACTGCGGCCAATGGCGACTGCACCACTGGCTGCGGGCCAGTTCCCGCTTGAAACTGAACAGTTTTTTTTCCTACGACGTCCGCCGGCACCGGCCCATCGAGCAGTGCTGCCGCTTCCAGCGCCGACTTGGCAGCGGCTGGGCGCTGGAAGGTTCCATTGCCGTCCGCGGCTACAACCTTTGCAAGCGCCGCTGCCAGCTGGGGGCTAGCCTGGCCACGGAATTCTAGGGTCGAATTCCACGGGCCTGGACCCGCTATTTTTTCCGCTCCTGTCCGCCGCGCAGCTCCCTGGGCATGGGGTTGACCGTGCCATCTTCCTGCCAGTCCGGGCACCAAAAATACGGGCACTGCTCCTCCCAGGTCACGCCGGTCCGCATCACCGCCGCCGGATTTCCTCCCAGAATGCTATGCTCCTCGGTGAATGCCCGTGTCACCACCGCGTTCAGGCCAACGATTGTGTCATTGGGAATCTGCGCATTTTTTGTAATAACCGAACCGCGGCATAGCCAGCAGTGGTCCCCGATGAGCAGGGGCCGCCGTTGGAAGTTGGCGATGGCACCGTTTTCCCGGCAAAAGACCGGGTGATTGTCGCAGGCATAGATCAGCACATGGCTCGCGATCGTGCAGTTGTCGCCGATCAGGCAGGTGGAATTCCCCATTTGAATCTGCATGCTGTGGTAGACTCGCACGTTTCGGCCGATGCGCAGGAGGGTCCGGCTGCCACCTGCGCATTCAATTTTCGCGTAGTTAAGGACCGGTGTGGAGCCGATTTCCACGGTGGTGCCATGTCCGCAGAGCAAGATGCGCGAACCCTTGGCCACGATGGGCAGCGCCAGCCGGACGGTGCAATTTTTCCCGCGTATGCAAATTTTAAGCCCCGGGATACGGTTAAACCAGCGGCGGGCAACGCATTCCCGGCCATTTTTGACAAAAATTACCCGGTTGCCCCGTCTTGGCCGGAGAAATTCACGAAAACTTTTCCATTCGTGCCGTGCCTTTGCCAGTGGATGCCGCAGCCACCGGCCTAAACTCTCCAAAACTTTCATCGAGCCCAGGATAGCACAGGGCGGTGGAAACGGAAACAGTTTTTTCCCAATCGCCGATGGCGCACAATCCCAGAGGAATGGCAATGGAGACTCAAAGTCCATTCGGATTTCCGGGCCTCGAGGGCCGGCCGGGCCCAATTGGGGGCCCTGCCCCCGGCTCCGCCATGCTTCGTTTCCCCCGGGCATCGATGCAGCGACACTCCGCGGGGGGTGCCAGAGGGGGCGCAGCCCCATCGTCAACCGGCGGACCGGGTTTACGGATCTTGACCCTGGGCTTAGGACCCGTAAGCCCACGCTCCACCTCCATCTGGAAAGATGACCGATACGGACCTGTTGTGCAGGAGCTTGACTTCTTGAGGGAAGGGCCGTTCACGGGCGCTGCCCGGCGGAGCGGGCAGTGCCGCGGGCCGGCCCTGATGGCAAAAAGGCTACGCGGGGCGACCTGCGCGCTGCGACAGCAGAAGCATCGCCCAGCACCTTATTCTATCATCTCCTGGGGTTGGGCCGGCCCCGCCAGCTTTGGATGGAACCGTCCCTAACGCCCGTCCGTCCGGCGGCCCGAGCGAAGCGAGGGGGCCTCGAGGGCCGGCCGGACCCATTTGGGG
>JAITSI010000027.1 GCA_031287845.1 Puniceicoccales bacterium
TAGAGCAAATTCTAAAATGCGAGGTAAGAGAGAAGAGCACCAAAGATCATTTTAATGTGTCATCCGATCTTTCCATAAATAATAGCTAATTCAATGGCAATTGAGTGAACCATTTACCCCATGCATGTTTTTCAACGGAGCCGCTCCAGGGGCTGCAACTGGCCCCGCGAAGGGAAAGTATTCCGCGCCCCTTGAAGGAAAGGGCGCTCCGCGGAAAGAAATTGGCCTCCAGGGCCGGCAGGCCCGGTTGGGGCGCAGCCCCCAGCTCCGTTTCACTCCGCTTCCCCTAGGCCGTCGGTGCCATGGCGGCAGCACTCCGCGGGGGGCCAGGGGGGCGCCGCCCCATCGTCAACCGGCGGACCCGTAAATCCACATTCCACCTCCATCTGGAAAAGTGACCGATACGGACCTGTTGTGCAGGAGCTTGACTTCTTGAGAGAAGGGGCGCTCACGGGCGCTGCCCGGCGGAGCGGGCAGTGCCGCGGGCCGGCCCTGATGGCAAAAAGGTTACGCGGGGCGACCTGCGCGCTGCCCATGGCATCTGCCATGGCAGAAGCATCGCGGCCTCGAGGGCCGGCCGGGCCCAATTGGGGGCCCTGCCCCCAGCTCCGCTACGCTGCGCCTCCCCCAGATGTCGGTTATTCGAAGGCCGGCCCGCCAGCTTTGGATGGAACCGTCCCTAGCGCCCGTCCGGCCGGCGTCCCGAGCGAAGCGAGGGGGCCTCGGGGGCCGGCCGGGCCCATTTGGGGGCTTTGTTCCCAGCTCCGCTTCCCCCGATTATCGATGCTACGGCACTCCGTGAGCAGGGGATTAGCAAAGAGGCGCGGCGCGGCAGCCCCCTTTGAAACCTCCCGGCATCCAGGCCGGCCGGGGCCTATTGGGGGCACAGCTCCATACGGGTCCTGACCTAGGTTCGGAGGAGGCGAATGCCGCGGCCAAGGAGGCGCAGCAGGCCGCCCGGCCATTCCCACGGACACAGAGCCAATGGCAGGCGGCGGCGCATGTTGTCCGTGACCGCGCGCAAAATTTTTTTGCTGCCGAAAACCCGTCCCACAAAGAGGGCATGGGCCCTTTCATTGAAGCGGAAGCCGTCCACAAGCCATTGCCAGGCAAGCAGGCGCTGAGGGCGGGTAAAGCGCTTCCACTGGAAGATGTAGTCAAGGGAACTGTACATGTAATACTCGAAGAGATTGGGGTGCAGAGAAGGTGGCAAAATCCGGTGCAGCGTGCGCAGTCCCAGGAAAAATGAATCCAACATTGCCAGATGTCCGGAAATATCAGCCCGCTGGAGCCATGTGTGCGAGGACTTCCACCGGGTGTAGTCGCAGCCGATGTCGGCGATGGCCGTGTAGTTTTTCGCGCGGTTCAGGAGAATGGGGCAGAGCAGCGTGTCGCCGCGGTGGCTTATCTTTTTGGCCCGCACCTCCGGCGGGATGTCCCCGATGGCCGCCAAAAAAACTTCCCGACGGATTAGCTTATTCCACAGTAGACAATTGATTTCCCCGTAGGTGGACTTTTGGATAATATCCGGCTGTTCTAGAACCTTTCCGATGTGATCTTTTCGCGGGCTTCCCCATGCGTAGTAGTGCCTGGGCCGGTGCAGTAGACCGCTGAAGCGCTCGGTAACGGCAAATTCCACCACATCCACCCCGTGCCGGTGGGCGGCGGCGATGGCCCGCTCCACAATGCCGGTCCGGGAGCGATCATCGGCATCCAGGCAGAGAAAGTATTCGCCGCGGGCGGCGCGGGCGGCCTCCGAGTAGGCATGGAGGGCACCGTGATTCTTTTGGGAAATGACCCGGATCCGCGGGTCCCTGGCAGCGTACTCCGCTAAAATTGCCGGACCGCCGTCGGTGGAGCCGTCGTCCACGCAGACGACTTCGATGTCCCTAAAGGTCTGGCCAATGGCGCTGTCCAGGCAGCGGCGCAGGTACGGCGCCGCGTTGTAGACGGGAATCAGAAAGGAAACCGCAGGCCGCCGTTCGCTGTCCGCCGATGAAGATGGATCTGCCGCGGTTGAAACGCCCATGGCCCATTGAATCACCCCATGTTCCGGCTGACAATGGCAAAATTGGCCTCGAGGGCCGGCCGGGGCCTCGAGGGCCGGCCGGGCCCATTTGGGGGCCCTGCCCCCAGCTTCGCTGTGCTGCGCTTCCCCCGGGCATCGGTGCCATGGCGACGGCACGCCGCAGAGGGGATGCCGGAAGGGGCGCAGCCCCACCGTCAATCGGCGGCCCTGGTTTACGGGTCCTGACCTAGGCTCAAGACCCGTAAAACCGCACTCCGCCTCCACCTGGAAAGATGACCGATACGGACCTGTTGTACAGGAGCTTGACTTCTTGAGGGAAAGGCCTCTTACGGGCGCTGTCCGGCGGAGCGGGCAGTGCCGCGGGCCGGCCCTGATGGCAAAAAGGTTACGCGGGGCGACCTGCGCGCTGCCCATGGCATCTGCCATGGCAGAAGCATCGCCCAGCACCTTATTCCATCATCTCCTGGGGTTGGGCCGGCCCGCCAGCCTTGGATGGAACCGTCCCTAACGCCCGTCCGGCCGGCGTCCCGAGCGAAGCAAGGGATGATAGCGCATTGCGCGCCGGACGGTACGGCACTCCGTGGGCGGGGAATTGGCAAAGGGGCGCGGCAGCCCCCTTTG
>JAITSI010000034.1:0-12500 GCA_031287845.1 Puniceicoccales bacterium
TTGGCGCCGTTGCTGCCGCCACCGTCCGCACCGAAAACCGCCAGGGTGGCGTTGCCTTGGAATTCCACGGTCCAATTGCAAAAAGAATTGGGTGCGTAGACGTTGTAGGCGGCGCCGAAGAGGCTGGCCCTCACCTGGAGTGAATGCAGGTTGTCGCTGTCATAGGCAGTTGCGGTAGCGCTGGCTGTCAGAGAGGTATTATCGCCGAAGGCGCCGATGGTCCAATTGCAGAAGGAGTTGGCGCAGGGAACGTCCTGCGGGGCGGCGCCGGCATTGTTATCGTTAGGAAAAAATTCTTGGCCTCCGTAGTTGCAGGCGGTGCCGAAAAGGTTGGCATAGATAATGCTAATATCACTGACTTTTCGGTTGTCGGCAATATTGGAGCAAACGATGGCATTGGAGATAACGGAAGTAGCAAAAGTGTTATCTGGGCCAACATCACCGATAGTCCAGCCACGAAAAGCATCGGTGGAACAAAAGTTGCAGGAAGCACCGAAGAGGTTGGCATGGGTGAAGAGCAGTTCATTCAGGGACACATCACGAAAGGGAATCTCAGTGTCACCTACGACTATGATAGCCCGGGCAAGGAACAGATTATCTTTGCCAATGTCTCCGATAGACCAACTACAAAAAGCGCTAGAGGAACGATGATTGCAGGCGGCACCGAAAAGATTGACATTGGCATAAGTTTTGGTGTTATTTGTGCTAGTTATCACAAAAGCATAGGCTCTCAGGTCATTGCCATTTCCAAAGCTTCCGATTGCCCAATTGTAAAAGGAATCGCTGGATAGAAAATTATAGCTTGCACCAAAGAGATTAGCATGAGCGCAGGGAAAAAGCAGATTTTCTTGATACATACCCACGGAATTATTGCTGGCTTTCGTCAGCAGTTGTTGGTTATTGAAAAAATTGCCAATGGACCAATTACGAAAGGATGCCTGGGATTCGAAATTGCAGGCGGCACCGAAAAGATTGGCTTCGGCACAGGATCGGATATTGTTGTACATATGCGTGTCTACCGTGGCGGTTAGTGTGTTGCCGATTCCGGATGCACCCTGACCAAAATTGCCGATTGACCAATTACAGAAAGAGTTATCGGCTGTATAATTATAGGCGGCACCGAAAAGATTGGCGTGGGAAAAAGTCAAATTATTATTCCAAGAAATAAAACGAAAGACATTGGCTTTTGCTGCAAGTTGCCGACAGCCGAAAAAATTACCAATGGACCAGTTACGAAAGGATGCCTGAGATTCGAAATTATATGCGACACCGAAGAGGTTGGCTTCGGCGTAGGAATCATACGCGGAGTTGCAGCCATTCACCAAAGCATTAGCGGCTAGGGTATTGCCATTGTTGTTATTGTCCTGGCCGAAGCTGCCGATGGACCAGTCGCAGAAAGAGTTACTGGATTCATAGAGATAGCTAGCACCGAAAAGGTTGGCATGAGCATGGAGGTAGTCTTCTTCGTCGCGACGCCAGCCAGCTTCAGCGATGAGCGTATTGCCGTTGCCGAAGGCACGATAGGAAACGTCGGTGGATGGACCGATCTGCCAACGACAAAAAGAATTGGGTGATGCGCTGCCGTGAGCAACGCCGAAGAGTACCGCGCTGCCGGCGTATTTACAAAAATCCGTTGGCCCATTGGAATCCTCAGAACTTCCCGTATCCATGACTCTGGTGCTAAGCCAATTGTTGTTGCCAAATCCGGCGATGAACCAGTCGCAGGCGATGCCATTGCATTTGTCGAGATGGCCCACGCCGGCGAGGGCGGCGGCCACGTGTGCTTTGGCCTGCAGGTCGTTGTCATCATCGAAGGGATCGAGTTGCCAATGGGCTAAGCCTTTTGGAGTTTCAAGGGCATAGGCGGCGCCAAAAAGAGTCGCCCAGGTGCCACCGCCTTCCAAGGTGTCGCCGCCTTCCCAGATGTCGCCGCCTTCCCAGATGTCGCCGCCTTCCTGGATGTCGCCGCCTTCCCAGATGTCGCCGCCTTCCAAATTGCTATTTGAGCCGAGTAACCACCACTTCACCGTGGCTCCGTTTGGCGTGAAACGAATGCAATCCGGCGACCCGATGCCATCTCCCAGATGGGCCACTCCAAGTCCGACGAGTTTATGACCGCCTCCAAAACCGCAATTATCACTGTAATTTGCATTGGATGCAAAACAATAGTTTGCTCCATTGCCCAATTGTATGGCAAACGGACTACCTTTCTCTCCCGCAATTCCATTTAGGTCAATGGTTGAGGCAGATTGTTTGCTGCTGCTGCTATTAATGTCGACATAAATATTGCATGGTGTGCCAATGACGCTTGCGTAAAGGTTGTTTGACGCATCCTTAGTCAAGGAATCTGTAGCTTTGATTGTAAGTATCTTACCCGGTGCCGTGCCGCCGCCTCCTAAGTTAATTGCAATACCGGAATATGGTGAGCTATAGTAATTAATCCAATTTGCTCCGCCGACGTCAACGATGTAGTGGTTTGAATTGGAGGAATCGATCGTATAACCGGTTTGCGAACTTCCATCCAGATAGACGGTGACCCTATCCCGGCCCAGTGCGCCGGCCGGTGCAGCCAGCAGAGCCGCTCCAAGCAATAAATGGAGGGCACATTTACCCCTTACTCCCTGTTCCCTGTTCCCTGTTCCCTGTTCCCTGTTCCCTGTTCCCTGTTCCCTGTTCCCTGTTCCCTGTTCCCTGTTCCCTGCATAATGAAAGTCTAGGATAGGGAAAAACTTGGGCGGTGCAAGGGAAAAATTTACTTTTTTTTACCTCGGCGGGAAGAACTTCCGATGGCGCGCAGGTTGCTGCATTCCAACGCAATTGTCATGTCTATCCGTCCAGGCCACGCGGACGGACCGATGAATGGGGCCGGAATTCCATCCACGGCCATCCGATCGGTTCTTGAAGTTCCGCTGCTGGCGTCCCGTAGGGGATTCGAACCCCTGTTGCCGGAATGAAAATCCGGTGTCCTGGACCGGACTAGACGAACGGGACCGGAGCCGCGACCCTGCCCAATCCACCGCCGCTGGCAAGTCCTTTTTTAGAAAAGGCGCGGAGATCTTCGGGCGCGGGTTGGGCGGAAAACGGCTGGCGCAGGGGATGCAGAATCCAGCAGCGCCCGCTCCAGGGTGCACGGGACCATGCCCAGGCTCCGGACCATGGCCAGGATGTCGTCGATGCAGTCCGCGGTCAGGGTGCAGAGGTGCAGCAGCAGGACCTCATTCCGCGGCAAATCCTTCACCGCGGCGAGCTGTTCCCGCAGAAAGTGAAGAAATTGCTGGCGCACAAGGAAAGCCTCCGCTGCCATTCCCCGTTCCCGCAGGGGCCGCTGCCGCGCGTTGAACTCCCAATCCCTGGGATCGACGGTGATGGGGGCAACGGCATAGCCCCGCTGCCGCAGAAATCGCTCCACCCGCTGCCGCTCCTCTCCCTGTCCCCGATCCAGCGCGGGAAAGCGGAAAAATCGCATGCGCCGTCCCCGCATTGCCAGCAGCGCATTGGCCGTCCGCTCCCCCGCCACCACGTCCCGGCAAAACGCCTCGGCACCTACGATGGAGAGCTTCCCATGGGAGGCGGTGTGGTTGCCGATCTCATGGCCGGCGTCGATCCAGCGCTCCAGGATCGCCACCCGCTCCGCCCGCTCCCCCCGCCAGAAGAGCTTATTTTCATTGGCAAAGATGGCGGCCGGGACCCGCCGCCGCCGCAGGGCGGTCAAAATTTTTTCATTCATCCTCCGCACCTCCGCAAGCGACGCGTAGCTTTCCTGGCAGGGAGCGTCGTCGAAGGTCAGGGCAATTTCCTTGGCCAGGGCCAGCGAACCAAGGGAAATCGCGCAAATGGCAAAAACGCAGCGGAACCAGCCCATGGCGGGACCAATCCTCTGGAAAGCCGGTCCAGGAGTCAAGGAGTGGCCGACGGGAAAGAGGGCCAAGGCCAGGAGTTGGCCGCCATCTGACAAAATTTTTCCCGTTGACCCGCCCGGCGAAATCGCACTCTTTGCCATCGGGAGAGGTGACAGAGCGGCCGATCGTGCGGCACTGGAAATGCCGTGTACCCTTGTGGTACCGGGGGTTCGAATCCCCCCCTCTCCGCCGGAAAAACCTATCTCCCGGCAAAGGTCGGCCTCGAGGGCCGGCCGGGCCCATTTGAGGGTGCCGCCCCCAGCTCCGCTTTGCTTCGCTTCCCCCAGGCCATCGGTGCCGTGGCGACGGCATTTCGCGGGGGGGGCGCCAGAGGGGGCGCCGCCCCAGCGTCAACCGGCGGACCGGTTTTACGGGTCCTGACCCTAGACCCGAAGGCCCTACGAATCCCCGACGGACCCGAAGCGGCGGCGGCGGCCGGCATAGTCATCCAGGGCCGCCTGAAAATCCGTTTCATCGAAGTCCGGCCAGAGGCGGGGCGTAAAATACAGTTCCGCGTAGGCGCTCTGGAGGAGCAGAAAGTTACTGAGCCGCAGTTCCCCGGATGTGCGGATGAGCAGGTCCACATCCGGAAGCGGTCCCGTGTCGAGGCGCCGGGCGATGTCCTCCCAGCACGCCGGTGCCGCACCGGCCGCGCAAAAACCCTGGCAGGCGCGCAGCACATCGTCCCGGCCGCTGTAGTTGATGGCCAGGGCCAGGTGGAAGCTGTCCCGCCGGGCCGTTTCCTTGGCCAAATTTTGCAGCCGCCGCACAATGGGCTCGCCGAGGCCGTCGGGTCGACCCAGCCAGTGGAAACGCGTGGTGCCGGCTAGGATTTTTTTTTCATTGCGCCGCAGCAACACGTCCAAAAGCCGCATCAGGCCATGCACCTCCGCCGCCGGCCGGTTCCAATTTTCCCGGGAAAAGCAGAAAAGGCTGAGCGCCCGGATGCCGGAATTTTGGGCAAAGCGCAGCGCCCGCTGGATGGCTCCCGCGCCCTTGCGATGGCCAACCATGCGGGGAAGTCCCCGGGACCGGGCCCAGCGCCCGTTGCCGTCCAGGATGATCGCCACGTGCGCCGGAACCGCTCCCATGGAAACAGACCAGGGCCGCGGCGAAATTTTACAAGCAATTCTTGCGCGGGCCCGGACAGGGTTCATAGTGGGCCATGGCTATGGATAAATTTCTCGACCGACCGGACCTGGGCAAGCTGATCATTCGCATGGTGCTGGGGCTGATCTTTGCCTGGTTTGGGGTAAAAATGCTCGGCGGAGGCCGTTCGGCTCTGGTAATCCTCGACGAACCCTTCCGCTTCCTATCCCTCACCCTCTCCCCCAGGACCTGGATCCTCTGCATCGCCGTCACCTACCTCATCGCCGGGATCCTATTCATGGCGGGCAGCTTCTTCCGGCCATCCTGCGCCGCCATTGCACTGGCGGAGGCCATCCTCATCCACCAGTCCGTCATCACCAACCCGGCCGAGGTGGACCTGATGCTCCTCCACGTGGTCCTGCTCGCCGTCTCCATCGGATTCCTCTTCATCAGCCCCGGCCGCTACGCCGCCCGGTGAATGCCAATCCTCCGCCAGCGCAGTCTCTCCCGGCGGGATGCCTTCCTCCGCCGAACGGTCCCGCGCCGGCCGCCGGCGACCGGCGGCCGAATTTTGGGCAATGGGCAGGTCCGCGCACAGCAGCCGAATTTCCCTCTCCCCCAGCTTTCTGTGCCGCCCTGGCCGAAGGTTTAGGAAAAAATTTCCCACGCGGTAGCGCTGCAGGGCCAGCACCCGATAGCCGAGCGCTCCGAGCAGGCGTCGGATGTGCCGCTTCTTTCCACCGCCCAGGCGCACGTCCAGGATGCGCCGGTCGCCGGTCAGGGCCTCCACGCCGTCCATGCGCAGCCAGTCCTCCCCATCCCGAACCCCCCGCAGGCAGGCCCTTTGCTGCGCCCGGCCCAGGGGAAGGTCGATGGCAACCCGGTAAAACTTTGCCACTCCGTTGGATGGGTGGGAAAGCCGATTGGCCAGCTGGCCGTCATTGGTGAGAATGAGCAGGCCCTCGCTGTCCCGGTCCAGGCGGCCGCAGCAGAAAAGCCGGTGCTGGCCGTGGAGGGGAAGCAGGGAATAGATGGTCTGGCCCGCGCCCAGGTGGGGGTCTCCGTGGGTGCAGAGGTAGCCCCGCGGCTTATTCAGGGCAATGGCGATGGTCCGGGCCCGCGGCCGCGGCTCCACCAGGGCGCCGTTCCAGGTCACGGTGCACCGGTCGCTATCCAGGCGGTCGCCGGTCCTGGCCCGAACGCCGTCGACGGCCACCTCTCCGCGGGCAATGGCCTCCTCCGCCTTCCTCCGGGAACAGGCACAGTTCCGGGCCAAAAATTTCTGCAGCCTCCCAGGCGCGTCTATTTCCACGGAATGGACAATCCTCAAAACTCCCCGCGCGGGGATTCCCGGGCGGAGCGGAGCTACGGCGCCCCAGCGGCCCAACACCCCTGGAACCGCCGATGGCCGCCGGCGCAAACTCGACGGGGATTTGCCCCTTTGCAAGTAAAATTTTACCCAGGCCTGGACAGCCGCCGACTCCCCCGGGCCAGGGGAGAACCGGGCCCGGAAAATTCTCACCCAGGCCCTCGCCGATTCGCCCCCGGGCCGGGTCAAAGCCCGATGCGGCGCGCCCTGCGGATACCCTCTCCGCCGGATCCACTTCCCCGGCTTCCCGGCGAGATTTTGGGAAATGCGTGGGCCCCAAGGATCGGCCACGGCCCCGCCATGAATTTACAATCCAAGGATTAGTTGTGAGTTTTATAAAAAAAAGATTGCCTCGGGTGCCTTTTCCGGCCAGTTGGACTACACTGGAGGTGTGGTGACGGGATGGGGAGGGACGTTGCTGCGGGCGCTTCGGGGCCGTCTCACGCGGACGTTTGGTTTTTTTGCCCATGACATCGGCATCGACCTGGGCACGGCCAACACCCTTGTCTACGCCAAGGGCCAGGGCGTGGTGCTCAACGAGCCGAGCGTGGTGGCGCTCTACGGCGACACGCGCAAGGTGCGGGCCGTTGGAAGCGAGGCAAAGCGCATGCTGGGCCGAACCCCGGGCAATATCGTGGCCCTGCGTCCCATGAAGGACGGGGTAATTGCGGACTTCGACGTCACCGAGTCCATGCTGCGCTATTTTATCGCAAAGGCCTGCCACCATGCCCGTTTTGTGGCTCCGCGGGTGGTGGTGGCGGTGCCGTCGGGCATCACGGAGGTGGAACGGAGAGCGGTAAAGGAGTCGGCCATGAATGCCGGTGCACGGGAGGTGCTGCTGCTCCAGGAGCCGGTGGCGGCGGCCATCGGCGTTGGCATGCCCATCGACGAGCCGGCCGCCAGCATGATCGTGGACATCGGCGGCGGCACGACGGAAATGGCCGTAATTTCCCTCAGCGGAGTGGTCTACGCGCGCAGCCTGCGCATCGGCGGCGATGGCATGGACAATGCCCTGGTCAACCACATGAAGCGGGAGCACAACCTGCTCATCGGCGAACGGACCGCGGAGGAGATTAAAATTCGCATCGGCTCCGCCATGCCCATGGCCGAGGAAATCGTCATCCCGGTGAAGGGCCGGGACACGATCAGCGGACTGCCCCAGACAATCGGCCTCTCCTCCATCGAGGTGCGGGAAGCCCTGGCCGACTCCCTCTACGCCATCGCCGACATGATCCGCAACACGTTGGAGCGCTGCCCTCCGGAGCTGGCGGCGGACCTGGTGGACCGGGGAATTGTCCTGGCCGGCGGTGGATCGCTGGTCCGGAATTTGGGAAAAATGCTGCGGGAGAGGACGGGCCTGCCGGTATTCGTGGCCCAGGATCCCCTGCGCGCCGTCGCCAATGGAACCGGCATCGTGCTGGAAAATCTTTCTTCCTGGCTCGAGGTGGGTGCCCCCGCCTAGGGTCGAGCCCCATAAATCCGATCCGCCGTTTGACGATGGGGCTACGCCCCCTCTGGCTTCCCCCGCGAAATGCCGTTGCCACGGCACCGGTGGCCTGGGAGAAGCGCAGCACAGCGGAGCCGAGGGCAAAGCCCCCAATTGGGCCCGGCCGGCCCTCGAGGCCCCGGCCGGCGGATGCTATCCCGCCCTGCCCATGGCCCGGCTATTCCTTTTCTTGCCGCACCGCACATTCCCTATTATTCCATTCCAGGGACCTCGCAACGATGGGAGCAAGGATTTCCCTCCATAGCTTTAAAGTTTTATAGACCACAACATTGCGCATACCATCGTGGAGCATCGCTTCATCCAGAAAAATTGCAGCTTTTCCCTCTTTCGCAGTTTCTTCCTCTTCCGCATCAGCATCATTACTAGGATCTTCATTCATTTTACCATCTTTCGCTTTTTCAGCTTTAGCAGCCGTTTTATCAACATACGCGGCGGCAATACCGGAAATATCCTCAATTTTTGTTCCACTAAGCACTTTCTGAGCGTCGTTTACCCTAGCGACATAGTCACTGTCCTTACCGCTCAGTAGCATGGGGCTCAAATACTCCCACAGGTCATCGGTCAAAAATTCATCATAAATATGAAATCCACCGAGCAAACAGTTCGAAAAGATTGCATCTCCGCAATTCAAGATTTCTTCATATATTTTATCACCGCTAACATAGGGTAAAAATTTCTGAATTAGTGCCCAGGATGCCCTTTGGTAGAGTGCCGTCATTGCGCCGTTGCTAGTCGCAAGAAGTTTTGCTTCTTCCCGCCAAACTGCCAGCATTTTTGGAGGTGGAATAGAGTTGGGATCGCCGATTCCACTATAGTCATAGAAGATTACCAGATGATCCCACGCAATTTTGTGAAAATGCAGAGGACGGTGGGAAAAGCCATGCACCCCCAAATACGCGAGTAAATTATTGAGCAATGTTCCAACTTCTACGGTGTCCACATTATTTTGATACCATCCTTTCCCTGCACTAATTTCCCCAATGAAACGCTCGAGAATGCGATCGCAGAGAATTGGACATAGCGCATTAAAGCGTTCCTCGGCGCTTGCATTTTTTTCAAGTTGCTCTATTTTCAAACGTGTCCTTATCTTAGCTATGCCGATTTGCATTGCATCGATACAGGCATCAAGGAAGGATCCCAACTCACGGCAAAGATCTTTAAATTTTTCGAGGATTACAGCGGGTGTTTTGGTATGCGGTTCGACGATTTTTTTAATATTTTTTTCTACCGCAACGGACTCAACCGGCTCGGGGATCAGGCTCAATGCATTTACTTGGAACATGCCAGGGTTTTTCGCATACGCACGAACTAAATCCCTGGCCATTTCCCACAATCCGAGGGAAATTTGAAAAAAAATTCTTCGATATTCGGGCGGATTGTCTTGTTTTTTCAGGAATGCATCAATCTGTTCCTTTAGCATTGCCAAAATGGGGACAAAGTCCTTATGGCCTCCAAATCCCATTCCATCGAGAGGTGGTGCTGCGTAAGCAGAGGCGAGGGTGTTCGCATCAATCGGCCCGATCCAATTTTGCCCCTCTTCTTCTTGGAAAACTTGGCGTTTTATCAATTCTTCCTCCTGATCCGTTGCAGGGAACCTGGCGAGCCAATCCACTCCACGACCGCCTCCGTCCGGATCGGCGAAGATGACCCGCACGTGGGCAAGGGTCAGCAGGGCTCCAATGGTGCGCAACATGCTGTAATTCCCAATGATAGGACAAACGATGAGCGCGGGCAACAGCAGCAACAGACAACCCACGTGGACGATGGGCACCGTAAGAACAGTAAACACCAATAGCAAAAATTTAACGGAGGAATGCCCACCCAGAATATAGCTCTCCGCCCGCCTGCACAGGCCCGCTACCGTTACAACTGGCCAGGCGCGATCGAACACGAGCCCATCAAAGGGAAAATTTTCCAAAAGGAAAGCAAAAAATATTCCCATAGCAATACGTTACATCCACCTAAGATTCTAGGGCCATGACTCATAAATCCACATCCTCTCCATTCGGAGAAGTAGCTGATACGTACACTCTGCGGAGCAGAGATTTATCAACGAAATAGAGCTTTCTGGGACCTGCAATTCGCCTCTTGGGTCGTCAACCGGCGGATCGGTTTGACGGGTCCTGACCACAGACCAGTCCACGGCGATGGACGAAAACGGCCCGCCGATCGAAACCGGCGGGCCATCATTTTCTGGCAACAACCTACTCTCGCACCGCAGCGAGGCGGCACTACCATCGGCGTTTGGAGGCTTGACGAGCGTGTTCGGAATGGAAACGTGTATTTCCCTCCACCCATGGTCACCAGAAATTCGCAAAAGTCACGGCCATGGAAAACGCACAGCAAACCCCCGAAAGGTTTTGCAATACTGTACCGCTGCAACGGCAGTGAGACGACTGGAATGGTTCCGCCCTGAAAACGGCGAACCCTAGGTCACACGGGCCATTAGTATCGGTTAGCTCAATGCATTACTGCACTTACACATCCGACCTATCAACCTGGTGGTCTACCAGGGCCCTTTAGGAAGCCTGAAGCTTCGGGAGATCTCATCTTGGGAGTGGCTTGGCGCTTAGATGCTTTCAGCGCTTATCCATTCCAGGCATAGCTACCCGGCGCTACCACTGACATGATAACCGGAACACCAGAGGCCTGTCATTTTCGGTCCTCTCGTACTAGAAAACGAACCCCTCAAATCTCCAACGCCCACAGCGGATAGAGGACCGAACTGGCTCACGCCGTTCTGAACCCAGCTCACGTAACACTTTAATTGGCGAACAGCCAAACCCTTGGGACCTTCTCCAGCCCCAGGATGTGTTGAGCCGACATCGAGGTGCCAAACAGCGCCGTCGCTATGAACGCTTGGGCGCTATCAGCCTGTTATCCCTAGGGTACCTTTTATCCTTTAAGCGATGGCAATTCCACATTCAACCACCGGATCACTTAGACCTACTTTCGTAACTGCTCGACTTGTTGGTCTCACAGTAAAGCTCTCTTATACCTATACGCTCTACGGCCGATTACCATCCGGCCTGAGAGAACCTTCGCAATCCTCCGTTACACTTTGGGAGGAGACCGCCCCAGTCAAACTGACCCCCTAGCACTGTTCCGCCCCCCGATCAGGGTAGGCGGTTAGATATCTAACCATTAAAAAGTGGTATTTCACCGCTGACTCCGCGACACCCTGAAGTGCCACTTCACAGTCTCCCACCTATGCTACGTATTAAAGGTCAAACACCAATACCAGGTTACAGTAAAGGTCCATAGGGTCTTTCCGTCCTGCTGCAGGTACGCGGCATTTGCACCGCGACTACAATTTCACTGAGCGTCTCCCCGAGACAGTACCCAACTCGTTACACGATTCGTGCAGGTCAGAACTTACCTGACAAGGAATTTCGCTACCTTAGGACCGTTATAGTTACGGCCGACATTCACGGGGGCTTAGTCCAGAAGCTTGCACCTCCGGGTTTCACCTTTCCGCATTGGTCACGTGTCACTCCCTATACTTCGTCTTACGACTTTGCAGAGAGCTGTGTTTTTGCTAAACAGTCGGTTGGATCAATTCGCTGCGACCAGCGGTAAAGCTGGCACCCCTTCTACCGAAGATACGGGGTCAATTTGCCGAGTTCCTTGGAGAGATTTCACTCACGCGCCTTAGAATGCTCATCCCGGATACCTGTGTCGGTTTGCGGTACGAGTAACTTTCCCACCATTGGCGAAGCTTTTCTTGGAAGCTGGATCTCATTCAATCCCCTCCGAGTCGCCCCGGAAGTTCCCCATCCCTCAGCCTGCGTGTCCCGCGGATTTTCCTACGGGACGGCCTTGGAAACTTAGACGCAGACATTCACCCCTGCGCTGAACTAACCTTCTCCGTCACTCCTCCAATGATAGCATGGGAAAACTAGTATGGAAATATTAATCCATTGTGCATCGGCTACTCCCTACGGCCTCGCCTTAGCTCTCGACTAACCCTGGGCGGACGACCCTGCCCCAGGAAACCTTATCCTTTCGGCGGCACGGATTCTCACCGTGCTTATCGTTACTCATGTCTGGATTCTCACTTCCAACCGGTCCACCGTCGGTTGCCCCTTCGGCTTCACTCCAGTTGGAACGCTCTTCTACCACTCCGCGCAAAGCGCGAAGTCCGCGATTTCGGCACACCACTTAGTCCCGATCATCTTCGGCGCAGGTCCACTCGATAGGTCAGCTATTACGCACTGTTTAAATGGTGGCTGCTTCTAAGCCAACATCCCTACTGTCTATGTAAACCCACCTCCTTAGTTCCACTTAGTGGTGATTTTGGGGCCTTAATCGGCGGTCTGAGCTCTTCCTCTCTCGTCCACGGAGCTTATCCCCCGCGGACTGACTCCCGCACTACACTCGCCGGTATTCAGAGTTTGATAAGGTTTGATACCCTAGGACGGGCCCTAGCCTTTTCAGTGCTTTACCCCCGGCAATCAGCGTGCGAGGCTATACCTAAATATATTTCGAAGAGAACCAGCTATTACGGGGTTTGATTGGCCTTTCACCCCTACCCACAGCTCATCCCAGAACTTCTCAAGGTTCACGGGTTCGGTCCTCCACTCGATCTTACTCGAGCTTCAACCTGGCCATGGGTAGATCACCTCCGTTTCGGGTT
>JAITSI010000034.1:15000-20776 GCA_031287845.1 Puniceicoccales bacterium
GCAAGTTGTTCACGTATTACGCACCCGTTCGCCACTTTCAGTCCCCGAGGGGACCTATCGTTCGACTTGCATGTCTAAACTACGCCGCCAGCGTTCGCTCTGAGCTAGGATCAAACTCTCCACGAAATTTTACAACCGAAGTTGCACAACCCGTTGAGTTGTGAATTTAGCTCCATTGAAGCTGAACTACCCCGGGTTGCCCCGGGACATCAATTTTTTTTGTTCGAGGGCCGAACAAAACACACATAAAAATCTTTCAAAGACCATCCCCTCGCAGGGACGGGTGCATCCTCTCCGCAAAGACCCGGCCGTCAACTAAAAATTTTAAATTTTTTTTTGCCCCCCATGGGGCTCCCCTAGCGGAGCCGGCCGGTCCCTTTCTTCGCCCGCGGCTGGGCCAAGGGATCCGCCTGCTCCAGGGCGGGCAGGCGCCGCTCCACATCCTCCTCCGCCGCCGAAGCGCCGTTGGACTCCTTCGCCTTGCCCGGGGAACAGGTAAATTCCTTGGGCCGCAGCGTGGCCTTGCCCGACAGGTTGGCCTTGCGGAAAAATTGGCCGTAGGGGTCCCCGTCCTCGGCGCTGATCTCGACGATGCGGGGGGAGATGATGAACAGCCGCTCCAGGTTGCTCACCTTCGTGTCGTCGGAGCCGAAGAGCCGGCCCAGCAGCGGCAGGGTGCGCATGAAGGGGATGCCCTTGCGGATGTGGCTGTGGTCCTCCTTGTAGTAGCCGCCCACCACCAGGCTCTGGCCCTCGTCCAGCACGGCCTGGGTGTTGATCTGCGTGGAGCTCACGCGCGGCATGCCGCTGGCGCCGCCCAGGGCGCTCATCGTGCCGTCCTGGATGCTGACGAACAGTTTGAACTGGCGGGCCACCGTGCCGTCGCTTTGCTCCAGGTCAATTATGTGGGGAATGACGGTCAGGGAAAGGGTGGCGGAGACGGGGAAGAGGTCCGCCGAGTAGGAGCCGGCGACGCTGATGAAGGTCTGGTCGCTGCGGGAGATGACGGCGGCGAGGTTGTCCAGGGTGAGCAGCGATGGCCGGGAGAGGGTTTTGGCGACGGTGGCCGCCTCCAGGGCAGAGATCCTGGCCCCCACGTCATAGCCAAGAATGCCGGAAATGGCGGCGGTAAAGGTCGGCGCGGACCCCTCCTCGCCCACCGGCAGGCAGAGAAATTCCCGGGTCTTCTCCCCGTTCCCCAGAAATTCCAGCACGTCCAGGCCCAGGGACCGGCTCCGGCCCACGTCCACGTCCACCATGGCCACCTGGATTTCCACGGCCCGGGTGGGCACGTCGAAGCGCTCAATCAGCGCCTGGTAGAACGGCATCAGGTCCTTCTGGTCCCGGATTATCACCGCGTTGAGCCGGGCATCGTAGGAAATGGAGGTGACGTGGCTCGCCAGGGGATTGGAGCTGGATGGAGTCTGCACCTTCACCCCGGAGGAGGACGATTTTTTCTCATCGCCGGCCTTTTTCGCCGGGACCTCCGGTACCGGCGCCGCGGGGGAAGTTTCCTGGCGCGGGCCCAGCACGCCTTCCATTGCCTTTGGCCTTGGTCCACCGGGCATGGCTCCGATGGCGACGCTGGCGCTGCTGGTCTGGGGAATCGTGTTGATGCCGGAAATGATGCGCTGCAGGATGGTGGCGATGCCCTCGACGGTGACGCCCTCGCCCGTTCCCACGGTCAGGGTTACGTCGTAGGCGAAGGCGTACTTGAGCGGGAAGATCTGCACCACGGTCTCGTCGGCCAAATTTTGCACGATATTTACCTGGATCTTATCGAGCAGGGAGCGCACCACCTCCAGGAAACGGGGGGGGCCGCTCGCCACCATCATGCGCGTGGCGGGAATGTAGCGCAGGCCGGTGTTGGAACCGGCAAAGTCCAGCTCGCCCACGATGGCCTTCAGGGCCTGGCTCTCCTGCTGGGACATGGCGATGACCTGGGTGGTGATCTGGGAGCCCGGGTAGATGTAGAGGACGGAGCCGTCGTAGAACCAGGCGAGGTTGTAGGCCCGGGTCAGGTTGTCCCAGAACTCTCCCGGGGGAATGCTCTCAAATATGCCGTTGACCGTTCCGCCCAGGGGCGCCCCGATCATCACGTCGATGCCCTGGATGGCCGCGAAGTCCCGGACGAGGGAATCCAGCGACTGGTTCTGGGCGAAATGGTAGTAGGTGGAATCCGTCCAGGGTATCTCCCCCGCCCAGCCCAGGGCGGCGGCGGACAGAATGGCGGCGGATAGGATGTTTGCTTTCATTGCGGTCAACCTGCGGCGGCGAATGGATTGGCGGGAAAACCTCCCGCCCGGTTGGGAAAGAAGAGGGAGGTCACCAGCTGGCCCGTCAGGGCCAGGTCCCGGTGAAAGGTTTCAATGCGGGAAAGAAAGGCTTCCTCCGCCAGGTTCACCAGCGGCAGGGACAGGATGAGGACCAGCTCGTCCAGCTCCTGCTGGTAGGCCAGGGAACTCTCCTCGACGATGGCGTGGGTAAAATTCTCCCGCAGCAGCTGCAGAAGCGGGGCCGGGCTGCGGATCACCGCGGAGGCGCGCTCCAGGAGCCGTCCCTCAATCTGCAGCTTGCCACCGCCGGTGGGAATGAGCCGGATCTCTCCCCCGTCCGGCAACGCGGCGGCGCAGCTTCCCTGCGTGTCCGCCTCCAGGTTGAAAATCTCCCACTCGGCCGCCACTAGCGCCACCGCATCCTCCCACCGCATGCCAGCGCCAGTGTGGAACAATTTTTCCAGCGGTGCAAGGGAAATGTCATCCGACCGTGCCGGCGGCGGTGATCTCCAAAATTTCTCCCGTGATCGTCGCCTGGCGCAGCTTATTAAATTCCATGCGCAGCTCCTTTGCCAGCGCCTCCGCATTGTCCGTCGCCAGCTTCATCGCCACCGTTCGGGCGCTCTGCTCCGCCGCCTTCGCCTCCAGAAGCAGCTGAAATAGCTCCCGGCGAAAGAATTCTTCCACGAGCTTTTCCGCCAGCCGGGCCCGGGATGGCTCCACCAGCAGCGGCCGCGGATCCTCGGGCAGGGGATTTCCCAGCGCGGGGAGGATGGCCCTCCGACTTCGTAAATTTTCCGCTAGCCCGTCCAGGGGCAGCAATTTCTTTGCCAGCACCCGCTGCTCCAAGGTGTTGACAAAGACCGGATAGAGCACCTCCACCGTGTCGACCGTGCCGGACAGGTAAATGTCCCGCAGGTAGTTGGCAATGGACCGCACCTGGGCAAAGGGAACCCGGTCGTTGATGGAGAACTCGGCCAGCAACTCCTTTCCCCGTGCCGCCAGAAGCTGTGCCCCCCTTCGGCCGATGGCGACGAAGCGGGCCGGTCCATCCAGGGCCAGGGCCGCCCGCAGCACATTCTGGTTCAGGGCCCCGCAGAGTCCCCTGTCCGTCGCCACGGTCACGATGCCCCGCCGCTGCACCTCCCGCGGGGCGCAGAGGGCAGGGTCAGGGGCGGGACCTTCCCGCAGCAGCAGATCCGCCAGCTCCTCCAGGCGAAATTCATGGCGCCTGCCGCCCAGCGCCGCCCGCTGGGCCCGGGCCATCTTCGACGACGCCACCAGCTGCATGGCCCGGGTAATCTTCGCCGTCCCCTGCACCGCCCGCAGGCGCCGTCCTATTTCCTTGCCCCCCCCCATGGCACCCGGTCCTAGGCCACCTCGGCTGGAGCATTGGCCAGGGACCAGCCGTCGAAGGCAGCCCGCAGCCGGGATTCCAGTTCCTCGTCCAGGTCCTTCCTTCGGGCAATTTCCTCCAGCAGTGACCGCTGCTCCGTCCTCGCCCAGCGCTCCAGCCGCTCCACCGTCTCCGCCATGGCCCCGACGGGAAAGGCGTCAAAGTAGCCGTACTGCATGGCCCAGAGGAGAAAGACCTGCAGGGCCACCGGCTTTGGGTTGAGCCGCGGCTGCTTGAACAGCTCGACTATGCGGCCGCCCCGGTCCAGCAGCTGCCGGGTCCTGGCGTCCAGGTCGGAGCCGAACTGGGCAAATGCCATCATCTCATAGTACTGGCCGAGGTCGAGCTTCACCCGGCCCGCCACGCGCTTGACCGCCTGGAGCTGGGCCGACGAGCCGACCCGGGAGACGGAAATGCCCGTGGCGATGGCGGGCCGCACGCCGCGGTTGAAGAGATCGGCATCCAGGTAGATCTGGCCATCGGTGATGGAAATCACGTTGGTGGGAATGTAGGCGGCCACGTCCCCCTCCTGGGTCTCCACGATGGGAAGAGCCGTAAGGGAGCCGCCGCCGTACTCCTTCGTCAGGTTGGCCGCCCGCTCCAGCAGACGGGAGTGCAGGTAAAAGACATCGCCGGGGTAGGCCTGGCGCCCGGCGGGCCGCTTCAGCACGAGGGAAATTTGCCGGTAGGCCACGGCATGCTTGGACAGGTCATCGTAGACGATGAGGGCATCCATGCCATTTTCCATGAACCATTCGCCCATGGCCGCACCGGAATAGGGGGCAATGTACTGGCCCGCTGGATTTTCCGACGCCCCCTCGGCGACGACGACCGTGTAGGGCAGCGCATCCTGGGCCTCGAGCAGCTGCAGGGTCCGCGCCAGGGCGGAGCGCTTCTGGCCGATGGAGACATATATGGAGTAGACCGGGCGAAATTCCTTCTCCCCCGAGGCCAGCCCCTCCCGGTTGATCTTTGCCTGGTTGACGATCACATCCAGGGCGATGGATGTCTTCCCCGTGGACCTGTCACCGATGATCAGCTCCCGCTGGCCGCGGCCGATGGGGATCATGGCGTCGATGGCGACGATTCCGGTCTGCAGGGGCCGGGAAACGGAGCGGCGGGGAATGATGCCGTGGGCAATGCGCTCCACCGGCGCCGTCGCGGAGCACTGGATGGCGCCGCGGCCGTCGACGGGCTCGCCGAGGGCATTGACCACGCGCCCCAGCAGCTCCATGCCAACGGGAACGGATAGCAACTTTCCCGTCGAGCGGACCTCATCGCCGACGCCGATGCGCGCCCCGTTGGTCAGGACGGCGATGCCAACGGAGTCCTCCTCCAGGTTGAGGGCAAGGCCGCGGGAGCCGTCGGGAAACTGCAGCAGCTCGTTGGCAGCCACGGCGGACAGCCCGCTGGCCCGCACCACGCCGTCGGCCACGGTCTCCACCCGGCCAATGTGCTCCTCCACCGCGCCGGGCCGCAGGGCCTCGATCTCCGCCCGCACCTGGCGCAGGATCTCCTCGCCCCGTTCCTCCATCCCCCGCGCCATTCCTTGCCACCACTCTCCGGGAAGGGACCCGGTCCGTCAATGGTTTTCGGCCCGGACCCCCATCCAATGGACCATTTTTTCCCCACGGCACTCCCCCCCGCGAAATGCCGTTGCCACGGCACCGGTGGCCTGGGGGAAGCGAAGCACAGCGGAGCTGGAGGCAAGGCCCCCAATTGGCTTGGCCGGCCTGGAGTCCGGGAGGTCGCAAAGGGGGCTGCCGCGCCCCTTTGCCAATCCCCCGCCCACGGAGTGCCGCTGCATCGATAGATGGGGGAAGCGAAGCTGGGGGCAAGGCCCCCAAATGGGCCCGGCCGGCCCTCGAGGCCCCCTCGCGTCGCTCGGGACGCCGGCCGGACGGGCGCTACGGACGGTTCCATCCAAAGCTGGCGGGCCGGCCCAGCCCCAGGAGATGATAGAATGGGGTGCTGGGCGATGCTTCTGCTATCGCAGCGCGCAGGTCGCCCCGCGTAGCCTTTTTGCCATCAGGGCCGGCCCGCGGCACTGCCCGCTTCGCCGGGCAGCGCCCGTGGACGCCCCTTCCCCCAAGAAGTCAAGCTC
>JAITSI010000035.1 GCA_031287845.1 Puniceicoccales bacterium
CGTCGTCTTGGCGCCTGCATGTAAAATAATTTCCATAGGTCGATCTCCTCTATAGTCTTTTCTAGCCCTCCGCAAGACAAAGAGACCAAACACCTAGGGTCAGGACCCGTAAACCCACACTCCATCTCCACCAGGAAAAATAACCAAAATGGACCCTGTGGCGCAAGAGCTTGACTTCTTGAGGGAAAGGCCTCTTACGGGCGCTGCCCGGCGGAGCGGGCAGTGCCGCGGGCCGGCCCCGATGGCAAAAAGGCTACGCGGGGCGACCTGCGCGCTGCCCATGGCATCCGCCATGGCAGAAGCATCGCCCGGCACCTCGTTCTATCATCTCCTGGAGTTGGGCCGGCTCGCCAGCTTTGGATGGAACCGGCCGCAGCGCCCGTCCGGCCCTCGAGGTCAATTTTGCCTCGCCCGGTGGGCGGAGACTTGCTATGCGGGGCAATGAACCTTTCCGATCGGGCCCTCCCGGGAAAACGCGGCCGGGAGCCTGTGGTTTCCATTCTCATCCCCGTCTACAACGCGGCGCCGCACCTACGCCGCTGCTTGGACAGCGCCCTTGGCCAGACATTGCGGGACATCGAGGTCGTCTGCGTGGATGACGGCTCCACCGATGGCAGCCCGGCAATTTTGGCAGAGTACGCGGCCCGGGACCCGCGGCTGCGGGTCATTTTTCAAAAAAACAACGGCACCCTCCACGCCCGTTCCGAGGCTGCCCGGATAGCTTTGGGCGAATACTTTCTTTGCCTGGACGCCGACGATTGCTTCCGGCCTTCCATCGTGGAGCAGGCCGTTTCCGTTGCCCGGCGGCTCGGCGTGGACGTTGTGGAATTTTCCGCCAGCATCCGCTGCCATGGCATTTTCCAGCGTCGCCGTCGCTGGCGCTGGGGCAGCCCGAATCTCGGCAGGATGGGCAAAATTCTGGAGCAGCCAGCCCTGGCGCTGGAAGCCGTTGCCGGCCGGATTAGCAGTCTGCTGTGGAATAAGTTGGTTCGCCGGGAAATTTTCTTAGCCGCCGATGGTTCCATTCCTCCGGAGGTGCGGATAAAAAATTTTCTTGGCCACGAAGATGAACTATTCTACATCCTTATCTTCCTCCACGCCCGCAGCTACACGGCCATTCCCGCCATTGGCTGCGACTACACCATCTGGCCCACTTCGATATCCTGGCAGCTGCAGGCCTTCTTTCCCAAGCACCTGGCCACACTGGATACCCTTTTCCTTGCGCTGCGCACGCTGCACCAAATTGTACCGCCCTCCCTGCACCCGCATCTCTTCGATCACTACGCGCGCATCGTTTTTGACTATACCGACCAGTGGGAACGCTTTACCCCCGCCCAGCGCCTGCTGGCCTGGCAGTGGATCGTGGACGGCTTCCACTTTAGCAGCGCAGCCCACGCTTTCCTGGTGGGCCGCATTTTCGGGAGCAAGAAAATTTTGCGCCAGATCACTGCCAACCTACTCCGCCGCAGGCCATTGTCCCTGTTCCCAGGGGAATGGGCGAGGAATTTGCTGCGCTTTCTTTTTGGGAAAAAGGATTGACTCCATTCGGCCGCTCGGAGCACATTGTTCCGTGGGGCTGTAGCTCAGCTGGTAGAGCGCATCGTTCGCAATGATGAGGTCGTCGGTTCGATCCCGATCAGCTCCACCAGGGCCACCGGGGATACTACTCGCCGGGGCGGTTGGACGGCAGAATCCATCAGAATCCCATCAGGGGAAAAACCGCAAGGGCCCCGCAAGGGCAATTTTTGCCGACCCCGCGAATTGCCCCGCAGGCCGCTCCGGGAATTACCCCGCCGGCCTTGCGAATTGCCCCGCAGGCCGCTCCGGGAGCGTGGTGCCAGGGGGCGGATTTGAACCGCCGGCCAAAGGCTTATGAGTCCTCTGCTCTACCACTGAGCTACCCTGGCCCGGCAGCTATCCTGCCTATGCTCCGCGCGGGGGACCGCAAGCCATTTCATTTCCCTGGAAAAATTTTCCCGGACCCCTGTCCTTGGCCCTTGACAGCGGCGGGAAAATTTGCATCCTGGCACGCCATGGGCGTAGTGTTCTGGCTTGTTGCCTTGTCCATTGCCTTCGGCATTTGGTTTCTCTTCCATCGCCTTCTCCTGGAGTTCCGCCGCATTTCCCAGCCATTGCAGCGGCTGCCGCGTGCCCTGTTCCCGGGAGATGCCGCGGAGGCAGCCTGGGCTGCCATGTTCCACGATGCCGTCGTCGGCTCGGAATGGTACCGGCCCGTCGCCCTGTTCCCCGGCCGTGGTGCGATTGGCTATGGCGCACTCTATGTCATTTACCGCGTGCTCGATGAAATTCGACCGCACTGTGTCCTGGAATGCGGCTCCGGGGAATCGACCAAGATGTTCGTGCAATATGCGGAATTTTTCGGCGCCGACCTGACCGTCGCGGAGCACAGCCCGTTCTGGCTGAAGCGCTGCCTGGCCCAAACTCCCGCGGCCGCGCGCTACTGCGTTGCCGTTGCCGGCGAATCGATCTCCGTGGATGGGAAGAGCAAATCCCTTAGCTACAACAGGGAACAGCTCATCGGCGACGGCACCCGCCGCTACGAATTCATTTTTGTGGACGGCCCTCCCGGGTCTCCTTCCTTTTCCCGGCCGCAGGTGCTGGACCTGGTTCCCTATCTCGCGGAACGCTTTGTCATCGTAATGGACGACTATGAGCGAAACGGCGAGCGGGAAACCATCGCCGAGCTGGCCAAGCGGCTGCGGACGGCCGGGAAGGACTTTGTTCAGACGGTTTTCCATTCGCAAAAGCAGGTTGTGCTCCTCTGTTCACCGGACCTGGAATTCCTGACTTCCCTCTAGGGTCAGGACCCGTAAAACCGGGCCGCCGGTTGACGGTGGAGCTGCGCCCCCTCCGGGAGGTTCCAAAGGGGGCTGCCGCACCCCTTTGCCAATCCCCCGCCCACGGAGTGCCATAGCATCGATAATTGGGGGAAGCGAAGCTGGGGGCAAAGCCCCCAAAAGGGCCCGGCCGGCCCTCGAGGCCCCCTCGCTTCGCTCGGGACGCCGGACGGACGGGCGCTACGGACGGTTCCATCCAAAGCTGGCGGGCCGGCCCAACCCCAGGAGATGATAGAATAAGGTGCTGGGCGATGCTTCTGCCATGGCAGATGCCATGGGCAGCGCGCAGGTCGCCCCGCGTGGCCTTTTTGCCATCAGGGCCGGCCCGCGGCACTGCCCGCTCCGCCGGGCAGCGCCCGTGAACG
>JAITSI010000074.1 GCA_031287845.1 Puniceicoccales bacterium
TCCCGAGCGAAGCGAGGGATGATAGCGCATTGCGCGCCGGACGGTACGGCACTCCGTGGGCGGGGGATTGGCAAAGGGGCGCGGCAGCCCCCTTTGCAACCTCCAGCCCCACCGTCAACCGGCGGCCCGGATCTGGCTATGAAGCCTGGCCTACGGTTAGGACCCGTAAAACCACATTCCACCTCTGCCTAGAAAAGTGACCGATACGGTCCTGTTGTACAGGAGCTTGACTCCTTGAGGGAAGGGACGCTCACGGGCGCTGCCCGGCGGAGCGGGCAGTGCCGCGAGCCGGCCCTGATGGAGAAAAAGCCACGCGGGGCGACCTGCGCGCTGCGATAGCAGAAGCATCGCCCAGCACCTTATTCTATAATCTTCTGGGGTTGGGCCGGCTCGCCAGCTTTGGATGGAACCGTCCGTAGCGCCCGTCCGTCCGGCGTCCCGAGCGAAGCGAGAGACGATAGCGCATTGCGCGCCGGACGGTACGGCACTCCGTGGGTGGGGGATTGGCAAAGGGGCGCGGCAGCCCCCTTTGCAACCTCCCGGCCTCCAGGCCGGCCAAGCCAATTGGGGGCTTTGCCCCCGGCTTCGCTTCCCCCAGCAATCGGTGCCATGGCGGCGGCATTTCGCGGGGGGGAGTTCCAGAGGGGGCGCAGCCCCACCGTCAACCGGCGGCCTGGTTTTACGGGTCCTGACACCTAGGCAAACGCGGCGGGGTGGAAGGGAAGGGCTTCCCGGCTCGGCATCTCCTCCTCGAAGAGGACCTGGATGAAAATTTTACAGGCGGCGTAGCAGGCCTTCTCCCGGATCAGGTTGCGCTGGCCCGCGTAGTCTGGGAAGAAAACCTTTTGCAAGATCTTGCGCGTCGGGGTGCGCATGGCGACCCAGATCGTGCCAATGGGCCAGGCCGACGAGCCGCCGCCGGGACCGGCGATGCCGGTCAGGGCAATGGAAAAGTCCGTGGCGAGGCGCTGCCGCACCTCCTCCGCCATGGCCAGCGCCACCTCCCGGCTCACCGCGCCAAAATTCTGCAGGTAGACCTTGGGAATGGCCAAAAATGTCTCCTTGGCCAGGTCGCCGTAGGCAACAACCGCACCGGGAAAGACGTCCGATACCCCAGGCTCCGCCACCCAGAGGTCGGCCAGCATGCCGCCGGTGACGGACTCGGCGAAGGAAATGCTCTGGCGCCGCCGGCGCAGGATGTCAACGGCCAGGGAAATCAGGGAGTGGACATTGCCCTCGCTGGCTTGAAAAACGTAGTGGGAGTCATCGGGTGAACCGTCAATGGAACGAATGGCTCCCGCGTCCATTTTCTCCTTGACCCACGACGCTACGTCGCTCAGATGGCTCTGTCAAAGCGAAAGTTGGCTTGACCGGGTGGAAAAGACGCAAACATTTGGGGGCGTTTGGATTCGACTTCGGGAGGCAGAATGTCGCCGCGTGCCGGAGATGGGTGGTTGGCTCCGTCAAAAATCTGCCCGATTGTCTTAACTGGCAAGAACAAGATCCGGGATGGCAGGAACGCTTTCCGCCGCGCAGCCAAGCTGCCGGCGAAGTTGGCGGCCTGAACTCCCAAAACTGCCCCCCAGGGGGCACGCCGCAGCGGCCGATGCTCGCTGAGCCGGTGCGGCGTAGGTCAGCGGGCATGGGGAGGGGGTGTGCGGACCCTGCCCGTGAAAAAAGCACTCGCCGGGGAAAATTCCGCGTCGCCGCGGGCTTGTCCGGCTAAACCAATCCGGCGACTACGCACGTAGCAGGGGGCATTCGAGAGCCCGGAGGACGTGGGTTCGACTCCCACCGCCTCCACCAGAGTCTCGGCCGGCGATGACGCCGGCGGCGGGGTCGGGATTGACATCCGGCCCCGCCTTCCCAGGGTAGGGCCGTGGAACGGAAGCAACCGGCGGCGAAGGCAAAGAAATTTTCATTCCGGCACCTCCGGACAATTGCCGCATTCGCTGGACTTCCCGCCGGCAGGCCAACCGGCCACCTGCGGCCCATCCTGACCCTGGGGGAAGCCCTGGACCATCTCCTGCAGTGCAGCCTGGCGCGCAACAAACGCCTGGAAAGCATCCGCAACCGCTGGGACCGCATCGTCGACGGAAAATTGGCCACCCTCTGCTGGCCGGAGGCCCTGGCCGCCGACACGCTAGTCGTCCGCGTCGCCAGCAGCACCGCGGCCCAGGAGTGGACCCTGCGCCAGGAGATGACCCTGGAGCGCCTGCGCCAGATCCCCGAACTGGCCCACATCTGCCGGATCTGCTGCACCATCGGTCCGGCGGGCGATGCCGATGAAAAATTCCCGGTTGCCGTCGGCTCCGGTGAGCGGCGATGGAACTTCAGCCACAATCCGCGACGCCGGCAGGGCCGCCACGGCGAACGCGGCCAGCTCCTCCCGCACCCGGCGGTGGATGGCAGGATCGCCGATCACCCCGCGGCCCCGGCTAGCCTCCCGGCGGCTGGCCTCAAACTGCGGCTTGATGAGGGCAACCAGCAGACCCTTCCCTTCTAGCAGCGGCCACAGCTCCGGCAGCACGGCCCGCAGGGAAATGAAGGAAAGGTCCACGGCAATGACCCCATAGGCGGCCCGGGGCAGGGAGGCCGCCGCGAGCCGGCGGGCATTGACCCCCTCGCGGTTGGTGACCCGCGGGTCCCGGAGCAGCCTGGGATGCAATTGCCCATGGCCCACGTCCACGCAGGTGACCGAGGCGGCCCCGCGCTGCAGGAGATAGTCCGTAAAGCCGCCCGTGCTGGCACCCACGTCCAGACCGTGGACGCCGGCCAGGTCCCAGGGAAAGGCCTGGAAAAATCCCGCCAACTTTTCCCCGCCGCGGCCCACGTAGGGGGGAGGACGGAGCACGGAAAAGTCCGCATCCCTGGCATATTCCCTGCCCGGCTTGTCCACCATTTCCCCCGAGGCCGTGCGGACCTGGCCGGCCAGGATGAGCCGCTGGGCCAAATTTCGGCTCTCCGCCAGGCCGGCGGCGACGAGCAGCTCGTCCGCCCGCATCCTCTTCCCCTCCTTCGCCACGGCAGGGCCAGGGGAACAGCTCCTCCGCCCCGGCGCAACCGTTCCTTTTCCCAATTTCCGGCCGGGCCCGGGGAGCCGGCCAAAAGATTCCCTTTGACGCGGGAGGGAATTCGCGGCAGTGGGGATCGCCGTGTATCGATTGCTCACGGGGGAGGAAATTCCCCTTGAATTTCACCGGGTGCGCGTCGTGCAGCGGACCCGGCTGATCCCGGCGGGGGACAGGCTCAGTGCCATGCGCCGGGCCGGCCACAACACGTTTCACCTGCCAAGCCGGGACGTATTTTTGGACATGCTCACGGACAGCGGCGTCAACGCCGTGAGCGACCGGCAGCTGGCCGCCATGCACGGCGCCGACGAGGCCTACGCCGGTTCGGAGAGCTTCGTCCGGCTCCAGGGGACGGCGGAGGAAATTTTTGCCATGCCATTCCTCCTGCCCGTGTGCCAGGGCAGGGCCGCCGAGGACATCATCTGCCGGGCCCTGGTCCGTCCGGGCAGCGTCGTCCCCATGAACTACCACTTCACCACAATCCAGCCGGCCATCGCCGCCTGCGGAGGGGAAATTGCGCAAATTCCCGTGGACGAGGCCCTGGACACGGGCAACCCCCACCCGTTCAAGGGAAATTTCCACATCCCCCGCCTGGCCCGCACCCTTGGCCGGGAGCGGGAACGCATTCCCTTCATCCGCGTCGAGGCCTGCGCCAACCTGCTGGGAGGCCAGCCATTCTCCCTGCAAAACCTGCGCCAGGTGCGCCTGCTGGCCGACGGCCACGGCATCCCCGTCCTATTGGACGCCTCCCTGCTCGCGGAAAATCTGCACCTCATCCGGGAACGGGAACCCGAATGCCGGGGCATGGACATCCGCGCGCTTGTCCGGGAAATCGCCTCCCTGTGCTCTGTGATCTACTTTTCCGGACGAAAGCTGGGCTGCGCCCGCGGCGGTGCCATCCTCTGCTCCGACGCCGACCTTTTCGAGCGAATGAAAGATCTAGCCGCCCCCTACGGGGGATTTTTCACCTACGGCGGCATGGCGCCCCGGGACATGGAGTCCCTCGCCGTCGGCCTGGAGGAGGCAATGGACCCGACCGCCATCCGCCACTCCCCCGACTGCGTCGCGTACATGGTGCGCGCGCTCGCGGAGAACGGCATCCCCGTGGTGATCCCCCCCGGCGCCCTGGGCTGCTACCTGGATGCCGGTAAGATTCTGGCCCACGTCCCGCGGGAACGGTGCCCGGCCGCCGCCCTGGCCTCCGCACTCTACCTCACATCCGGCATCCGCGCCATGGAGCGGGGAATCCTGTCCTCCGCGCGGGGAAAGGACGGCCAGCCCATCCCGCCGCCCCTGGAACTGGTCCGCCTGGCCCTGCCCCGCCGCACCTTTACCCTCTCCCAGGTCCGCTACGCCGTGGACCGCATCGTCCGCCTCCACGGCATGCGGGACCTCATCGGCGGACTGCGCTTCGCCGGGGAAAGGGAACGGCTGCGGCTCTTCTGGGGAAAGATGCTTGCCGAGGATGGCTGGGATGGCAACCTGCTGTCGGCCCTGGAGGCCGAAGGGTGATCCGGAGCAGGGCGAAGCCCATGCGCAGGGGACAAATTGTAGAACATTTTTCGAGATTCACTCTTCCAACTGCCAAGTGGCGAAGGCAAATTCAGAGCAACATCCAATCCCATTGTTTGCATATTTCAATGTCACTTGCAAAACTCGCGCCCTAAAATTTGGACCTCGCAAAAAAAAAGCGTGCAAATTTTTTTCGGATGGCTAGCTTTGTCAAATGATTGGAAAAAGACCAGCCATCGACGGTATA
>JAITSI010000044.1 GCA_031287845.1 Puniceicoccales bacterium
GGACCTATGCTGGGTTTTCCGGACCCAGGGCGGCGATGCAGCGCAGGAAAAAGTCGGCGATGCACTGGTAGCGATCCGGATGGCCGGCCCCCGGGTCATAGTGCGCGGGCAGCAGGGGGGGGCCGAAGACGACCCGCACCGGATGGAACCAGCGGGGCCGTGCCGTGTTCCTGCCCCAGGCGTCGAAGGAGCCGAAGACCCGGGCCGGCACGACGGGAACGGAGGACCTCGCCGCCAGCATGCCGACTCCCCGCCGCGCCCCCTGCAGGTTTCCATCGGCCGTGCGCGTTCCTTCGGGAAATACCAGCACGCACTGGCCCGCCGCCAGCAGCCGCAGCACCTCCCGCAGCGCGGCCAGGTCATTGCCACCGTCCCGGTCGACGGGAATTGTCAAAAAATGGCGCATGAGCCAGCCGAAGAGCCGCGGCCGGTAGAGGCTTCGCCGGGCGAAGGAATAGCCGCAGCGGCCCGCACCGCACATGACGGCGGGGGGATCCAGAAAACTGGCATGGTTGGAAACGAGCAGGCAGCCGCCGGAGCGCGGGACGTGGCCCACCCCGCTGGCGCGGAAGGCGAACAGGTCCTCCAGCACGATGCGGCAGAAGCCACGGCCCAGGGCAAAGAGCAGGGGTGGGGTGAATGGGTCGTCCGGCGGCCTCACCGCAGCAGCTCCTCCACGTCTCGGCTCAGCAGGGCCACCACCTCCTCCAGGGTCCGGCCGGTTCCGTCGATGGGGCTCACGCCGTCCAGGCAGACCAGCCGCTCCCGGTCCTGGGCATCCCGGCCGGCCACGTCATCGCAGATGCCCTCCTCCCTCCTCCTCCGCACGCGCTCCTCCGCGTCCACGGTGAGAAAATAGCGCAGGGAGGCGTCGGGGAATACGACGGATGTCATGTCCCGGCCCTCAAGAACCAGGCCGGGGAAGTTGGCCGACCGGGCGACGCGGGGCAGGGTCCTCTGGTAGTCCTGCAAAAATCGGCGCAGCTCCGGCAGCTGGGCGTAGCGGGCAACGGAGCGGTTGACCGCCGGGCTGCGCAGTTCCCCTTCGGAAAAGATACGGCCGTCCAGGGAAAGGTGCCCCTGGTTTCCCACAAACACCGTGCCGGGCCGCAGGGGGGCGATGGCCCGGGCAATGGCGGGACCGTCGCCGGGCTGGACACCCAGCCGCTCCAGCAGGTAGGCCAGCACGCGGTAGTGCTCGCCGGTGGAGACAAAGGCAAAGCCGTGGCGCCGGGCCAATTCCCTCGCCGTAGATGTCTTTCCGGAGCCGGCACCCCCGTCGATGGCAACGGTAACGAACGCGTCGCAATTTGCCGGCCGTTCCAGGGCAGCCCGCAGCGCCTCCGACTCCTGCACGTCCTTCATTGCTTTAAAATTCTCATAGAAGACGAAATCCCCCCGCACCGGGAATGGGATGGCGAGGGCCACCAGGACCAGCGGGAAAAATAGCGTCGGCCAGCTCATTCCACGGTGACGGATTTGGCCAAATTGCGCGGCTTGTCAACGTCGCCGCCGCGCAGGACGCCCATGTGGTAGGCAAAGAGCTGGATGGGGATGGCCGCCAGGATGGGCAGGGCAACGCCGTGGGCCCGGGGAATCCAGATGGGGTCGTCGACGATCTCCCGTGGAACGGCGCTGCCCTGGGAAAGTACGGCGATGATGGGCCCGCCGCGGGCGTGGATCTCGTGCATGTTGGAAATGGTTTTGGGCAGCGTGGCGCCGTCGCAGGCAAGGAAAAAGGACGGGCACTCCGGGGTTACCAGGGCGATGGGCCCGTGCTTCATCTCCGCCGCCGCGTAGCCCTCCGCGTGCACGTAGGAAACTTCTTTGAGCTTGAGGGCACCCTCAAGGGCGATGGGGAACAGCACCTGCCGGCCGAGGAATAGCATGTCCCGGCAGCGGCCGTGGCGTTCGGCGATGCGGCGGATGGCCTCGCCCTGGAGCAAAATTTCCCGGACCTGGCCGGGAACGGCCCGGAGCACCTCCACGATGGATACGCCCTCGTCGAAGGAGAGGTCCCGCAGCCGGCCCAGGTAGAGGGCGAATAGGGCCAGCAGGCAGAGCTGGGAGGTGAATGCCTTGGTCGACGCCACGCCGATCTCCGGCCCCGCGTGCTGGTAGATGCCGCCGTCCGCCTCCCGGGCGATGGAGGAGCCGACGCCGTTGGTGATGGCCAGGACCCGGAATCCCTTGCGCCGCGCCTCGCGCATGGCCTCCAGCGTGTCCAGGGTCTCACCGCTCTGGCTGACAACCAGGACCAGCGTGTGCCGGTCCATGGGCGCGTTGCGGTAGCGGAACTCCGAGGCATACTCCACCTCGACGGGGATGCGGGCCAGGCCCTCGATGAGGTATTCGCCGACCAGACAGGCACAGTGGGCGGTCCCGCAGGCGCAGAGCACGATGCGCTCCACCTGGCGCAGCTCCTGGGGCGTCATGGCGAGGCCGCCGAAGTGGGCCGTGCTGCCATCCGCGGAAAATCTTCCCCGCATGGCATTTTCCAGGGCCTGGGGCTGCTCCAATATTTCCTTCACCATGAAGTGGGGATAGCCGCCGCGCTCCCCGGCGGTCAGGTCCCAGTCCAACTCCTGCCGCTGGGCCTCCACCCGCTCCTGGCACAGGTTGGTGAGCAAAAATTCTTCTCCGCTGGCCCAGACCAGCTCCCCGTCGCGGAGAAATACCACGTCCCGGGTACGGGCGGCGAAGCCGGCGGCGTCGCTGGCAAGGAAGTGCTCGCCGTCGCCGATGCCGAGGATGAGGGGAGAACTATTGCGGGCCCCAACCAGCTCGCCGGGCCGGTCCTCGCATAGGACGGCGATGCCGTAGGTCCCCTGCACGTGGAGCAACGCCCGGCGCACGCTTTCCCCAAAGTGGTTTTTTTCGCCGGATCCCCCACCGCGGCCGTAGTGGTAGGCGATGAGGTTGGCCAGCACCTCGCTGTCCGTCTCCGAGGCAAAGCAATAGCCCCGGGAAAGGAGAAATTCGCGGATCGTGGCAAAATTTTCAATGACCCCATTGTGCACCAGGGCAATTTTTCCGTCGCTGCTGCGGTGCGGATGGGCATTCTCCTCCACGACGCCGCCGTGGGTTGCCCAGCGCGTGTGGCCGATGCCGACGGTCCCCGCCAGTTCCAGGGGCGCAGCCTTTCGGATCAGCGCCTCCAGCTGCCCCACCGCGCGGACGATGCGCAGCTCCGAGCCCTCCAGCAGGGCGATTCCCGCCGAGTCATAGCCCCTGTACTCCAAGCGTTTCAGGCCATCCATGAGGATGTCCTTCGCCCGGTGCCTGCCCACGTAGCCAATGATGCCGCACATCGCCTTGGCGAGCACCCTGGCGCAGGGCCGCTCCCCCTGGCAAGAAAATTTCACCGGGATCCGTTCGGCCGGGGTTGGCCCCGAGTTCCTGGGTGGATTGCCGGTCCCCCGCCCGCGGAGTGCCGTGTCAGCGGCACTTCGCGGAGGGAGGGCCGGAGGGGGCGCAGCCCCAGCGTCAACCGACGGACCTGGTTTACGGGTCCTGACCTTAGGGAGAACAAAGGGGAACCGCCCCGATGCTTCGCCGAATTTATGGGGCATTGACAACGGCGGTCTGGAGTTGGATAGGGGAACCGTGAGCGTACTCATCTACGACGGCCAGGGGGCTGTCCCCCATTCGGTGCTTGGCCTGGCCGCCTGCGCGGAAAGCTACCTGCGGCTGACCGGCGCGACGGATGCCGCCTTCCTGCGCCGGGTCAGCGGGGAGGACCTGGACCGGGAAGAAACCTTTGCCGGGGCCCGGTTTTTTCTCATGCCCGGCGGCCCCAGCACACTCTTCCGCGGGGCGCTGCACCCGGGAAACCGCGCCAGCCACCTGCGAAGGTTCGTGGAAGCGGGCGGCATCTACTTCGGCGTCTGCGGGGGAGCCTACCTGGCCTGTGGAGCCGTCGCCTTCGACGAGGGTGGCCTCTACGAACGCCGCGTCCGCGATGCAATCTTGAACTTTTTTCCCAAAACCTGCCGGGGGCCCATTTTTCCCGATTTTTCCGCCACGGGACCGGTCGGCGTGCACGCGGTCCCCATGCGGCTCTGCGGGGCGCCTCCACCGGCCACCGTCGTAAGCTACTACCACGGCGGGGGCTACTTCGACGGGACGGAGAGCTGCGGAGACGCGGTCCAGGTGCTCGCCGGCTACGACCTGGAAAAAAATGACGGCCGGGCCGCCATCGTGCGCTGCCGGGTGGGAAATGGGCTGGCCATCCTCTGCGGGCCGCACCTGGAGTATGCGCCCTCCGTCGCGGAGGAACAGCTGGCCCAGTGCCGTGCCGAGCGCAGCTCCTACGACTGGAGCGTGGTGGGAAACTGCGGCGGCGGCGAGCCCTCCCCCGTGGAGCTGGAATTGGAAAAAATTGTGGCGGCGGGCACGGCCGGCCAGGAGCTGCTGGTCCACATGCTCTGCGACCCGGCCGGGCCCATCTTCGACGGGGGCAGTGCCACGCAAAACTTCTAGCCCGCCGCCTTTCCATCCGCCGGGCCGCGCGGTCCAGGAGAAAATGGCAAATTTCCCCGTGAAAGAACGGTTGACTCCACCCACCCGACCGGGAAACTTTCGGTTGAATTTTGCCATGTGGGGACTTGGAAGCATTTTGCGAAGTTTTTCCGGCCGGCACCATCGGAGGTTTGCCAGGCGCTGCGGGCCCCTGGTGAAAAAAATTCACCGCTGGGACGATGCCTACGCCTCCCTGGACGACGGGGAGCTGGCGGCGAAGACCGGGGAATTTCGCAGCAGGCTGGAGGCGGGGGAAACGCTGGATGGGCTTTTGCCGGAAGCATTTGCGGCTGTAATGAGTGCGGCAAGGCGGCTCTGCGGGCAGAAATTTACCGTCTGCGGCGAGGAGATGGAATGGCAGATGGTCCCCTACGACGTGCAGCTGATGGGGGGAATTGCCCTGCACTCGCGGAAAATTGCGGAAATGGCCACGGGCGAGGGGAAAACCCTGGTGGCAACGCTGCCACTCTATTTGAACGCCCTCGGCGGGGAAAATTGCCAGCTGGTGACCGTCAATGATTACCTGGCCCGCCGCGACTCCGAGTGGATGGGCAAGCTGTTCCAGTTCCTCGGCCTGACCGTTGGCTGCATCCAGAGCGGCATGGACAGCGCGGAGAGAAAGTTGGCCTACGGCTGCGCCATCACCTACGGGACGGCGGCGGAGTTCGGCTTCGACTACCTACGGGACAACGGCCTGGCCCAGTCGCCGGAGGAACAGGTGCAGCGGGGACACCACTACTGCATCGTGGATGAGATCGACTCGGTGCTCGTCGACGAGGCCCGCACGCCACTGATCATTTCCGGACCCGTGGAGGAGGAGAGAAGGGCGCCCTACCGGGAATTGAACGGCGCGGTGGAGCGGCTGACCCAGCTGCAGCTGGAGCTGTGCAATCGGCTGGTGGCGGAGGCCAGGGAAATTTTGGAAAAGGAGCCGGAGGAGGCGCTGAAGAAGCTCTACGCCGTCCGCCTGGGCATGCCCCGCCACCGCCAGCTGACGAAGCTGCTGGAATCCGGCGCCATCGGCAAGCGGCTGGAACGGCTGGATGGGGAAATGAACAGCGAAATGCGCCGGGAAGAGCGGTTTCGCCTCAAAGAGCTGCTCTACTTTACCGTGGACGAGCGGCAGAACAGCGTCGACCTCACCGAACTCGGCCGCCAGACCCTCTATCCCCAGGACCCGGACGCCTTTGTCATGCCGGACCTGGTCACGCTCCACGCGGAAATCGACCGGGACGGCGGCCGCGATCCGCTGGAGCGGCAGCGGGAAAAGCTGCGCCGGACCGAGGAATCCGATGCCATCGGCGAGCGCATCCACTGCATCGGCCAGCTGATCCGGGCCCATACCCTATTCGAGCGGGACCAGCAGTACATCGTCCACGAGGGCCAGGTGATCATCGTCGACCCCCACACGGGCCGGGCCATGGTGGGACGGCGCTGGAGCGATGGCCTGCACCAGGCGGTGGAGGCAAAGGAGGGCCTGGAGATCCGGGGCGAGAACCGCACCTACGCCACGGTCACAATCCAGAACTATTTTCGCCTCTACGAGCGGCTGGCGGGGATGACGGGGACGGCGGAGACGGAGGCCCAGGAATTCCACGACATCTACCGGCTTTCCGTTGTGGTGATTCCCACCCACAGGCCCTGCCGACGACGGGATGAAAATGACGAGGTCTACAAAACCAGGAGGGAAAAGTACGCCGCCGTGATGCGGGACATCGAAGAGGCCCACGGCCGCGGCCAGCCGGTGCTGGTGGGGACAACGGCGGTGGAGGCGTCGGAGCTGCTGGATAAGATGCTCCAGGCGCGGCATCTGCCCCACACGGTGCTCAATGCAAAGTTCCACGAGGCGGAGGCGAGAATCGTGGCCCAGGCGGGGGCGGTCGGGGCCATCACCATCGCCACCAACATGGCGGGCCGGGGAACGGACATCCGCCTGGCCGATGGGGTCGCGGCGCTGGGGGGACTGAAAGTGCTGGGGACGGAGCGGCACGAGTCCCGCCGCATCGACCGCCAGCTGCGGGGACGCTGCGCACGCCAGGGAGATCCCGGCTCATCCAAGTTCTACATCTCCCTCGAGGACGACCTAATGCGGCTCTTTGCCAGCCGGGGCCCCATCGCCGCCCTCCTGGACCGCACATTCCACGAGGGGGACGTGCTGGCCCATCCCCTGCTGAACCGTTCCATCGGCAATGCCCAGCGCCGGGTGGAACAGCAAAACTACGGAATCCGCCGCCGCCTGCTCGAGTACGACGACGTGCTCAGCGTCCAGCGGGAAATTCTCTACGGACTGCGCAATGAGGTGCTGCGGGCGGAAAATCCCAGGCCAACGCTGGAGGAATTTCTGCGGGACCACCTGCGCTCCCTATTCCAGGCCGTGGAGGACGGCGCGGCGACATTGGAAGCAACGCTGGCCCAGCTGGCCATAACCTTTCCCATCGCCGTCGAGGAAAAATTTGTCGAGCCGCTGGACCGGGAAGAGCGGGTGGCGGCGGTGCTGGACCGGGTCTTCCTGGCCTACCGCATGAAGGAGGATCTGGAAAACCCGGATGATCTGCGGCGCCTGGAGCGGCTGCTGCTGCTCCACTCCATCGACCGCCACTGGCAGGGGCACCTCACCGCCATGGACGACCTGCGCCGCGGCGTTGGACTGCGCAGCTACGCCCAGAAAAATCCCCTATTCGAGTACAAGGCGGAGGCATTTCAGCAGTTTGTCCAGCTCATGGACGCGGTACGGCGCGACGTGGCCCACGGGCTGTTCCGCTCGGCCACCAGCCTGCAGACGTTCCAGACCCTGCTGGAGAAAATTTACCGGAACCGGAGCGGTGGAAACATTCCGCAGCCGGCTCCGGGCAACGACGCCCCAAGGCCAGCAGCAGCGGCAGCCGTTCCCAAATCGGCCACGGTGGGCCGCAACGACGCCTGCCCCTGCGGCAGCGGAAAAAAATACAAAAAATGCTGCGGAATCCCGGGCAGGGGCTCCGGGCGGGTCTAGGGTCAGGACCCGTAAAACCGGGCCGCCGGTTGACGATGGGGCTGCGCCCCTCTAGCATCCCCTCCGCGGAGTGCCGTCGCCACGGCACCGATGGCCTGGGGGAAGCGGAGCACGGCGGAGCTGGGGGCGGCGCCCACAACCGGGCCCGGCCCTGCCGGCCTGGAGGTCCCAAAGGGGGCTGCCGCGCCCCTTTGCCAATCCCCCGCCCACGGAGTGCCGCAGCATCGATAGTTGGGGGAAGCGAAACTGGGGGCAAAGCCCCCAAAAGGGCCTGGCCGGCCCCCGAGGCCCCCTCGCTTCGCTCGGGACGCCGGACGGACGGGCGCTAGGGACGGTTCCATCCAAAGCTGGCAGGCCGGCCTTCGAATAACCAACATCTGGGGGAGGCGCAGCGTAGTGGAGCTGGGGGCAGAGCCCCCAAATGGGCCCGGCCGGCCCTCGAGGCCCCATCAGGGCCGGCCCGCGGCACTGCCCGCTCCGCCGGGCGGCGTCCGTGAGCGGCCCTTCCCTCAAGAAGTCAAGGTCTTGCACCACAGGACCGCATCGGTCGTTTTCCCAGGTGGAGGTGGAATGTGGTTTTACGGGTCCTGAGCCTAGGTGTTTGGTCCCTTTGTCTTGCAGGGGAGCCGGAGAAGGCCATTCTCCGTTTGCCAATTTCTCTTTCCGCGGAACGCTGCGGAACCGATAGCCGGAGCACGCGAAACGGAGCGGAGCCGGAACCAAGGAGCTCGGATTGTTCCAGGGCACGGCTGCAAAAAAATGCAGCGCTGGACACTTTTTTCTCGTTTTTTAGTAAAATTTTTCCCAAAATCCGCCGCGAGGTAACTATGAATGCATTGCGAAGGGGTTTGGCGGGGAGGTCCCTTGCCCTAGGTTTGGTCGTTGGAGGTGCATTGGCAACCGCCTCACCGGCGTTTGGCTACTCCTACGCGGGCGAGTGGGCGGAGCTGGGACAGTCCGCCCCGGTCGTGCTGTCGTCGGTGCGCTCTGCCCTGGAGAGCAATCTGCGCGGCACCGCGGACGGTTTTTTCGTCACGCCGTTCGGCGGCCATCTGCACCGTCTGCCGGGCAAGCTTCCCGATTCCCAAATGCCATTGCCCGGCCACTCCGGTGACATCTACGGCATGCTCTTCGGCACGGCCTCTCTCCAGGATTGCGGAGAAAATGTTTCCCTGCGCTACGGCGTGGCGGCCTTCGCCGTCCGTTCCCAGTGGAACGCCTTGGGCTATCTCATGTCACTTCCACCAGGTTCGTACAGCTCATACATATTTGAAGTGCTACCGGGACACCGCCAGGACCAGCGCCGTGTGGGCGGTGTACTGTTTGGCTCGCTGCACTACCTGGCCAAGGATAACCTCACCGGCCGGGTAAGCGCCACGGTGGGCTGCAACTACCTGATGAATAAGTTGGTCGTTTCCCATTACACTCCGCCTGACAGGGTGTCGACGGAGGGCTTTGACCTGTTCACGGACCTGGCCGTGGTGCAGCACATGGTCGCCATCGGCGGACTGCAGATTGGCCCCTGGGCCGGAGTTTCCTTTCACCGGGCCCATTTGAAGTCTTTTTATGCGCAAAGAACGGTTGTTCCCCATAGTGGTACAAGTTTCCCTGTGCCCGCGTTTAGCTTCAATACCGTGGACGTGTCCTGCGGCATCAGCCTGGAGCGCGCATTCCAGGGGAAGGGCAAGAGCGGCAGCGACCTGGCCGTGCGGGCCGGCTGGAAGTGCCGTGCCATAGAAGAAAATTCCATTAATACTCCCAGCACCGGTTTGGCGAATTATATCTATACCTATACCGCACGGTGCCGGGACACGGTGGTGGGCAGCGTGGAGCTGACCCATCACTTTGACAGCCACTGGGAAATATTGGCCAATTGGAGCGGCCAGTTTGCCAAGGATTCCCACTCGAACCACTGCTCGGCCAGCCTGGCCTTCCACTTCTAGGCCACCGGACAA
>JAITSI010000070.1 GCA_031287845.1 Puniceicoccales bacterium
TATCCACCGGGATGAATTTCACATCCGCCGTGGCGTTTCCGCCCACCGTTCCCCTCCCCCCGGCGCCGACACGGTGGGCAATCAGAAATACGACCACGCCAGCGACGGCAGCGCAGGCGCAACCGATGAGCACGGGCCACAGGGTGCCAATGGCGACCGTTGCGATCAGCACCGCGGTCACGGCCACGCCGGCGATCGCCAGGACCGTTGCGCCGGCGGCGACGACCTTTGTTGCCCTTGCGGCCACAAAGACCCGAGAGGAAACGGAATGGGCACCCATTGCAAGGTAGAACCATCGGAAAAGGAGGGGAAAATGCAATCCAATTTTGCCAGGCCGTGGCATCTCTCCCCTGGCCCGGACGAATGGACCTGGACAGCAAAGGGCCGCGGGGCCTCGAGGGCCGGCCGGGCCCAATTGGGGGCTTTGCCCCCGGCTTCGCCTCCCCCGGGCATCGATGCAGCGACACTCCGTGGAGTGGTGCCAGAGGGGACGCAGCCCCATCGTCAACCGGCGGATCGGATTTTTGGGGTCTGGCCCTGGGCAAAAAATTAGCAAAGGGGGAATGGGGCGATCTCCCCGCGGCAGGCCGGACCCAACCGGCAGCGACCCGTGGGGCATCGGAATTTCCAGCGCATGGGGCTTGCATTCCCCCTGGGGCAGGTCTATCCCTGGCAACCATGGACAATCTATCGGCGGTGGGAGAGGTGGCAGCCAGGACTTCGGGCGGTGGCATGTCCCAGCTGCTCATTTTTGGGCTTATTTTCCTGGGCATGTGGTTTTTGCTCATCGCGCCCAACCGCAAGCGGCAAAAGGCTCACCAGCAGATGCTCTCCGCGCTGAAGGCCGGGGACCGGGTCCTGCTCGCCTCGGGAATTCTAGGAAAAATTTTGCGAGCCCGGGATGGCCTGCTGACCGTGGAAATCGCCGACGGCGTACGCGTGGAAGTGCTGCGGGGCTACGTACAGCGGCGGCTGCTGGCCGGGGAATTTGCCGACGGCGCCAAGGAAAAGGACTCCGGCGAAGTCAAAGCCCTGGACTGGGAAACGGCCTCGGAGGGCGGAACGGGAACGGACGGCGGCGAAAAAAAACCGGTCCGGCGGGGGTCCCGGGGTCGGCCTGCGAAGAAGTGAAGGGCGAAGGAGCGGGGTGGCTGGGATCCAAAAAAAAACAATCCGTCGGCTGGGCCTGTCGCTGCTGCTGGGCATCTGGGCCCTGGCCGTCCTGGTGCAAACTCCCATCCGCCGCGGACTGGACCTGGCGGGAGGACTGGCGGTAACCCTGGAAATTGCACCGGAGGCCCTGGCCAGGGACAGCGGGGAGCGCGCCCGGCAGCTGGACCAGGCGAAGGAGGTCATGGCCAGGCGCATCGATGGCCTGGGCGTGGTGGAGCCGCTCATCCGCAGCCGGGGAGACGCGCAGATCGAGATCCAGCTGGCGGGAATTTTCGGCCGGGACCATCCCAACCTGGTGGAGACGATTAAGAAGCCGGCCCGCCTGGAATTTCGCCTGGTCCACGCGCCCGGGACCGGGGAAGCGCCGCCGGGCTATGAGTGGGTCAGCTGGGACAGGGCAGATGGGCCGAACGGGGAAGGGGAAGGCGGAGATCGGCGCCTTTTGCTCAAGCGGATTCCCGAATTGACGGGCCGGGCGGTGCGGCGGGCGGTGCCCGTGGTCAATGGCTACGGTGCCCACGAGGTCAACCTGGAGCTGACGGCGGCGGGGGCACGGCGCTTCGAGCGGCTAACGGAGCAGAACGTGGGCCGGCCGCTGGCCATCGTGCTGGACGGCAGAATCCAGTCGGCCCCCGTGATCCGCAGCGCCATTCCCGACGGCCGTGCCTCCATCAGCGGCCGCTTCTCCCGGGAGGAGGCGATTCGCCTAGCCAACGCGCTGAACAATCCGCTGGAATTTGAGCTGCGGGTGGTGGAGGTGCGGGAGCTGGGTCCGTCGCTGGCGGAGGACACGCGGGCCGCGTCCCTGCGGGCCATTGGCCTGGGAGCAGCCCTGGTGATCCTGTTCATGGTTGGCTACTACGCCCTGGGCGGACTGGTGGCCGTGCTGGCCGTCGCATTGAACGTGCTGCTCATCCTGGGCGCCCTGGCGACCTTCGGCGCGACCCTGACCCTGCCATCCCTGGCGGCCCTGGTCCTCACCATCGGCATGGCCGTGGACGCCAACATCATCACCTTTGCCCGCATGGCCGAGGAGCTGCGCCGGGGGAAAAGTCTCCGCCAGGCGCTCGTCGACGGCTCCGACCGCTCCTTTGCCACAATCGTGGACGCCAACCTCACCACCCTGCTCGTGGCGGCCATCCTGTTCTTCCACGGAATCGGCGCCGTGCGCGGCTTTGGCCTGGTTCTGGCCATCGGCATCCTCACCACCCTCTTCTGCTCCCTTGTCTTCTGCCGGGGACTGCTGGACCTGCTTGTCCATCTCCGGCCCAGGGGAAGGCTCTTTCCCATCTTCTCCGGCCGCCCTCCCCGCCTTGACTTTCTGCGCCGGCGCCGGCTGGCCTACCTGCTTTCCGGAATCACCGTCGCGGCCGGCCTTTTCGCCGCCATCTCGCGCGGACCCGACCTCTACGCCATGGACTTCACCGGCGGCGACGAGCTGCTCCTCTCCTTCCGGAATCGGCCGAGCCTGCAGGAGCTGCGCGCCCTGGCGGAGCGGCGGGGGCTTGGCGAGGTACAATTTACGTTCCAGCGCTCCCTGGACGGCGACTCGGAGCAGCTACGGGTGCAGACCGTGCCGGGCCAGGGGGATGTTTTTTGGGAATCCGCCGGCCGGGATCTGGCCAGCTGCCAGCTGCAGCTCCTGCAGAAGACCCACATCGGCGGTGCCGTCGGTGCGGAAATGCGCCGCAATGCCGTCCTATCCCTGGGCCTGGCCCTGCTGGGAATTCTGGCCTACGTCGCCATCCGCTTCGAGAGCGGCTTCGCCGTCGGCGCCATCGTCTCCACGGCCCACGACGTGCTGGCATCGGCCGGGCTATTCTTCCTGCTGGGCCACCGGCTCAGCGCCCCCATGGTGGCCGCCATCCTGATGGTCGTCGGCTACTCCATCAATGACACCATCATCATATTTGACCGCATCCGCGAGGAACTGCGGACCAACGGCAAGCTTTCCCTGGCCGAGTGCATCAACCTGGCCATCAACGCCACCCTTTCCCGGACGCTGCTGACCAGCTTCACCACATTTCTGGCCGCCTTCTCCCTCTACATCTTCGCCGCCGGCGTGATAGTGGACTTTGCCCTTGTCTTTCTGCTGGGAATTTTCACCGGCACATTTTCCTCCATCTTCATCGCAAGTCCCATTTTTTACCGCTGGCACCGGGGGCAACGGGATGGGCTGGACCGGAAGGGGCGGACCGCCCGGCCCATTGCGGCGGGGGATTGAGGAAGAGCCATGGAAATTCAAGGGGAACTGGAGCAGATCTGTTCCAATGCGCAGCACGTCGCCGGCCTGGACGATCTGCGGAGGAAGCTGGCGCGGGGTCGCCCCCTGCGCATCAAGTTCGGGGTGGATCCGACGCGGCCGGACCTGACCTTCGGCCACCTGGTCGTGTTCCGCAAGCTGCGCCAGCTGCAGGACCTGGGCCACGAGGCCATCTTTCTCATCGGCGACTTCACCACCACAATCGGAGATCCTTCGGGGCGCTCGGAAACCCGGCCCGTGCTGACCGCGGCGCAGATCGAAGAAAACTCACAGACCTATCTTGCCCAGGCATTCCGCATCCTGGACCCGAAGCGTACGACCGTGCGCCGCAACGGCGAGTGGTTTTCCTCCATGTCGCTGGCGGACATGCTGTCCCTGGCGCGGGAAATGACCGTGGCCCAGCTCATCGAACGGGAGGACTTTGACAAACGCCTCCGCGAGGGCGTGCCCATCGCCGTGGTGGAATTTCTCTACCCGCTCATCCAGGGCTACGACTCGGTCGTGCTGGAGGCGGACGTGGAGCTGGGTGGCAGCGACCAGCTCTTCAACATGCTGGTGGGCCGCGTGCTGCAAAAAAATCGCGCCATGGAGGAGCAGGCGGTGCTCTGCATGCCGCTGCTGGTGGGCCTCGACGGCGCGCGCAAAATGTCCAAGAGCTACGGCAACTACATCGCCTTCAACGATTCGGCCCAGCAGATGTTCGGAAAAATTCTCTCCATTCCCGACGCCATGCTGGAATCCTACCACCGGCTGCTGCTGGGCTACGGCGATGGGGAATGGGCCCGGGCGGCGGAGCGGCACCCCATGGAGGCAAAAAAGCGGCTGGCATCGGCGCTGGTGGCCCAGTTCCACGGGGAGGAGGCGGCAACCCACGCGCGGGAAGAATTCGAAAGGGTATTTTCCCGGGGCGAAGTGGCGGAAGAGCGGGTGCGCATTGCGCTGGAAGGCCTGGGGGATTCCGTGGACGCGGTGGAGCTGCTGGCCGCGTCGGGGGCATTCCCGAGCCGCAACGAAATTCGCCGGCTGCTGGAGCAGGGAGCCGTGCGCCTGGACGGGGTCCGGGTCACCCCGGGCCAGAAGATCGAAGTCCGCTCGGCCACCGGCCAGGTCCTGCAGGTGGGCAAGCGGCAGTTTTTCCAGCTGGGATAGGGATAGCCGTGGATGCGGAGGAGACGGGGGGAGGACTTTCCCTGCAGCGGCTGGAGGAGCAGCTGCGCCAGCTGAAGGGCCAGTCCGCCGCCGCCCGGGTGGACGTTTCGGCGGAAATCGATGCCATGGAGGCAAAGATTCTGGCCCTGCGCCGGGAAATCTACGCCAACCTCGGGGTCTGGGAGCGCATCCAGCTGGCCCGCCACCCCCAGCGGCCCTACGCCCTGGACTACATCGGCCGCATTTTTTCCGGCTTTGAGGAGATCCACGGGGACCGGCTCTACGGCGATGACCCGTCAATGGTCTGCGGCGTAGCGGAGCTGGAGGGCCGGCCGCTTGTGGCCATCGGCCAGCAGAAGGGCCGCAACGTGAAGGAAAACATCCACCGCAATTTCGGCTGTCCCCATCCGGAGGGATATCGCAAGGCACTGCGCGCCATGCGTCTGGCGGAAAAGTTTTCCCTGGCCATCGTGACCCTCATCGACACGCCCGGCGCCTACCCCGGCATCGGCTCCGAGGAGCGGCACGTGGGAGAGGCCATCGCGGTCAACCTGCGGGAAATGAGCACGCTGCGCGTTCCCAGCGTCGGCGTGGTAATCGGCGAGGGCGGCTCCGGCGGCGCCCTGGGAATCGCCGTGGTGGACCGGCTACTTTTTTTGGAAAATGCCTACTATTCGGTCATTTCCCCGGAAGGCTGCGCCGCCATCCTCTGGAAGGACGGGGCAAGGGCGGCGGAGGCCGCCCGGGCACTGCAGCTGGACCCGCAGAAGCTGGTGGAGTTCGGCGTGGTGGATGAAATTCTCGGCGAGCCGCTCGGCGGAGCCCACCGGGACCCGGACGCGGCGGCGGCAACGGTGAAGGAGGCACTGCTGCGGCACCTGGACGAGCTGGGAACGGTGGGAGACCCGCAGCGGCGCTACGCCCGCTACCGTTCCATCGGCGCCTACGCCTCGGGTCAGGACCCGTAAAACCATATTCCACCTCCGCCTGGAAAAATGACCGCTATGGACCTGTTGTGCAGGAGCTTGACTTCTTGAGGGAAAGGCCGCTCACGGGCACTGTCCGGCGGAGCGGGCAGTGCCGCGGGCCGGCCCTGATGGCAAAAAGGCTACGCGGGGCGACCTGCGCGCTGCCCATGGCATCCGCCATGGCAGAAGCATCGCCCAGCATCTCGTTTTATCATCTCCTGGGGTTGGGCCGGCCCGCCAGCTTTGGATGGAACCGTCCGTAGCGCCCGGCCGGCCGGCGTCCCGAGCGAAGCGAGGGATGATAGCGCATTGCGCGCCGGACGGTACGGCACTCCGTGGGCGGGGGATTGGCAAAGGGGCGCGGCAGCCCCCTTTGAGACCTCCCGGCCCGGCTTGGGGCGCTGACCCCAGCTTCGCTTTGCTTCCCTCAAGCCATCGGTGCCATGGCTACGGCACTTCGCGGGGGGGCCAGAGGGGGCGCAGCCCCATCGTCAACCGGCGGACCGGGTTTACGGAGCCTGCCTCGGGTCAGGACCCGTAAAACCATATTCCACCTCCATCTGGAAAGATGACCAATACGGACCTGTTGTGCAGGAACTTGACTTCTTGAGGGAAAGGCCGCTCACGGGCACTGTCCGGCGGAGCGGGCAGTGCCGCGGGCCGGCCCTGATGGCAAAAAGGCTACGCGGGGCGACCTGCGCGCTGCCCATGGCAT
>JAITSI010000032.1 GCA_031287845.1 Puniceicoccales bacterium
GGAGCGGGCGGTGCCGTGGGCCGGGGCCTCGAGGGCCGGCCGGGCCCATTTGGGGGCTTTGCCCCCAGCTCCGCTTCCCCCGATTATCGATGCTACGGCACCCCGTGGACGGGGGATTGGCAAAGGGGCGCGCGGCAGCCCCCTTTGCGACCTCCCGGCCCGGTTGGGGGGCGCGCAGCCCCCGGCTCTGCCGTGCTTCGCTTCCCTCTGGCGTCGGTGCTGGGGCCGCGGCACTCCGCGGGAGGGAGCCAGAGGGGCGCGGCAGCCCCCTTTGCGACCCTGCCCCTAGCGGGAAATGGGATCCCCTTCGGGAAAGAATACGGATTCCAATGCCGCCATCTCCGGGCAGTTGCCGGCGATGAGGTAGCGGACCCGGTTCAGGGCAGCGGTTAGCCCGGCGAGGAGTTCGATGGCCCGGGGCCTGTCTTCCTCCTCCGGCAGGTCCATGGCCATTTCCAAAAGAACGGTTCCGCAGGCGGCCAGCGTGGCCAGCAGCTGTCGGCGGCGATTTTCTTCCCCATCGCCGTCGCCGGGAGCCGCCGTGCAGAGGTCATCCAAAATTGCCCGCAGTCGAAAAATCAGCGCGTAGCCGTCGAGGATGCGCGCGGGCTGGGACGCTACCGTGTGCTGGGACCGTATTTTTTGGCAAAAGCGGCGGAAGTCGCCCACCCATTCCCCCAGGGGCGGCGGCAGGTCGGCCGGCGCCGATTCGCGGCAGAAGCACGGCGAACAGCGGCTGCGCAGGGTGGCCGGGATCTCCCCCGGGCGGTCCGTGGTGAGGAGAAAGTAGACCCCGGCGGGCGGCTCCTCCAGGATCTTGAGCAGGGAATTGGCGGCGGCCCGGTGCAGGCGGTCGGCCTCCAGGATGAGCACCAGCCGATCCCCGGTCCCGTGGGCAGTTTTTTGAACCTGTGACCGCACCTCCCGGACCGGATCGGCGCCGATCTGCCACATTTTTCCCTCCGGCCGGAGGCGGAACAGGTCCGGCGATCGGGAATCGGGCAGGAAAATTTTTGCTATTTTTTCCCCAAAGTCCCTTGCGCCGGCGGCATCGGGCCCGACCAGCAGGAGCGCGTGGGGAAGGCGACCCCGCCTCCGGGCATCGGCGATGCGGACGGAAAAGTCCTCCACGCTGCCAGCGGTCTCCATGGCTAGCCGACCATGGTCATGCCGCCGTCCACGGCCAGCACCTGCCCGGTGATGTAGCGCGCCTCCTCGGAGGCGAGAAAGGACACCGCGGCGGCCACGTCCTCCGCCGTGCCAAAGGTTTTTTGGGGAATGGAATCCAGGGCGGCCCGGCGGACTCCCTCCCCCAGGGCGGCGGTCATGGCGGTTTCGATGAATCCCGGGGCGACGGCGTTGGCGGTGATGCCGCGCGGGGCGAGTTCCCGGGCGACCGACTTGATGAAGCCCACCATGCCCGCCTTGGCCGCCGCGTAGTTGGCCTGGCCCGCGTTGCCAACCAGTCCAACGACCGAGCCAATGGCGATGATGCGGCCCCAGCGGCCCTTGAGCATGGAGCGGCACAGGTGGCGGGTCCAGAGGAAACAGCTGTCTAAATCCGTGCGCAGGACAGAGTTCCATTCCTCATCCCCCATGCGCAGCAAAAGATTGTCCCGGCTAATGCCGGCGCAGTGCACCAGGATGTCCACCCGGCCCCAGTCCCGCAGCACCGCCTCGCAGCTCTGCCGCACGGCGTCGGGATCCCCCGCGTCCACGGCCAGACCAGCGCAGGGCACGCCAATGGCCCGCAGCTCCTCCACCGTTCCCTCCCCGGGCCTGGACGAACGGCTCGCGCAGAGCACCGCAGCCCCCTCCCGTCCCAGGCGCAGGGCGATTGCCCGGCCAATTCCCCGGCTGGCACCGGTCACCAGCGCCACCCGTCCTTCCTGAGGTCCCCTTGCCATGTGGATCCAGGGAAGGGCAGTTGCCCCGGCGGGCAAGATTTTTTCCACCGTTTCCCGGCCATAAAAACATTGACGGGGTGCAATCTCCGCCATCCCGTACCTCTGGGTCCGGCGCAATGGTTCGCTGCCACGACGGTGAAGCGCATGGCCAGGGAAGCGAATTGGGGAAATTGGATGGCCGTGGAGGATTTGTCAGTTGACCTCCCGGAATGGGAATGGAGCCCGGGGTGCTGGGATCCTTGGCCCGGCCGCTGGGATGGGGGAGAGGAGGAGCTGCTTTGGCGGGAGGGGGAATGGGAATTGCAAATGCCGCAAATCCCTTTGCTGGAGGAGGCGCTGTGCAGGGCGGGAATCTGGGGGGATTCGTCGGCGCTGATGCGGCTCCTGGACGGCCTGCGCCAGCTGGCGGACGGCGATGACCCGGTTGTCTTCTGCGGCGGGGAGGGTGTGGGAAAGGTTACCTTTGCCCGACTGCTGCACCGGCTCCACTCCCTGGATTCCAGCGCCTGCCAGCTGGTCTACTGCCGCGATCCGCTGGTGAACTTTTCCGACATCGCCTGCCAGCTGCTCCAATCGCTGCGGGACAGTACCCGGCCCAGCCTCATCCTGGTCCACCCGGAGGCGCTGGCAAGCGGCCCGCGCTGCCGATTCCTTTGCCGCCTGCTGGAGGACTGCTATCCCGTTCGCATCCTATTTACCGTGGATTCCCGCGCCCTGGACTCCTTCTACCGCTGTCTGCCCGGTCCCTGGCGCCGTGGACTGCGGGCCCGCACCGTCGAAGTTCCCTCCCTGGACGAGCGGCGTCCGGACATCCGCCCCAGCGTTTTGGCCCAGCTGCGGGAGCTCAATTTCCGCACCGGCCTGCGCAAGAGGATCACGGAGGCAGCCCTGGAGCGGCTTTGCCTGCGCGACTACGGGAAAAATTTTTACTCCCTGCGCCCCTTGGTGGAACGCTTGCACGCCACCCAGCCGGATGTGATTGCCAGCGCCGGCGATGACTGGCCCTGGGGCGAAGATTGGCCCTGCGGTGAGTGGGAAGGGCCGGTGCGCCCGCCATTTGGGGAAAAAAACTTTCAATTGGACGTCTTTCTGCGCGACATCCGGCGGAAAACCATCCGCGATGCCCTGGAGGCAAGCGCCCATAACCAGTCCCGGGCAGCCAGGCTCCTCGGGGTCACGCCCCAGTCCATCAGCAAATTTCTCCGCTCCGATCAGGCCCGGTGACCCAGGCTGGGGTATAGACCCGTAAACCAGGTCCGCCGGTTGACGATGGGGCTGCGCCCCCTCTGACACCCCTCCTCCACGGCGTGTTGCCGCATCGATAATTGGGGGAAGCGGAGCTGGGGGCAGGGCCCCCAAATGGGCCCGGCCGGCCCTCGAGGCCCCGGCCGGCCCTGGAGGCCCTGGCCGGCCTGGCCATTAGCAGATGCTATCCCGGAGGAGTTCCCGGCCGTGCTCCGTCGCCGGTCCGGCGAGGATGGCCGCCGCCTCTCCCCGTTCCACGAGCCGGCCATTTTGCAGAATTGCCACGTGGGAGCAGAGCTGGCCGACCAGCGGCAGGTCGTGGGCAATGAAGAGCATCCCCAGCCGGTGGCTGTCCCGGGTCCGGCGCAGCAGCTGGACGATCTCTTCCCGGATGGCGCTGTCCAGTGCACTCACCACCTCATCGCAGATGAGAAATTCCGGCTCCACGGCAAGGGATCGGGCGATGGCCACCCGCTGCCGCTGTCCTCCGCTGAGATTTTCCGGAAAACTGTCCCGCAGCTGCGCCGGCAGCTGCACCGCCGCCAGCAGTTCCTCCACCCGTTCCTCCCGCCAGCGCCGGTCCCGGCCGGGGAAGTGCAAATTTAGGGGTTCCCGTAGGGTTTGGCCCACGCTGCGCCTGGGGTTGAGGGCATCTTGGGGGGATTGGAAGACCAGCTGCACCCGCCGGCAGAAGGCGCGCCGGGGAATGGACCGGGCCGGCGTTCCGTTTAGCAGTACGGTGCCGGAATCCAATTTCTGCAGCTGGGCCAGGGCGTAGGCGAGGGTTGTCTTGCCGCTGCCGCTCTCGCCCACCAGCCCCCAGCATTCTCCCCGGCAAATTTTTAGGGAAACGTCGTCCAGGGCAAGGACGGCGGGCTCCGGCCGGTGGAAAAGTCGGCGGGGGCCGGCAAAGCGCACCGTGCCCCGGCGCAGTTCGAGGGAAAGGTTCATGGTAGGCTGCAGGCCAGCAGCTGGGCGGTTTGGGCCCTGGCCGGCCGGGCGAATACCTCCGCCACCGGTCCCACCTCGACGATGCGGCCCCCGTCCATCACGGCAACGGACTGGTTGAAGAGCTTGGCGATGCGCAGGTTATGGCTGATGAAGAGGAGAGAGAAGGAAAGCTGCCCCTGCAGTTCCATGAGCAGGTCCAGGAGAAGGCGCTGGGCCCTGCCGTCCAGTGCGGATGTGGGCTCGTCGGCGATGAGGAGCCGTGGGCCGGTGCAGAGGGCCATGGCGATCATCACCCGCTGCAGCATGCCGCCGCTGAGCATGTGGGGATAGGAGTGGAGCACGCGCCGGGGATCGGGCAGGTGGAGCCGTTCCAGCCAGTGCAGGACCCGGTCGCGAATCTCGCCGCGGGACAGTTCGGGCCGGTGCAGGCGGAGGCATTCCCCGATCTGGTCCCCCGCCCGGAGCCGCGGGTTGAGGCAGGCCATGGGTTCCTGGAACACGTAGGCAATCTGCGCTCCCCGCAGCCGGCGCAGCGCCTTTCCGTCGGCCAGGTCCTGGCCGGCGAAGGAAATTTTTCCCTCCAGCCGGGCCCCGTCGGGAAGCAGCCGGCCGATGGCGAGGGCGGTCAGAGTTTTTCCGCTGCCGCTTGCACCGATTAGGGATAGCGTCCTGCCCGCGTCCAGGGTCAGGTCTACCTCCCGCACCGCCGCGGCCCAGCCGCCGGGCCTGGGAAAGGAAATGGTCACGCTTCGCAGCTGGAGGAGGGCCATGGGAAATTGCTTTGACGGAAAATGCCCGCGGAGTTTTTTTTAAAAAAATGGCCCCGGCCGAGACGAGACAATTCTTTGGCACCGACGGCATTCGTGGCCCCGTCGGCGGCCCTCTGGTCAATGGCCGCTTCTTTTGCCGCCTCGCCGTTGCCCTGCGCCGGCTGCTGCACGGCCGCTGCCCGGAGGGACGACCGCCCCGCGTGCTCATCGGCCACGACGGCCGCTACTCCGCCGGTCACCTGCGGGCTGCCCTGCTGCGCGGCCTGGGAAATTTTGCAAGGGTCTGGGACGGCGGCATGTTGCCAACCCCCGCCCTGGGCCATGGGGTCCGCCGGCTCGGCTGCGACTGCGCCATCGTCTTGACCGCCTCGCACAACGGTGCGGGGGACAATGGCCTCAAACTGCTGGGCCCGGACGGGGGCAAGTGGTCCATTTCCGACGAGCTGCAATTGGAATCCTTGCTCGCCGACCGGGACCGGGAGGGAGGACCGGCTGCCTGCGCCTGCGATTGCCGGGAATGCCGCGGGGAAATTTTGGACCACTACCGGCGCCGCTGGGAGGAATTTTTTCCCAAAAATGCACTGGCCGGGCTGCGCATCGTCCTGGACTGCGCCAACGGGGCCGCTTCTTCCCACGGTGCCGAATTTTTGACAAAGTTGGGGGCAGACGCATTTGCCATCGCCGCTTCGCCGGACGGCTACAACATCAACGGCCGCTGCGGCTCGGAGCATCCCGGGGAATTGCTGCGCCAGGTCCGAGCCAGGCGGGCGGACTGGGGAATGGCCCTGGACGGGGACGGGGACCGGGTTCTGCTCTGCGACGGCGATGGCAATGCGGTGCCGGGGGAGCACCTGCTGGCTTTGCTGGCCCTGGAGGGTCCCGCCGCCGGGCTTGTGGCGCCTTCGCCGCTGGTGACGACGGTGCTGGCCAATGGGGCGCTGGATCCATTTCTCCGGGAGCGGGGGGTGGACGTGCTGCGCACGGAGGTGGGAGATCGGCCGGTCGCCGAGGCCATGGCCGCCCGGGGCTGTTCCCTGGGCGGGGAGCCGTCGGGCCACGTGCTGGTGCCGGCCTTCGGTCCCCTCGCCGATGGACTCTTTGCCGGTGTTCTGTTTTTGTGCTGCCTGCGCCGGCGAACGGACCATTCCTGGCGCTTTCCCCTCCTGCCCACCGCGCGGAAAAATCTCCCGGTGAGGGCAAAAATTCCCCTGGACCAATTGCCGCGCCTGGGAAAGATGGTGGAGGAGCTGGGCCGGTCGCTGGCCGGGGGCGGGCGGATTCTGGTCCGCTATTCGGGAACGGAGTCCCTGCTGCGCCTGCAGGTGGAGGCGGAGAGCGTTCCACTGGCGCAGGAGTGCCTGGAGCGCTTGGTGATGGCCCACCGGAGCGATGGGGAGCATGGCCATGGATGGACAGGAATGGGAGAGCCGGACGCGGGCCCGGGAGGTGATGCGCATCGAGGCGGAGGCCATCGTCCGGACGGCGGAGCGGCTGACGGAAAGCTTTGACCGGGTGGTGTCCCTGCTGCTGGGCCATGCGGGGAAGGTGGTCATCTGCGGCGTCGGCAAGTCCGGCTTCGTAGCCCAGAAGATCGCGGCCACCATGACCAGCATCGGCATGCAGGCGGTCTTTCTCCACCCGACGGAGGCCCTCCACGGCGACCTGGGAGTCTACGGCCCCGGCGATCCCACCATCCTCATTTCCCGCAGCGGCACCACCGACGAGCTGCTTTCCCTAATTCCCCTGCTGCGCCACCTGCGCTCGCCCCTCATCGCCGTGGTTGGCAATCCCCACTCCCCCCTTGCCCGGCGCTGTGACCACGTGTTGGAGGCCTACGTGGCCGTTGAGGCGGACCCGCTGGCCCTGGTTCCCACCACCAGCACAATCACGGCACTGGCCATCGGCGACGCGCTGGTGGCGGCCCTGATGGCCCGGCGCTCCTTTTGCCGCGAAGATTTTGCCCGCATCCATCCGGGAGGACAGCTGGGCCGTAACCTGCTGCTGCGCGTGGGGGATGTGATGAATCCGCTGGAGCAGATTGCCCACGCGGGCCCCACCACGCCCATCCGGGAGGTGATCATCGCCATGAGCGAGAAGCCGCTCGGCGCCTGCTGCATCGTGGACGGCCAGGACCGGCTGCTGGGAATCATAACGGACGGGGACGTGCGCCGGCTCATCCAGCGGACGGAAAATCTTTCCGGAATCCTGGCCCGGGACGTGCTCTGCGCCACGCCCCGCACCGTCGAGTCCAGCGCAAGCATCGGCCGGGCCGTGGAAATCATGGAGGCCGGAGAACGGCAGGTGATGGTGCTGCCCGTGGTGGAAGGGTCGGGCAGGCTGCTCGGCCTCATCCGCCTCCACGATACCTACCAGGGGCCCAGGGGAACCGTGCCGGTCTTAGGGTCAGGACCCGTCCGGTCCGCCGGTTGACGGTGGGGCTGCGCCCCCTATGGCACCCCCCGCGAAATGCCGTTGCACAGACGCCCGGGGGAGGCGAAGCTGGGGGCAAAGCCCTCAACCGGGCCCGGAGGTCTCAAAGGGGGCTGCCGCGCCCCTTTGCCAATCCCCCGCCCACGGGGTGCCGCCGCATCGATGGCCTGGGGGAAGCGAAGCTGGGGGCAGGGCCCCCAAATGGGCCTGGCCGGCCCTCGAGGCCCCCGCGCCGGCGGGATGGATGACTTCCGGGTGTTGACAGAGAAACCGGGAAGGATTTGCTCCCTCCCATGGCGGATGGGGGCGGAGAATTTTTGGATTTGGAAAGCTTCCGCCGGGCCCTGGAGGCGCTGGAACGGTCTTTGATGGTGATGGGTCGGACCGGAAAAGACGCTGAGCTGCACGAAGTGGTTCAGAGCGGGGTCATCCAGAACTTCGAAGTGGCCTACGAGATGGCATGGAAGGCCATGCGCCGGCGTCTCGTTGCCTCCCAGGGCGTGGGGAACGTGGACCGCCTCTCCCGCCGGGAACTTTTTCGCCAGGCAGCTCGCGCCGACCTCATCGACGACGTGGAACTCTGGATGCGCATTCACGACCAGCGTAACAATTTGGCCCACCGCTACGGGGGAGAGATGCGGGAGCATGCGCTGCTGATTGCGGAAAAATTTGCCGGCGCGGCCCGAAGGCTGCTGGGGGAGCTGGAATCGTGACCCTCAACCTGGAGGAGCGCCACCGGGAGCAAATTCGGGCCATTCTGGGCCAGCATCTTGGCGGCAGAAAAGGAGTGCGCGTCTACGCCTACGGTTCCCGGGTCCGGGGCAATGCCCACCGATTTTCCGACGTGGACCTGGCCATCGAATCCGCACAGCCCATCGGCGTGGATCTGCTTTTTGCGCTGCGCAATGCCTTCGATGGCAGTAACCTGCCCTATTCCGTGGACGTGACGGACCTGGCCCATGCTACGCCGAGCTTCCGGACCAGCTTCGACCGCAACCGGGAACTCCTCTTCGAAACCTGACCGCCCGCGGAAGCGCTCCCGGGCAGTGCCCGTGGGCGGCCGGCGCATGCCTGCCCGCAGCTTCCATGCGCAGCGGGAAGGGGCCTCTCCCAAAAATCGACCCGACCCTTCCCCATGGCATCGCCTTTTTAAACCCGCCTCAAAAATTTTTGGCCAAAAAATTTCCCGAGAGATCCCTTAGGAATAAAAAAAGAAGTACTACTTCGGTTTATCCTGGAAAAATCGCAGTACTGGTTCAGAAATTTTTCCATGGAGCTCGTACGCCGCTTTCTCGCCCCTCCGGCCGGGTCGTTTTTCCTCTTCGGTCCGCGGGGCGTGGGAAAGAGCTGCTGGCTGGCGGACACATTCCCGGACGCGCTGACCATCAATCTGCTACAACGGGACGCCTTTATGAAGTTTTCCGAAAATCCCGATCTGCTGTTCGACTCCGTCACGGAGGAGAGAGAGCGGCGGGGCGGGCGTCCGTTCCCGGTCGTGGTGGACGAAATCCAGCGAATCCCCGAGCTGCTGGATGCCGTTCACCGGAGTATCTTTGCCTATCCCGAGGTGCGTTTTGCGCTGACCGGCTCCAGTGCAAGAAAGCTGCGGCGCGGGGGTGTGAACTTGCTGGCGGGAAGGGCGATTCGGAAGGAGCTCCATCCTTTTACGGCGGCGGAACTTGGCGAACGCTTCTCCCTGGAGAAAGCCTTGGTCCAGGGAATGTTACCCGTCGTCTGGGCGGCGCCGGAACCGCTGGAGACCCTGCGCACCTACGTGGGGACCTACATGGACGAAGAAATTCGCCAGGAAGGGTTTGTGCGTAAGGTGGGAGAATTTGCCCGGTTCCTAAAGGCCGCAGCCTTTTCCCAGTGCGGCACCACAAATCGGGAGGCGCTGGCGAGGGAATGCGGCGTCAGCGGCCACACGGCGAACGCCTACCTGTCCATTCTGGAAGACCTGCTGCTGTCCTTTTCCGTCCCGGTCTTCGCCGGGCGGCCCAAGCGCAAGTTGCTGCGGGGAGAGAAGTTCTACTTCGCCGACGTGGGCATCTACGGAAGCCTTCTGCCCCTGGGCCAGCGGGGACGGGAAAACTTTTATCGGGGCTTTGCCATGGAAAGTCTGGTCGCCCAGCACCTTCGCGCCTGGTGTGCGGGACGGGGGGCGGACCGTGCCCAGCTGCACACGTGGCGCACTGCCAGCGGTCTTGAGGTGGATTTCGTTGTGGAGGAGGGAGATGGGGCACTCCACGCCATCGAGGTGAAAAGCGGTGACACCCTGCACCCGGAGTATTTCCGCGGACTGCGCGCCATCGCGGAGGATTTTCCGGAAATTAATCTCTATGTCACTTGCAAAACTCGCGCCCTAAAATTTGGACCTCGCAAAAAAAAAGCGTGCAAATTTTTTTCGGATGGCTAGCTTTGTCAAATGATTGGGAAAAGACCAGCCATCGACGGTATACATGGCGCCGTGAGTTGTTTTTGCAAGGAAAATTCTCTCGATTTTGAGAAAAAAGTTGGTCGACCGCCACGACTGACGTTCGTTGAGGTGTTGACCATCTTCATCAGCTTTCTTTTGTCTCGCAGAAAGGATTTTGCAGCATTTTACTTCGGATCAGATGGGGATCTTTGTCGAACGTTTTTTCCTCATATGACCTGCTATTCTGCATTTTTACGCCGATTGCCGATTGTCGGTGAGATTTTGAGCAAATTTCTGC
>JAITSI010000006.1 GCA_031287845.1 Puniceicoccales bacterium
CGGTGGGGAAAAGCGGCGGCGGCGGCAATTTCAGGCTTGCCAAGGTGCTGGGCCGGTCCTCTGCTGGCGCCAGGCTTCCATAGTTCAAAGGATAGAACGCCGGTCTCCGGAACCGGTGATTTGGGTTCGAGTCCCGATGGAAGCGCCACCGCCGGTGGCGGTGGGGACCCCGCTGATTCTGTTTTATGAAGGCATTGACGAAGTATGCCGGCGGCTCCATGGCGGAGCTGTGGGCCGTTTCCTGGCCGCTCATCGTCACCTCCGCCGCCAACATGCTCATGCTGTTCGGGGACAGGATCATCCTGGCGCACTATTCCCGGGAGGCTTTCAATGCGAACGTGGCGACCATGCCCTGGGTCTGGGCCATCTACTTTCCCCTATTTTCCATCGTGTTCAGCGCCAACGTCCTCGTGGGCCGCTACAACGGCGCCGGCACCTACCACAAAATTGGCCCGGCGGTCTGGCAGATGCTCTGGCTGTCCCTGGGTCTGCTGGTGCCCCTGGTGCCGCTTTCCTGGTACCTGGCCCCCCACCTGCTGTCGGACAGCGTGCGGGAGCTTGGCACCCCCTACCTGCGCATCGTCCTCCCCTCCATACCCATCTCCCTCGCCGCCTTCGGCGCCATGGACGCATTTTTCACCGGCCGGGGGCGGACTCTCTTCGTTTCCGCCGTTGCCCTGCTGTGCAACCTGCTCAACCTGGTCCTGGATGTCCTGCTTGTCTTCGGCATCGGCCCATTTCCGGCCATGGGAATCTGCGGCGCCGCCTGGGGAACGGTCATTTCCCAGTTCGCCGGCCTATTTTTACTCGCCCGCTTCCTGTTCACGGAGGAGAACGGCAAAAACTACCGGGTCTTCGACGCCCGCCTGGATAAAAAAATTTTTAAGGAATGCCTGCGCATCGGCTCGCCGATGGCACTGGGCGGAGCCGTGAATTTTTTCCTCTGGAGCTGGATTCTGCAGGTCATGGCCAGCCAGGTGAGCGCGGACAATTACACCGCCTTCGGCGTTTCCACGACCCTTTTCCATCTCATCCTGTTCGTGGTCGAGGGGATCAGCCTGGGCGTGGGAACCATCGTTGCCAACGCCTACGGCGCCGGCGCCTGGTCCGTGGTGGAAAGGAATAGCCGCTCCTGGATGCTCCTGGCACTGGCGGTCGCCGCGGTCAGTTTCGTTGCCCTGGTGCTATTTCCCGGGCCGCTGCTGGCGCTGTTCGTTTCCGGGCCCATGGAAGAGTCTTTCCGGAGGGCTCTTAGGGCCATGCTCCTCTGCTGCTGGATCATGGGCTCCTTCGACTGCTTTGGCTATAACCTGCGGCAGATTTTGACGGCATTCGGGGACACGATCTTCACCACGGTGGTCGGCCTGCTCGGCTATGGCTGCCTGGTCATCGCCCCCAGCTACTTCGCCCTGTGCCTGACCCACCACGCCGCCTCATTCCTGGCAATCGAGACCGTCGGCCAGGGCAGCATCGCCATCGCCTTCTTTTTCCGCTACCGGCGCCACTGGCTCCTGCCCCACCGGGGTGGCGCCTAAAAAGGGAATAAAATCCGCCGGCAGGGGTGCCCGGAGGAGGAGCGGCTGGCCCGTTTCCGGATGGCCGCAGCGCAGCTCCGCGGCGTGGAGGAGGAGGCGGGGGGGCACGAAGGGGAAGGGAGGAGGGGGCATGGGTCCGTAGGTGCGGTCCCCCAGGATGGGATGGCCCATGGAGGCCAGGTGGACGCGGATTTGATGGGTGCGGCCGCTGTGGATGTGCACGGCCAGGTGGCACCAGCCGCCCGCGCAGCGGCGCAGAATTTCCCAGTCGCTGCGGGCCGGCCGCCCGTCTTCCCGGATGGCCATGCGGGTGCGGCGGCGGGGATCCCGGCCGATGGGGCCGTCGATGGTTCCCCGGCAGCGGCAGGGATGGCCGGCGGCGATGGCCTGGTAGCATTTTTCCACCCGGCGCCGCTGGAATTGGCGTTGCAGGGAAAGGAGGGCGCCCTCCTCCTTGGCGAAGAGCAGAACGCCGCTGGTGTCCCGGTCTAGCCGGTGCACCACGCCGGGCCGGATGGGATCCTGGCCCCGGGCCAGTTTTCCCCCCGTGTGCTCCAGGAGCAGTTCCACCAGGGATTCGCCGCCGTGGGGGGTCGGGTGGACCACGGCGCCGGCCGGCTTGTCGACGGCGACGAGCACCTCATCCTCGAAGAGAATGGTCAATTTGCCCGGCCGCGGCCGCGGCCGCTCCGCCACCGGCCAGCGGACCTGCACCCTCTGGCCGGCCCTCGCCCTCTGGCCCGGCCTGGGAACCTGCCCGTCGACCAGGATCAGCCCCTGGGCCATGGCCCGCTGGATTTGGCTGCGGCTTTTTTCCAAAAAAATGCGGGCCAGGGCCAGGTCCAGCCTCCAGCCGTCGCAGTCTTCGGCCAGGACCAGGCAGATTCCGTCAGCGGCCATCGCCGTCCAGGAGCTGGTCCGGATTCAAAGGCCGCAGGTCCCGGGGCAGGAATAGGCCATCCCGGCGGATCACTTCGCCGTCCAAGATCACCTCGCCGCCGCCCCATTCCGGCCGCTGGCACAGCACCAGGTCCCAGTGCACCTGGGAGCGGTTGCCGTTGTCCGCCTCATTTTCGTAGGCCTGGCCCGGGGTGAGGTGCAAAGAACCGGCCATTTTTTCGTCGAAGAGGATGTCGCCGACCGGTTCGGTGACATGGGGATGGAAGCCGAGGGAAAATTCCCCCACCCGGCGGGCCCCCGGGTCGGAGTCCAGGATGGCGTTCAGCTGTTCGCCGCGGTTGGCCGTGGCCGCGACGATGCATCCCCCGCGGAAGGTGAGCCGCACGTTTTCAAAGCAGTGGCCGTGGTAGTGGGATGGGATGTTGTAGGAGATGACCCCCTCCACGCTGTCCAGGACCGGGGCGGAGAAGACTTCGCCGTCGGGGATGTTGCGGTCTCCCCCGCAGGCCACGGCGCCGATGCCTTTTAGAGAAAAGCAAATATCCGTTCCCGGGCTCAAAATTTGCACCCGGTCCGCCCGCTCCAGCCGGTCCCGCAGGGCGGCCATGCCCGGCTCCAGCCTGGCGTAGTCAAAGGTGCAGACCCGGAAGAAGAAATCGAAAAAATCCTCCGTGGAGCGGTGGGCGGACTGGGCCATGGAGGCGTTGGGCCAGCGGAGGACCACCCAGCGGGTACCGTTGACCCGCCGGTCGTGGACCGGCTTCATGCAGGCATGGTAGAGGTTCTGCCGTTCCATGGGCACGTCGGACATCTCGTGGAGATTTTCCGCGCCGCGCAGCGCCACGTAGCACTGCATGGCCTCCATCTCCGCCATCTCCACCGCCGCCGCCGTGTGGAACTCCTCCTCCGTCCCGTGGAGCAGAAATTCCCGGCCGATGCGGCCCCAGGTCCCCCGCACGAAGGGATGTCCTCCCCGGCCCCGGATGGCCCGCATGAGCGCCAGCACCATTTCCTCCGGCACGGCGGAGAAGGCAATCAGAACCCTCTCCCCCGGCTGGACTTTTAGTGAAAATTCCGTCAATAGGGCGGCGAGACGTTCCAGACGTGGGTCCACGGCCCACTCCTAGCAGCCCGGCCGATTCTGGCAAAGTTTTTTTACCTTGCCAGGTTCCCAATTCCCACCCTAGCTCCTCCCATGCGCGTTGCTGCCCTCCGGGAGTGGAATTCCCAGGAGCGGCGCTGTGCCATCACGCCGGAGACGGCCAGGCGGCTGGGGGAGGCGGGATGGACCGTCCTGCTTCAGAAAAATTTGGGCCAGGCGGCCGGCTTCCCCGACGGCGCCTACGGCGATGGCGTGGAGTGGGAGGAGGACTGGAAAAAAATTCTCCCCAAAGCCTCGCTGCTGCTCCTGCTGCGGCCGCCGGAGGAGGAAGAAATAGCCCTGCTGCGGCCCGGCTCGGCGCTGGTGGGATTTTTGCGGCCCTTCGACCGCGGGGACCGGCTGCGGACTCTGGCGGAGCGGGGCGTGCGGGCCATTTCCCTGGAACTTCTCCCGCGGACCACCCTGGCCCAGTCCATGGACGTGCTCAGCTCCCAGGCCGGTCTGGCGGGCTATGCGGCCGTGATCCGGGCGGCGTCGCTCCTGCCCAAGCTCTTCCCCATGCTGGTGACGCCGGCGGGAACGGTGCAGCCGGCGCGAATCTTTGTCATCGGCGCAGGGGTGGCGGGGCTGCAGGCCATCGCCACGGCCAGGCGGCTCGGGGCGCTGGTGGAGGCATTCGACTCCAGGCCGGCCGTTGAGGAGCAGGTGCGCTCCCTGGGGGCAAAATTTCTCCGCATTGACCTGGGCCAGACCGGGGCGACGGCCCAGGGCTACGCGCTGGAACTTTCCGAAGAGCAGAGGGAGGCGCAGCGGAGGGCTATGCTGCAGTCCTGCGCCCGGGCGGACGCGGTGATCACGACGGCGAAGGTTTTTGGAAAAAAAGCCCCCATCCTGGTTACCCGGGAGATGCTGGATGCCATGCGGCCCGGCAGCCTGGCCATCGACCTGGCCGTGGAGGCGGGCGGCAACGTGGAGGGCCTGGCCGGGTCCGGCGACCGGGTAAGCGGGAACGGGGTACGGCTCATCGGCCTTCCCGCCGGGGAGAATGACTTTCCCGCGACGGCGTCCCAGCTGCTGGCCAACAACCTGGCACAGCTCATCCTGCACCTGACGGGAAAGGACGGGTCGCTCCGCTGGAACCTTTCCGACGGCATTTTATCCGCCTGCGCCGTGGCCGGGGATGGGCGGGTGCTCTGGCCAAAAACCGCGGCGGCATAGGGAGGAAAGTTCATGGACGGGTCACTGCTGCTCTTGCTGCTGTCGCTGACGGGCCTGCTGGGCCTGGAACTGCTGCGGAGGGTTCCGCCCCGGCTGCACACGCCGCTCATGTCCGGTGCCAACGCCCTCTCCGGGGTCGTTGTGCTCGGTGCCATCGCCGCCGCCGGTGACGGACCCGGCGCTTCCCCGCTGGCCCTGCTCGCCGTTGCCCTGGCCGCGGTGAACGTGGTGGGCGGCTACCTTGTGACGGACCGCATGCTGCGCTTTTTTGGAACGGAGCGGAGGAGGGATTGAGCCGTGCACTGGTTCCACGTGATCTGCATTCTGGGATTTTTTGCCGGGCTGAAGCTGCTCGGCTCCGTCAAGACGGCCCGGCTGGGCAATGCCATCTCCGCCATCTCCATGCTGCTTGCCATCCTCGCCGCGCCCTGCGGAAAGCATTTTTGGGGAATTTGGGCCGCCCTCGGGGCCGGTGCGGCCGCCGGTGCCCTCTGCGCCTTTTCCCTGCCCATCACCGCTGCTCCCCAGCTCGTGGCCCTGCTGAATAGCCTGGGCGGCCTGGCGAGCTTGCTCGTTGCGGCGGTGGCGCTGGATCTTTCCTCTCCTTTCCTGGCCCTTTCCGCCGCCTTTGCCATCTTCGTCGGCGGCATCACCTTCACCGGCAGCACCGTCGCCTGCGCCAAGCTGGCCGGCTGGGTCCCATCCCGGCCCGTCGCCGTGCGTCCCGCAAAGGGCGCCAACCCGCTGCTGACCGGCGTTGCCCTCCTCTGCGCCGCTGCCCTGGCCATTGGCCTGCGCTGCGAGCTGTTCCTAATCTTTCTGTCCCTGGCGCTCGGGCTTACCCTCATCCTTCCCATCGGCGGTGGGGACATGCCGGTGGTGATCTCCCTGCTGAATAGCCTTTCTGGTGTGGCCGCCGCCCTGGCCGGCCTGCTCATCGGCGACATTTCCGTCACCGTCACCGGCTGCCTGGTCGGTGCCAGCGGAACCTTGCTCACGTTCTCCATGTGCAGGGCAATGAACCGCTCCCTGGCCACCGTGCTCTTCGGCTCGACGGCTAGCAGTTTGCAAAAAAAACAGGCCACGGCCGCTGCCACGGCCATCGCACCAGAGGATGCCCGCTGGATCCTGGAGGCCGCCCGGCGCGTGTGCATCGTTCCCGGCTACGGCCTTGCCCTTGCCCAGGCCCAGCATGCCGCCAAGGCCTTTTCCGAGGCCCTGGGGAAGGGCGGCGCTGACGTATTTTTCGTGCTCCATCCCGTGGCAGGCCGCATGCCTGGCCACATGAGCGTTCTCCTCGCCGAGGCGGACGTGGCCTACGACCAGCTCGTGGAACTGGGTGAGGCGAACCGGCGCATGGACCAGGTGGACGTGGCCCTGGTGGTCGGCGCCAACGACACGGTCAATCCGGCCGCGGCCGAGGACAGCGGCTCCCCGCTCTACGGCATGCCGGTGGTGGAGGTCTGGCGGGCCCGCACCGTTCTCGTGCTCAAGCGGGGCAGCGGGGGCGGCTTTTCCGGCCTGGACAATCCGCTCTTTGCCCGGGGCAACGTGCGCATGGTCTTCGGCGACGCGAAAAAAATTCTCCAGGACCTGGTAACAATCCTGGAGGAGGACCGCTAAAATTCCCCGCACCCTGTCCGCGGTTCCGATGGAATTGTGCCCCCCATTGCCAATTCCCCTCTCCCCCGCCCCCCACCCGCCCCCCATAGAGTGCCACGGCAGCGGCATTCCGGGAAGCGAAGCTGGGGGCAATGCCTCCAAATGTCCCGGCCGGCCATTGGGGCCAGCGCTGAATTTGCGGATTTTGATCTCCTAGATGTCCACGATGAGCCGCTCGCCCAGCTTGGACGGCAGGGGCCCGAAATTTTTTTTCCAGCCCGGCAGGGCCGCGATGACCTCGGCCAGCTGCGGGGTGAGGATCCAGGATTCCACGAGGAATTGGTCCCGGCGGCGGGACGGGCTGGGCACGACCGGTCCCCGCACCTCGGTCCGGCCAATGGCCTGGCATGCGACATTCAAAAATTGAACCCAGCGCTTGCCCAGGGACTGCAGTTCTCCGCCGTCGCTGGCGGACCACTCCTGGCGCAGGAGAGTGCGGAATGGGGGATAGTCCAGGTCGCGGCGGGATTCCAATTCCTTCCCATGGAACTGGCTACGATTTTCCTTGCACAGGTAGCCCAGGATGGGATCCCGCGGGTGGCGCGTTTGGAGGAGCAGCCGTGACCGGTCCGGCATGCGATCCAGGATGGCACCGAGCCCCTGCAGGGCCCGCTCGCCGCCGCGAAAATTCCTATTCTGGAGCAGCAGGTCGGCGTCCACCAGGGCCACCAGGGCCAGGTGGGGGGAGTTCAATGCAACGGGGGCCAGCGACGGCCCCAGCAGCACGTCCCATTTTTTTTCGGCGAAGTCCCTTTCCAGGGCACAGAGCGCCGCGTCCGTCTTCGCATCCCTGTCCCAGCGGACGCAGCGGATTTTTGGAAATAGCTGGCGCAGTACCTCCTCCACCCGCTGGAGCCCGACGCTTTTCCGCTGCCATGGGCCACCGCAGCTGGGGCAGGCCCGGCCGGCCGGGGAGGAATGGAGACAGCGGGGGCAGAGAAAATTTTCGCCGGCCAGGGGCAGCGGCGTCCCGCAGGCAGGGCAGAGGGAAAGAAAGGAGCAGCGGCCGCAGCGCAGATAGGTGGCATCGCGGCGCAGGTGGATGAGAATGGCCTGGGAGCCGGTGTCCAGGCAGTCGGCCAATTGGCGCTCCAGGGTCTGGGAAAATAGCCAGCCCCGGGATAGGGCCGTCCCGAGGTTGACGGCGGTGGCGGCGGGCAGCGGGGTGGAATGGGCAATGCGGCGGTGATGGCACAGGTCCAGCCGCACCCGGCGCATGGACTCCAGGGAGGGAACGGTGGAGCACAGCAGGCAGGGAACGGCGTGGATCCGCGCCAGCTGGAGCGCTAGCTCCCGGCCGTGGAATGGGTGGGGCTCCCGGATGCGGTAGGCTGAGCTTTCCTCGGACTCCACGAGCACGAGCCCCAGCCGGGGAAATGGCAAAAATAGGGCGCTGGCGGTCCCAACCAGGAGGGAAATTTCTCCCATTGCCAGGCCTTCCCAGACGCTACGCCGCTGCCGCTGGGTCAGCTTTTCGTGCCAGAGCGTTCCCAATTGCAATTTTTCCTGGGCCAAGGCCAGCAGCTCCCGGGCCTGGCGGACCCCGGGGCAGAGCAGAAGAACCTGTCCCCGCTCCGCGGCGTCGCCGATGGCGGCCAGGGAAATCTCCAGCCGATCCCGGAATCTCCCCTCCAGCAGGGTGGTCGCCGCTTCCGGCGTATTTTTTTTAGAATGCAAAGAAACTTTCCCGGGAGTTTTTTCCGGCTCCCGCAGGGACCTCGGGACCGCCATTCTCAGCAGCGTGTGGCGCGGGACGGCAAAGTTGGCCATTGTCCAGTCCAGCAGGGCCCGCTGCTCCGCATTTAGGACCGGCGCCCGGCGCAGGATTCGCAGCAGCGGCTTGAGCTTTCCCGCAAAGCGGGGGATGCCCCGGGACAGCACCACCGCGGGGACTGGCTGCGAGCGCGTGCCCAGGGGAACCTCCACCAGGGACCCGACGGCCACCGCTGGCCACAGCTCCTCCGGGACGGCATAGTCTAGCGTCCGGCCGGGGGCGGTGAAGAGTGCCACCTCCAGCACCCGGGGCAACTCCGCCGTCGCCGCCGCCATGGTCACTTGCCGCCGAAGAGCTTGGCCATCTGCTCCATCGCACCCTTGGTGCTCATCTGCTGCAACAGCTTCTTTCCCTGGGGCTTTTTCATGAGCTTTATCGACTTTTTCATCTGCTCGAACTGCTTCAGCACGTGGTTCACGTCCGCCAGCGCCACGCCGGAGCCCTTGGCGATGCGCAGCTTGCGATTGCCCGCCACCAGGTGGGGCCGGCAGCGCTCCTCGGCGGTCATGGCCCGGATTATGGCCTTGGTCTGGTCCAGCAGGGACAGTTCCCGGGCGGAAATCCGCGTCGACGCCATGCCGGGCAGCATCTTCACCAGGTTAGCCATGGACCCCATCCTATCGACCTGCTCCATCTGGGACAGGAAGTCGTTGAAATCGAACTCCGCCTTCTTGAATCGCTTGGACAGCCGGTCCGCCTCATTCCGGTCCACCCGTTCCTGGGCCCGCTCCACCAGGGACACCACGTCGCCCAGGCCGAGGATGCGCCGTGCCATCCGCTCCGCGTGGAAGACCTCCAGGTCATCGGCATGCTCGCCGGTGCCGAAGAATTTTATGGGCACGCCGCTCGTGTGCTTCATGGACAGGGCAGCGCCGCCGCGGGCATCGCCGTCCATTTTCGTCAGCAGGATGCCGGTCAGCCCCAGTGCCCCGTGGAATCCCTGGGCCACGGCCACCGCCTCCTGGCCGAGGGCCCCATCGGCAACCAGAAGAATCTCCTGGGCCACCACCGTCCGCTGCAGCTCCACCAGTTCTTCCACCAGCGGTCCATCCAGCTGGAGTCGCCCGGCCGTGTCGAAGAGGATGGCGTTGGCGCCACTTTTCTCGGCGGCCCTCATGGCGGCCCGGGCCACGTCCACCGGCGTGCGGCAGGAGCGGTCGGAAAAGCATGCGATGGATTCCGCCGCCGCGAGCTGTTCCAGCTGTTCCACCGCCGCCGGCCGCTGCAGGTCGCAGGCCACGGCCAGGGGAACATAGCCATTCCGGGCCAGCAATTTCGCCAGCTTCACCGTAGATGTCGTCTTGCCGGAGCCCTGCAGCCCAACCAGCAGGATGTGCAGGGGCCGTTCCTCGCAGAATTCCGTCCCCTCGCCGAAAAGCTCCACCAGGGAGTCGTGGATAATTTTCACCAGCAGCTGGCCGGGGGCGATGGACCGTGCCACCTTTTCGCCCAGTGCCCTCCTTGCCACCGTTTCCAGGAAGGACTTGACCACGGTGAAGGAAACATCCGCGTCCAGCAGGGCATCGCGCACCTCGGCCAGGGCGCCGGTGATATTTTTTTCCGTGATGCTGCCGAGGCCCCGCAGGGTGCGCACGGCGTCCTGTAATTTTTCCGTAATTCGTTCGAACATACGGCTCCGATCCAAGGCGAGGGGTCAGGCGATGGCAACCCTTTTCCCGGCCTGCCGGCCGCGGCTAGCACTTTTCCCTTGGCCAGGTGGCTTTTTCTGATCTAGTCTTCCCGACCCGTGCAACCGGTCAAATGTGAGCAATGTCTGCGATTTACGCACGGGCCCACGGGAATAGAAGCGACCCTGGCGACGGTGCCAGTTCCCACCGGCGTGGCCACGGCTGCGGAACCGTTGGTCCATTTACGCCGGCTGGGCTCTCTTCTACTTGGGGCGGTGCACGTCGCCCTGTGGCTTCCCGCCGTGCTCCTCTGGCTCATCTCCTGGGGTAGTGCGAAGCGCTTCTTTTTTGACATTCTGTCCTTTAGAAAGCCGCGGGCCATCTGGACTTCGACGCAGGTGCTTGCCATTGGCGGCAACGGCTGCGCCTGGCCACCGACCCTGCGCATCCGGGAATGTGGTGGTAACGGAGACTGCGCATTCTACTCCATGGCCCATGCGCTATGGGGTAATAGCGGTCGGCAAATGGAAGTGCGCGGGCAATTGCTGTCCATCGGGCTTGGCTATCTGAATTGTCAAAATGCGCCGGATGAGTCACTTAAAAGGGCTGGGGAAATTCTTCAGACCCTGGACAGTGCAATGGATCAGCTGGGGAGGGGAAGGAAACTCGGCAAAGAATTTCGATCCATTCTGTCGGAATGGGTGTTGCAGGCACTCCGGGACTACCATAGCGCCTATGGCGCCTACGACGCGGCATGGAAGACCGTGAATAGGGAAAGGGCGCATGTGGACGCATTGCAGAAAAAGATGAACAATCCTTCTACTCAGAAACAGGAACAGGAATTGGAGTCCGCAATGGGGAAATTGACGCAGGCCCAGAAATGGGAAGAGCAAAAAAGGATCGCCAGCGACGATGCAAGGAAAGCTCTGATCAAGAGTATCATGGGAAAAATTCGCACCTTGCAAGGAATGGAAAATTTTGCCCTGACCAATGCGGATATCATCGAAGCCTGGGCAAATGATGGAAAACTCTTTGGCGATACTGGGCTTAACCTATTGTACCATCTCATCTTTTGCACTTCCAGGCGCGGCGGCTGGGGTAGCAGGGTCGACTTTATTCTGCTGAGCACGCACTATTCGGGTCCCATATTGACCGTCTTTATGGACTCGAAAGTCCTAAAGTCCGCGTGGCTTTGGAAAGGTAGCTTCATTCCGATTTTCGAGTTTCCGCGGCCCTTCTTTACCCACAGCTATCACCGTGATGGAGACTTCTTCTGCCGGGTCAATGTGAGGTGGAGCGATGGAAACTTGAATTGGGCACGGGAAAAATGGGCCGAGCTCATCGAGGGTGGCCAGGTGAGCGAGCCCTTTCCGCAGGTTCCAAACCTGGACGAGCTGATCCTCTCACTGCCCGAGGAGGCGCGGCCACCGGCCCGAGTGCCGGCGAATGTGAATGCGGAGGAGAATGGGAAGGTCGTCGAATGGATGAAAAAGAATCGGGATATCTGGTCGGCCGCCATTCTCGCGATCCCGAGCTACCGGAAATTTTACGAAGAGCTGAGCATGGTTTACGCTCTCATAGCCAAGCACACAAATGCCATCGCTGTCTACAATGGCGGCAACCACTGGCAGGCGCTGGAATTTCCGTGAAAAACCGGCCCGCTCCGCCGGTTGACGGTGGGGCTGCGCCTCCTCTGGAACCCCCCTCCGCGGAATGTCGCTGTACCGACGCCTGAGGGAAGCGGAGCATGGCGGAGCTGGGGGCAGCGCCCCCAAATGGGCCCGGCCGGCCGTCGAGGCCTCCATCAGGGTTGGCCCGCGGCACCGCCCGCTCCGCCGGGCAGCGCCCGTGAGCGCCCCTTCCCTCAAGAAGTCAAGTTCTTGCACAACAGGTTCATATCGATTAGCTTTCCAGGTGGAGGTGGAATGAGGTTTTGCGGGTCCTGCCTAGCATTTTTTTTCTTGGCAAGGGGCTTTGCCTACTTTAGCAATTCCCAGTGTCCGTAAATTCCAAAAGCGGGGTCGAAAAAACGGAACAGCAGCCGGTGGTTACGCCCATGGAGCCGAGCCCGGCTTCGGCAACGAAGCCAATCCTTTCCTGCGTGGCCACGGAATCATCGGTGGTTTTGTGGCAACTGGGAGCCATCCTGCTCGGGACGATGCATGTTGTGCTCTGGCTTCCCGTCGCGCTTCTCTGGCTCGCCTCCTGGGGCAATGTGAGACTTTTTTTCTTTAACATTCTAACCTTTAGAAAACCGCGGGCCATCTGGGTATCCGCACAGATTTTTGACCTTAAAGGCGCCAACGCCAATGGGTTTCCCCCCATGCGACTCCGGGAATGCGGAGGCGGAGGTGACTGTGCATTCTATTCCATGGCCCATCTTTTATGGAAAAACAACGATCACATGAAGATACGCCGGGAATTATTCACGACCGGACTCACCTATCTGGAATGTAAAAATGTGCCGGAAAAATCTATCAACTGCGCAGCAAATCTTCTCCTGGCCGCGAAAAAGGCATTGGACTTGATAAAAAGTGGATGTGGCTTTGACAAACAAAAATCAATTCTATCGAGCAAAATGCGGTCGGCCTTCAACAACTATCGCCGTGCCCTTGCGGCTTCCAAGGACGCACAGAAAGCCAGGGCCCCGCTAGCCAATGTACAGAAAGAAGGGCAAAATCAGACATCTTCCCAGGAGCGGAAAGCGGAAGTGCGTGGCTCGACGGACGGGCCACGGCCTGGCGAAATCCCCACCGCGGAAGAACCAATTTCTGCAGACGCTGCATTGAACATGATTTGGGACTGTGTTATCGAAGAAATTCGTACCTTTGCCGGAATGGAAAATTTTGCCATATTAGTTCTCCAGGATTTCTACTATATGATAGATGCTTCCGTCACCGGGAAGATAGAACTTGACGTACTGTATCACCTCATTTTCCACACGCGTAGACTACACGGCTGCGGGACCTTGTTTGACTTTCTTCTGCTAAGTAAATACTGCAATGGATTGGTATGCGTATTCCACAATAACGGATGTACTGTGTCAGAGAACTGGTTTTGGAATGGTCAACCTATCATGAGTTACGAGCCCCTGCGGCTTAGTTTTTGCACTGACTCCCAGGCGGATGCATCCGGATGCTACCCGCTTCATGTGAAATGGAGCTCGATCGAGGATGAGCTGCATTTGCTGGAGGAAATATGGAATGGGCTCAAAGAGAAAGGCAAGGTGGCGGGTTCATTTCCTCAAATTCCGGATCTGGCTAAGCTGATCCTAGCGCTGGACAGTAAAGTGCGGCCGCCGACCCACGCACCGGCGGAAATGAAAGATGAGAGATCAACCGACGTGTGGACGGAGGAACATCGGAAAACCTGGGAAAATGCAATCTTCCAGAGCAATGCCTACCGGGAATTTGACAAAAGGCTGCGGGAGATTTGCAATGACCTATTCCAGCATCTGCAGCCCATCTGCTTCTGCAATGAAAATTTTCATTGGCGGGCATTGGAACCTATTACTCCGATGGAAAAACTCAAAATCCCAGGTTGAGGGCCACAACCCCGACCGCTACCACTGCCTTGGCCGTTGACCAGAGGCGGAACCGCGAAAAATCTTCGCCGACTTTTTCTTTCAGCCGTCGATAAATTCCAAAACCGAGAGTTTTTCCATCGGAGTAACCTATTTGAAAAAATTTGCCGGGACCACCGATCCCACGGAATGCGGGCGTCGCAGGGAATCTCCCTCCCCGCGCAACGCGGCGGAGCCCTTCCCTGCCATTTTCCGCTTCTCCCCGGCGCCCGCCGGGACACTCCATCCCAGACGGGAACCTGCCGCGGACGGCCGCTGCCCGGCGCATGTCCGCCGGGACCGGGCTATTTCCCCTTTTTTCCCTTTTCCTCTTCCTTCTGCTTCTGGATCTCGCCGATGAGGTACAGGGCCAGATCCTCCGTCACGATCACATAGGTCTTTATCTCGGAATCTTTTCCGTTGAATGGCTCAATTTTATCCAGGATCTGATCCCGGATCGCCGCCGGATCGCCGCCGACCTCGTACTTGACGAAAACATGGGCCGGCGTCGGGACAAGCTCACCGTCCAACTCCAGCTCCTGGCAAAATCCCATCTCCAGCAGAGCCTTCACGGCAGCCACATCCCACCCCCCGCCAAGGCGGAACACCGAAACCAACCACTTTTTTCCCTTCGCCATCGCAGCCTCCAATGGGGACAGGTTAATTCCAGCCGAGCCGTTGGCAAGGGAAAAATGCTGGCAGAGGAAATTTTTCCTAGGGGTCCCGGTCCGGGGCAAGCGGCAAAAGCCCTTCCCGCAGGGCATGCCATGCCAGGGTGGCGCACTTGATGCGCTGGGGAAATTGCCGCACCCCCAGCAGCGCCGCCCGCTGGCCCAGCCGTGTCCGCACCGCATCCTCCACCGCGCCGCTTCCCCCCAGCAGTGCCACCATTTCCTCCGCCATCGCCATCGCCTCCTCCTTCGCCAGCCCCTGCACCGCAGCCGTCAGCAGCGACGCGGACGCCCGGCAGATGGCGCAGCCCTCCCCGCTAAAGCGGATGGCGCCGATGCGGCCTTCGGAAAATCGCAGGTAGAGCTGAACCTCGTCCCCGCAGGATGCGTTGTGTCCGCTGGCCACCCGATCCGCCGGAAAAAGTTTTCCAAAATTCTGCGGGCTGCGATTGTGCTCCAGGATGATGGCCTGGTACAAATCATCTAGGCTATCCATCGCCGACCCCCACAACCGCTCGCAGCTGCCGGCCGTTTTTTGGGAAAAATATTTTTCAGACAAGCCATTTCCCCAGCCAGCGGCGAAGGCCGCCCTAGGGCCAGGATCCGTAAAACCGGTCCGCCGGTTGACGGTGGGGCTGCGCCCCCTCCAGTACCCCCCCACGCGAAGTGCCGTCGCCTTGGCACCGATGGCTGGGGGAATCGCAGCTGGGGACATCGCCCCCAACCGGGCCCGGAGGTCTCAAATGGGGCTGCCGCGCCCCTTTGCCAATCCCCCGCCCACGGAGTGCCGCGGCATCGATAGTTGGGGGAAGCGAAGCTGGGGACAAAACCCCCAAATGGGCCCGGCCGGCCCTCGAGGCCCCGGCCCGCGGCACTGCCCGCTCCGCCGGGCGGCGCCCGTGGGAGGCCCTTCCCTCAAGAAGTCAAGTTCCTGCACCACAGGTCCATATCGGTCATTTTTCCAGGTGAAGGTGGAGTGTGGGTTTACGGGTCCCGACCCTAGGCTCAGGAC
>JAITSI010000091.1 GCA_031287845.1 Puniceicoccales bacterium
GCGCCCGTGGGAGGCCCTTCCCTCAAGAAGTCAAGTTCCTGCACCACAGGTCCATATCGGTCATTTTTCCAGGTGAAGGTGGAGTGTGGGTTTACGGGTCCCGACCCTAGGCTCAGGACTCGTAAATTTCCCCCCTCCCGGATGGGAGAAAATTTATGAGATCTGAATCGGGAGCGTTCTCCCCACCTGCCGTTCCGCCGCCAGATCGTCCGACAGTTTGAAATTTTTCTCCGCCGTGAGCTGGCCAACCTCTTCCCCGGCATTGTCGTTGAACGAGTCCAGGCTCCTGTTGAATTCCTTGCGGAACGAGGCCGACTGCGAACCGACTGCCCCGGTGGGTTCCACGGTCGCAAATCCGTTCTTGCTGCCTACGGCCATCTGCCCCTGCACCATGGCAGCTTCGGCGCCCATGGCCTGCAGGTACTCTGCGCTGGGCCGCGTGAGGGACATGTCGGACATGGTTTCCAGTCTGGAATGCCGCGCCCTTGCTGCAAGAAAAAAATTGCCAGACGACCGCTGCGAAAATTTTGCCGTCGGCGGTTGACTTCCCCGGCACCATTCCTTAGGTGAACGGCCCTGCTGCCATGAAGAAGAAGCAGTCGCGGCCAATGGGAAGCTTTCATCCAAAAATTTTTGCCATCTGGGCCCTGCTCATCCTGTCCCTGCTGGCGGCCTGGGTCCTGATTACGCCGCGGGCACCGGTTGCCATGGCCGTGGATTGGACGATGAACCGGGTTGTGGAGGCGGCGTCCCAGGGCCGCATCACCGGGGGAGAGATCCGCGCCATTCCCAGCGGCGGGCCCCAGTGGTACCGGGTGAGCGGCCGGGCCCAGGCGGAGGAGGAGGGTGGCCTGCTCCTGGATTTCCGCGCCGAGGGCAGGCTCACGGACAGCCGCTTCAACGCCCTTGTGGATGCTTCGCCCCTGCGGGAGCGGCCTGGCAGCACCTTTCTCCCCGACCTGCTCCTGAGCATCGTCCCGTTTCTCGTCATCCTGTGCCTGCTCTACTTTTTCTTTGCCCGCCAGGTGCGCAACGCGGGCAAGGGCGCCATGACCTTCGCCAAGAGCAAGGCTAGGCTCCACAGCATGGACATGCCGAAGACGCTGTTCGCGGACGTGGCCGGCTGCGACGAGGCAAAGGAGGAGGTGGCGGAGATCGTGGAATTTTTAAAAAATCCGCAAAAATTCCGCGAAATCGGGGGCCGCATTCCCAAGGGCTGTCTGCTGGTGGGCCCGCCCGGAACGGGTAAGACGCTCCTGGCCAAGGCCGTTGCCGGGGAAGCCGGCGTGCCATTTTTCAGTATCAGCGGCTCGGACTTCGTAGAAATGTTCGTCGGCGTCGGCGCCGCCCGGGTGCGGGACCTGTTCGAACAGGGCCGCAAGCACGCCCCCTGCATCATCTTCATCGACGAGATCGACGCCGTTGGCCGGCAGCGCGGTGCTGGCCTGGGCGGCGGCAACGACGAGCGGGAGCAGACGCTCAACTCCATCCTCGTGGAAATGGACGGCTTTGATGGCCGGGAGGGCGTCATTCTCGTGGCCGCGACCAACCGGCCCGACGTGCTGGACAGTGCCCTGCTGCGCCCTGGCCGCTTCGACCGGCAGGTTACCATCGACCTGCCCGACCTGCTGGGCCGCGAGGAAATTCTCCGGGTGCACGGCAAAAAGATCCAGCTCGCCGAGGCGGTCAATCTTTCGGTGATCGCCCGCAACACGCCGGGATTTTCCGGGGCCGACCTGGAAAATTTGCTGAACGAGGGGGCGCTGCTGGCGGCGAGGAAGAATAAGAAGCGCGTGGATCCCGTGGACCTGGAGGAGGCGCGGGAAAAGGTTGCCTATGGCCGGGAGCGGAAAAAGCTCATGGACGACGCCGACAAGCGCGTTGTCGCCTACCACGAGGCCGGCCATGCGGTGGTGCAGGCGGTGATCGACGACGGCCTCATGCCCGTGCACAAGGTAACAATTATTCCTCGCGGCCGCAGCCTGGGCAGCACCATGTTCATGCCCACCAAGGACATTTTGAACCGTTCCCGGCACCACGTGCTCAACCAGATCTGCTGCTCCATGGGGGGCCGCATCGCCGAGGAACTATTTTTGGAGGAAATCTCCAGCGGCGCCGAGGGGGACATCAAAATGGCCACCCGGCTGGCCCGGCACATGGTCTGCGACTGGGGCATGGGGGAGCTGGGCCCCATCGCGCTGGGAGAAAACGCCGATCACATCTTTCTAGGCCGGGAAATTACCCGCAACCAGAACTACAGTGAAAAAACGGCCCAGCGCATCGACGAGGAGGTGCGCCGGGTCCTGCTGGAGCAGTACGGGCGGGCGAAGGAAATTCTAGAGTCCCGGAAGCGGGCGGTGAAGGCGCTGGTGACCGCGCTGCTGGAGCAGGAAACCATCGACGGCGCCACGGTCTACGCGGCGGTCAGCGGAAAGCGCATCGCATTTCCCACCAGGCCGGACCAGGCGGTCGGCACGGAGACGGAAACGGAGAAGGCCGGAATGGCCAGGCCGGTGGGCCGGCGCAGGGCTCAGGCAAAGGCAATCGGTGGCAAAGGCCCGGCCGGTACCCCAACCGATCCCCCCGGCACCAGCTCCGGGCTGGAGGCGGAGAGCAGCGACCTCAGCGAAGAAATCCCGCCAAGGTAGTCCGGCTCGTCGAGGAATGGGGCCAGCAGGGCGGCGTAGTTTTCCGGCGGGAGCAGTTTTTTGCATAGGTCACACTCCCTTTCTAGTAATTTGTTTGTGCCTGCGATGTGGGGAAAAAGGAGGTGCCGCTGGCTGTGGTGCAGCAGGGCAAAGGCGCGGCGAAAGGCCCGCATCTGGTCCCGGAATCGCTCGCTAAGGACGTCGTAGGAAATGGTTTGCGAATCCAGATCCAGGAGACACAGGCTGCCTTTCCGGCAAAAGTAGTGATAGCCAATTTTTTCTATCACCATGGCGCGGCGGGCCATCCTATGGATGGCGATGAAGTGGACCAGGTCCTCGCACATGTCGATGCGGCTATTGCAAAATTCCGGCCCAATCAGGTCCAGCGCTGCCCGATAGGTGTCACTGCGCACAAAGATTCTCCGCATGTTGCCGGCAAAGATGCAGCGGCGCAGCAGATGGTGCAGGGGCTTGCCATGGGCAATGCCGTAGGGTATGCGTTCCTTCGCCCGGCGAATCCCCCGCATGCCGTTCCGGTAGACGTACTCCAGGAACTCCACCACGTCCACGTCCAGCCCTTGGCCATGGCCGTAGGCCACCTCGGCAATGTCCCGCTCCAGGGCGTCGTCGCCGTCCAGGCTCAGCAAAAATTTTCCCCTCGCCTCCCGCACGCCCCGGCAGCGCACCCGATTGATTCCCTGATTGCTCGCATTGTGCAGGATGCGCACGCGGTCATCCCCCTGCGCAAATTCCACGGCGATGGCCAGCGTAGCATCATCGGCCCCATCGTCGATGCAGAGAATTTCGATGTCCCGTAGGGTTTGGCCACGGGCGCTCTCCAGGGCCCGCCGCAGGAGCGGACCCTCGTTAAAAAAGGGAACCAGAACCGTGACGGCCGGATGGCGCAGCTCGCTGAGCATTGGAGAAGGCTGGCGCGGAGGTGGATGAAAGGCAAGAATTTTCCCCGCCGGGCCGGAAAGGGCAGGAACTCGCGCTGACCCCATCCTCCCGGCCGGGTCCGAATCCGCAGGGGCGGAGGGCCGGTGGCAGAAGTTGCGGGCACCAACCGGATCCGGGCCGCGGGAGATCAGCCGGGCGGGTGCAGGTTCGGCCGGCGGCGGGGCGGGAAGGGGTAGATGCGGTCGCCGAAGTGGCGAAGCAGCTCGTTGAAGCTGGCAAAGACGACGCCGTAGCCCAGGAACCAGGCAAGGCCGTAGAGCGCCCACCAGCAGGTGCACTGCAGGCCGACGAAGCCGAGCGCCGGCCAGACCATGGGCCACCAGAAAAAGCGCAGGTAGTGGCGGTAGGTGGCCGGGCAGAGGCAGTCGCGGAAGCGCTCCCGCGGGAAGTAGAGCATGAGACAGGTGAGAAAAACCGGCAGGGTGAGGATGGTGGTGAGGGGGAAGAGGGTCGGCCAGCAGAGGAAGACGTGGCCGAAGCTGCCCAGCCACAGCGCCTCCGCTGCCAGCCACGCCAGGGCCATCGCGCCGAGCTGGTGGATGCCGGTAAAGCAGAGCAGGCGCAGGCCGTCGACCAGCAGCCGGACCGGGTCGTTCCACTCCGGCAGCTGCACGCCGCCGTCGGAGGCATGGTGGGGATCCCGGGCAAAGCGGTAGAGGTAGCCAAAGGCCAGGATGTTCACCAGGGGCACGAACATGAGCAGCGTCCCCAGGCTCACCTTGGCCCAGAGCCGCCCGTCGCTGAAGCGGGGAAAGAGGACGTTCTTCACAGCTCCACGCTGTCCGCTGGAAAAAATTTTGGCAATGGATTTTTGTCCAATGGCGGAGAAAGTGGCCGAAAGCGGACATGGAAGCTGCCGCGCTCCCTCTGGCATCCCCTCCGCGAAGTGCCGTCGCCACGGCACCGGTGGCTTGTGGGAAGCGGAGCACGGCGAAGCTGGGGGCGACGCCCCAAACCGGGCCTGGAGGTCTCAAAGGGGGCTGCCGCGCCCCTTTGCCAATCCCCCGCCCACGGAGTGCCGCAGCATCGATAGTTGGGGGAAGCGGAGCTGGGGGCACAGCCCCCAATAGGGCCCGGCCGGCCCTCGAGGCCGCGATGCTTCCGCCATCGCAGCGCGCAGGTCGCCCCGCGTAGCCTTTTTGCCATCGGAGCCGGCCCGCGGCACTGCCCGCTCCGCGGGGCAGCGCCGGTGAGAGGCCTTTCCTTCAAGAAGTCAAGCTCCTGCACCACAGGTCCGCATCGGTCACTTTTCCGGGTGGAGGTGGAATGTGGTTTTACGGGTCCTGACCCCAGTCCCCGGCGCCCTCCGCCGCCGGAGGAAAAACCCAGCCGGGTCGGAAAAATCCTTGCATTTGGGAAAAACGCGGCAGAGTGTGGCCGAGGAGGCCGATGGGAGGTCCGCCGGCAAATCCGTAGAAAAGTAACAGCCATCCCTTCGCCCCGCGCGGAGGCAAAATTTATGCAACACGTCATGGAAGAGCTGCTGGCCGGCAGCGCCGTCGCCCGGCTTAGGGCGGGCCAAATCGTTCGAGGGGTCGTCACCGAGGTGCGCCAGGGCGAGGTCGTGGTGGACATCGGAGCCAAGTCGGAGGGCAAGGTGCGCCTGTCCGAGTTCGATGACCCCAACGACGTCCAGCCGGGCCAGGAAATCGACGTCTACCTGGAAAAGGTGGAGGATCAGTTTGGCAGTCCGATCATCTGCTACGACCGGGCTCAGCAGCAGAAAAACTGGGAAAAGATCGCGGCAACGGCCGAGGAGGGGGGCGTGGTCACGGGAAAGATTAAGGGAAAGACCCGCGGCGGGCTCCTGGTGGGCATCGGCGTCGATGCCTTCCTGCCCTCGTCCCAGCTGGACATCCAGCCGGTGAAAAACGTCGAGCAGTTCATCGGCAGGACCTACGACTTCAAAATTATTAAAATTAACCAGGAGCGGAGGAACATCGTCCTATCCCGGCGGGAGCTGCTCGAGGACGAGCGGCGGGAAAAGTCGCGGCGGCTCTTCGACGAGCTCAAGGTCGGCGACCTGGTCAAGGGCTTTGTGAAAAACATCACCGACTACGGCGCCTTCGTCGACCTGGACGGCTTCGATGGGCTTCTCCACGTCACGGACATGGGCTGGGGAAGGGTTACCCACCCCAACCAGGTGGTCCGCATCGGGGAAGAGCTCACCCTGATGGTCATCGCCATCGACCGGGAAAAGGAGCGGGTTTCCCTGGGCCTGAAGCAGACCATGGCCAACCCCTGGGACAACATCGAGCAGCGCTATTCCATCGGCACCTGCGTCAAGGGCAAGGTGGTTAATCTTGTCCCCTACGGGGCATTCGTGGAGCTGCAGGACGGCGTGGAGGGCCTGGTCCACGTGACGGAGATTTCCTGGACCCGGAAGATCGCCAAGCCATCCGACGTGCTGAAAATCGGCCAGGAGGTGGAGGCGGTGGTCATCGGCATCCAGAAGGAGGAGCAGAAAATTGCCCTGGGCCTGCGCCAGCTGGAGGAAAATCCCTGGGAGCAGATCGCCCACCGCTACCCCGTCGGCACCGTGGTCAAGGGCCCCATCCAGAGCCTCACCACCTACGGCGCGTTCGTGGAGCTGGAGCAGGGAATCCACGGCATGGTGCACGTCTCGGACGTCTCCTGGACCCGCAAGCTCAAAAATCTCGAAGAGCTTTTCCACGTGGGGGACGAGGTGGAGGTGGTCGTGCTCTCCGTCGACGAGGATGGGCACCGCATCGCACTGGGCATCAAGCAGCTGTCCGACAACCCCTGGAACCGCATCCACGAATTCTTCAAGGTGGGCGCCGTGGTCAAGGGAAAGGTGGTCAAATTGACGAACTTCGGCGCGTTCGTGGAACTGGAACAGGGCATTGACGGCTTCATCCACATCGGTCAAATCCGGGAAGAGCGGGTGGAAAAGATTCGCGACGTGCTCAAAATCGGCGAGGAGGTACAGACCCGGGTGATCAAAATTGACGCCGCCAACGAGCGCATTGCCCTATCCATCAAGGCATTGGACTATGATCCACGGGCATTGCAGAACGAGATCAACGCCTGGAAGAGCGGGGCGCAGAGCGAGTTCGGGACGCTGGGCGACCTGCTCTAGGATCAGGATCCGTAAACCCGGTACGCCGGTTGACGGTGGGGCTGCGCCCCTTTAGCAGTCCCCCTTCACGATGTGCCGTCGCCACGGCACCGACGCCGGGGGAAGCGGAGTACCGCGAAGCTGGGGGCGCGGCCCCCAACCGGGCCTGCCGACCCTGGGGGCCTGGAGGTCCTAAAGGGGCTGCCGCGCCCCTTTGCCAATCCTCCGGCACAGGACTTTGCACTGGCGCAGGGCCTTGCCCCGGCGCAGCATTGTCGCGGTGGCGTTGGCCCGTGGGAGCGGACCGCGAGCCGGACGCAGGGGATGGGGGGTTGTTTTTTTCCTCAGTTGGCCCGTTCCTGGCCCCGCCTGCGGAAGCTGTCGAACCCCTCCCCGGACAGCTTCATTTCGCCCACCAGGAATCCGTTCAGCTGGCGGATGCGGGTGGGATGGCGCATCTTGCGCAGCGCCTTTGCCTCGATCTGCCGGATGCGCTCCCGGGTCACGTTGAACTGCTGGCCCACCTCCTCCAGGGTTCTCCCGTAGCCGTCGTCCAGGCCAAAGCGCAGGGAGAGCACCTTCTGCTCCCGCTCGGACAGGGTGACGAGGATTTCCCGGATCTTTTCCTTGAGTAGGCTGTTCGCCGCCGTGTCGTGGGGGTCATCGGCGCTCTTGTCCTCGATGAAGTCGCCGAAGCAGGAATCTTCCCCATCGCCGACGGGGGTCTGGAGGGAAATGGGCTGCTGGGCCATCTTCATGATGCTCTGCACCCGCTCCAGGGAAATGTCCAATTCGTTGGCCACCTCCTCCGGCGATGGCTCATGGCCAAGTTCCTGCAAGAGCTGCTTTTGGACCTGCATTACCCGGTTCAGCGTCTCGATCATGTGCACCGGGATGCGGATGGTGCGCGCCTGGTCGGCGATGGAGCGGGTGATGGCCTGGCGGATCCACCAGGTGGCGTAGGTGGAAAATTTGTAGCCGCGCCGGTATTCGAACTTTTCCACCGCCTTGATCAGGCCCATGTTGCCCTCCTGGATCAGGTCCAGGAAGGAGAGGCCGCGGTTGGTATATTTTTTGGCAATGCTAATGACCAGGCGCAGGTTGGCCTCCACCATCTCCGTCTTTGCCTGGTGATGGGCCTTTATGTGGCGGCGGAAGCGCTTCAGCACGTCGAAGAGCGTGTGCGGATCCGTGTGGTACTCGTGGCAGAACTCGGCCAGCTCCTGCTCGATCTGCCGGGCCTCCTGGGGACGGAGGGGCCGGCGCTTGGCCAGGGCCAGCATGTCAATGCCCCGCTTGATGCGGCGCAGCAGGGGGCCCTTCTCGGTCAAATAGTCCTCGAAGAGCTTAATTTTAAAACAAAAGCGCTTGAGAATCTGCTTCAGCTGGGTTTCGTAGTTCTTGGTCCGCAGCCGCAGCTTCTGCCGCTTTTCCTCGTCCTCGCTGGCGGCGGATTCCGCGGCAATTTCGTCCAGCCGCGCCAGCAGCGCGCTGCTGTCCTGGATGAGCCGGGGCAGCATCTCATAGTAGGCCTCCCGGCTCTCAATTTTCTTGTCGAGCACGATCTGGTCAAAGCGTTCGTCCTTGGACAGGAGCCGCCTGGCCAGTTGCAGCTGGTAATCTGCGGCGAAGCGGATGGAGAGCAGCTCATCCTGGGCCCGCTGCTCCGCCGACTCGATGCGCTTGGAAATTCCCACCTCCTGCTCGCGGGTCAGCAGCGGCACCTTCCCCATCTGGCGCAGGTAGGTGCGCACCGGATCCTCGTTGGCCGTGTCCACCTGGTCCTCGTAGACCCGCTTTTCCAGCCGTTCCCGGTCCTCCTGTTCGTGCTTGACCACCTCATCGGAGTCCAGCACCTCCACCTGCAGGGATTCGAGGATGTTGATGATGTTTTCGATCTCGGCCTCGGAGACCTCTCTGTCCTCTCCGAGGGAGGCATTTATGTCGTCAAAGGACACATAGCCCCGGCCCTTCGCCAGGACAACCAGCTCCCGGATGCGCTCCTGCAGCTCCGAGGACTTTTCCCCATCCGCCGGCTGGGCGGCACCGGTCGGCGTAACTTTCTGGGCCCTGGCGGCGGCGGCCAGCATGTCCCGGGAAACGCGCACGGCACCGGCAGGTCCCTCCCCTGCGGCGGCGGGGGAATTAGGCGAATCTGACATGGGGGTGCATTTTGCGCGACGCGGGACAAAGACAAGTCCGGAGTGCATTCATTTTGAAAATTTTCTGCCAATTCCCTGCCATCCTGGCCCAATAGCTCCCATCCCGGCCGAACCGATCCCAATGCGTCCCCGGCACGGAGCGGCATGGAATTGCATTGACGATGGCGCCGCCGGCACTAGGAATCCGGCCTTTCCCATGGCATCGGTGCAATCCGTCAGTAGTTTTAGCCGCGCCTGCGCCTCCTGCCCGCTGCTCTTGAAGCCCGTGGTGAGCACCCTGGGTATTTTTTTGGCAATTTTGACCCTGCCCCTTGTCTTGCCTTGTTTCCTCTTCCTGCCCTTCGTTCTCCTTTTGAATAGGCAGAATGGCCTGCGCCGCGGCGTTGTGGCAATTGTCACATTCGCCCCCACCCGCAGTTTTTTATGCGCCCTCTGGTCGAAGAAGTCCGCCGCTAGCCCAGGCACTTCGCCGTTAACCTCCCCAGGGCAGACCCCCTCGGAGCCAACCTCCTCGGAGCAGGCCTCCTCGGAGCCAATCTCCCCGGAGCAGATCTCTTCGGAGCCAATCTCCCCAGGGCAAACCTCACCGGAAGGGACTACTTTGGAGTTATCCTCTTCGGAACAGGCTACTTTGGCGTTTGTCTCCTCGGCTCAAGCCGTTAATGTGCCGATCGCCTCGACGCCAACGGCTTCGCCACCCGTCCAAGTGTCAGCCACCCAGCAAAATCTAATCAGGGAAATGGTCGATGCGGTGAACGCAATTGAGGAAAAATTAAAAAAAGTTTCGAGCAACGGCGAAAGCACGTTCTCCCCATTCGTGGGCCAATGGTCATGCGATGGTGCGCGGCCCTCCGTTCAAAAAATTAGGGAATTGTTGCAGAAGCTGCGCATTCAGATTGCCAATCTGAATAACCAGACGGATGAACAAGTGCAACAGCTGCTGGACCATCTATTGGGGATTCAACAAGATCCAAACTGCTTTGGACGTTTGATTGCCGCCGATCCGAATGTAATAGAAAATAATGGCATTCGGTTCACATTTCGAATGCCGGTGGCAGACTTCATAGACGCCATCCGCCACGAAAGTAACTGGGCCGAGACCTGGGAGTGGCTGCAGTTGGAAGAGGCAGGAAGAGCCAGCCCGCAAACCGTAACGGCCATGCAAAAACTTTTTTCAGATCATCCAAAAATATTCCCATCCCCCAGCGACCCCTCCGCGATGTGGTTTATCCATTGTAATCTGCCACTGCGTGAGAAATTGTGCGAGGCACTGGAAAGTATTTCCACAGAATGGAATAATTGCATGCAAATTGAATTATCATACAGACCCGAATTGGAGAAATTCATAGCCTCAACCATCCCGAAAGTCTTTGTTGGCTTGGTGACAAATATCCAGGAATGCCATGAAAGAAGGCGCTGTAGTCAATGGCATGACAAAGATATTTTAGGGGAATCTTTCACTTTTTTAGAGAAATACATAAGAAAAATAGACGATCAATTGATGCCCTATTCATATTTTTATATGAATTCCCATTTTCGTATAGGAAAAATTTTATCTTTCCCGGATTCGGATGAGGACACTGATAGTAAATTCACTCAAGATTGGTACATTGAAGCAATAGCGCGGATCAAAAAAATGGCCGAGATAATAGACAAAATCGTGGAAGGGGTAAATAATTTACCAATTGACAATGAAAGTGGTAAGCAATTAGTTCCGGGTTCATGGCTGTGCGAAGGCGCGCGACCCTCCATTGAGATCGTTAGAGAATTATTGAGAGAATGTCGCTGGAAGGTCCTTTTTGGGGATATGGGAGTACTTACTATTCTAGATTTTCTTAAGTTGCTAGAAAGTGTCGAAGAAGATATAACATGCACTCTTAGCGGTTTTATTTTTGCCTATTTGGAACTGGAAAAGGGGAATGGCGCTTGCTTTACGTTTCGAATTCCGGAGTTAAACATTATTGGTTCCGGTAGACATGGCAAGGAGGAGAAAAGGGCCTATGCCTGCCTGATGGAGGAATGGAGGAAGATGGCCACCCGGGAATCGGTGAAGGACATGCGAGAACTATTAACAAAATATTTAAGTCCATCCATTAAGGATGATTTGACGGACAAATATGTTTCATATTTCATCTACTGCAGTTTGCCACAACGCGAAATAATGTACGCTGCGCTGAGCTGTGTTTTAAAGAGATATGATGAAATTTTACAAATCGAATCCCTGTACCAGAACGAGCTACGCGAAATTCTGAACTCGATTCTCCTGCAAACCTTCACTGTAGTTGCAAGAGAAAGGTTGTGCAGTGGGAGTGGCACACAGTGCTGTAACGATTTTTTTGCAGATTTCATTGCGGAAATAAATCGGCATTTGCGTCAGTCCGGTATCTGTGGCGAGACTATTGAATATGATAAAGTTAGAGAAATTTTAGGACATTTAGACCTGAAAGACATTTGTCCATCGAAATGTTCGCCCATGGATGTCCCAAGGGAGCCTGCTGATGAAATGCGCATGATGGTGGACAAAATCGCGGGAAAATTAAAAATTATGGAAGGGGACGAAAAAAACGCTGATCAGTTAATCATGAATCAATGGGCGTGCGCGGACGTGCGACTTCCCTTTGCGAAGGCCAGGGAACTATTGCTGTATATGCGCAAGAAACTCTTCTCTCTGAGAAGGCATGAGGCAGGTCGTCAAAAACAGGTACTGGAATATCTGCAAAAAATTGAAAGTGATCCGAACTGCTTTGGGCGTTTGATTGTCGCCGATCCGGAACTGGAAGAGGAGGGAAGCATTCACTTCATATTTCGAGCGCCAATAATAAATTTTTTGGATTATGTATGCGATAGCGGTGGCAGGGAAAACTGGAGCAAGGCTTGGGCATGGCTATTGCGGGAGGATGAGGGAAGAGCCAATCTGGAAACCGTAAGGGCCATGCAAGAACTTTTGAAGCCGCTAGGTGAGGATTGCTTGAAGGACAAATCCATTATACGCTTTATCCACTGCAATCTGCCACTGCGCGAGAAACTATGCGCGGCGCTGGCAAGTATCATTGCAAGATATGAAGAAAAGCTTCAGGCTGAATCATCACGCTTTCCTCAGCAAGGAGAAAATATGGCCCCAGCCGTTCTTCAAGCTTTCAAAGATCTAGTGGACAAAATTCAAAAATCTTTCGCGGAGTTCCGTTCCGATCGAATTTTTGAAATTAGCCTCGTTATTTCGACATATCGTGATTTGCTATTGGATTGTGTAAGGGTAATAAATTCCCAACAGCTCTTCTGTGAGCGCAGTAAATTCCTGCGATGGGATGACATTGAGAAAAATTTATGCGGCGAAGGTAACTGATGGCTTTTTTCGTTTCCGCGCCACGGAGCGGGACGTCTTTTACTGCTATGGTCAGAGCTTGTAAAACCACACTCCATCTCCACCTGGAAAAGAGACCGATATGGACCCTGTGGTGCAAGGACTTGACTTTTTGAGGGAAGGGCCGCTTACGGGCGCTGCCCGGCGGAGCGGGCGGTGCCGCGGGCCGGCCCTGATGGGGCCTCGAGGGCCGGCCGGGCCCTATTGGGGGCCCTGCCCCCGGCTTCGCTTCCCTTACAGCCATCGGTGCCATGGCGACGGCACGCTGCGGATGGGGAGGACCAGGGGGGCGCAGCCCCACCGTCAACCGGCGGACCGGGTTTACGGGTCCTGACCCTGGATAGAACCATCGGAATGGGGCGGAGGGCAAGGCCCATCAGGAAGCGCCGAGGGTTTTTTCCAAAACCTTGCGGATGGCCTCCAGCTGCACCTCCAGGCTGGCATCCATCACGCCGACCTCGGTTTCGATGAGGCAGGCATTCTTTTCCAATCGGCCGTCGGCCACCACCTCCACCATCGTCTGGAGCAGGTCACTTTCCTTGGTAAGTTCGGCGATGCTGGCCCGCGCCGCCGATGCCTGCTCGGGATTGACCCGGAGCACCGCCTGCCGCTGGCCGCGGAGCAGGTGCAGGGAATTGGATATGATGCGGTGGACCAGCTCCGTGTTGGGGATTTCCCCGATGACGCGGCGCATGGCGCGCATGACCATGTTGAGAACGAAGTCGGAGTAGGCGGCGAAACTTTGCACGTTCTTTCCGGTAATCTCCATCATCTGCATTGCCATTTCCCGCTTTCCCTCGGCCAGGCCCACGTCATAGCCCTCCTTTTTCTTTTTTTCAAATGCCGCCTGGGTGCTGTCTGCGAGCTCCTTGGCCCTTGCCTTTGCCGCCGCATCCAGCTTGGCCGCCGCTGCCTGCGCCTCCCGGATGATGTCCTTGGCGATTGCCTCCGCATCCCGGATCAGGTCCGCCGTGCCGCGCAGCGCCAAAAATTCACCGGCCCGCAGGATGTGCTTGCCGGGGGCCACCCCCCACCGTTTTTCCCGATCCAATACCCAGGCCATGGTTCCCTCCCTAGGCCGACGCCGCGTAGTCCCGCAGCCGTGCCAAAAATTTCCAAAATCCCTCCGCCTCGCGCCTGCCCACGCCCTTGGCGAAGGGCCACTGCTCATCCGCTGCAAATTTCAGCGGGAACCGTTCCCGCAGGGTCTGGGGCAGATCGAACAGGCAGGCGGTGATGCAGCCCCGTCCCGTGGCCTCCACCCGCTCCACCAGCGACTTTTTTTCCCCGGCCGTGGGAATGGGCAGGTCCTGCATGCGGAAGAAAAATGCCTTGCGCAGGACAAATTGGTAAATTTCCGAGCCCAGGCAGGACATCAATTCCCGCAGTTCCCGCTGGCGCACCACCCGGCGAATTTCCGCCGCCAAAAATGCGGCTCCGGCGTAGCGGGCCAGGCGCCGCAGCAGGGCAGGAGATTCGAAAAATAGGCCGTGGCGCGCCTCGGTGATGGGCTTTGGGTACTCCAGCTTCAGCCGCAGCCGCTCCCGCACGAGCCGGTTGACCGCCAGCCAGCCCTGGCGCGTGCGGACCAGCACAGCCAGGACGGTCTTCTCCGGAAACCACTCCACCAGCCGGGATGGGTGGAGGAATGTGACCGGCTCGTAGATGAGCCGCAGCATGCGGATCACCCCTTCCGGGTCCTGGTCCAGTGCCTCGCGCAGTTCCACCGCCGCCATCGTCCACCTCCCGGCCCGGTCAGTTGCCCTCGTCGCCGTCGCCCGCCGCGCCCTCGGGCTCACCCTCCTCCGCCGGTGCCGCCTTCGCCCTTGCCTTCTGCTTTTCCTCCTTTTTTACGGACAGGTAGTCCAAAATGAGCTTGGCGCCCACGAAGGACAGGCAGGCCGTCGCCGCCACCACCACCAGCAGCACCAGCCAGAAGACCAGGACCGAGGAGCGGGTCATGTGGATGGAGAGCATGTTCACCAGCTCGTTGCCCCGGACGATTTCCTCCGATGCCATGGGCGCCGGGAACAGCGCCACGGAGACCTTGTCGTAGGCAAGTCCCTCAATGCTGTTGGTGACCAAATACTTGATATCACGGACAGCATCCTCGATGTTGGTCCCGGGCCGGTAGGCGACGAACACCGCCGCCGAGGAGGGCGAGATGGAATCGGTGTAGGGATTGTTGTCCGGCAGGACGATGTTCACCCGTGCCGTTACCACGCCGGCGATGTGGCTGATCATTTCGGCCAAATTTTCGGAAAGTGCGTACATGAACCGGGCCCGCTCCTCCGTCGGCGAGGACACCAGCCCGGACTTTTGAAAAACCTGGCCCAGGGTGGCAAACTGGTCCTGGGGATAGCCATAGTTCCCCAGCACGTCCACCGCGGCGGCGAAGTCCGTGTTGGCCACCATGATGGACCAGGTCCCCTCCAGGCCGACCACCTTCTCCACGGCCATGTTGCGCGTCCGCAGCAGGGCAATCATCTCGTTGGCCTGCCTCTCCCCCACGTTGGAGTAGAGCACCATCTTGCCGCAGCCGGTACCCAGCAGAGCCAATCCCAGGAGCAATCCCCGGAACAGCCCCCGGAGCGGCCCCTTTCCCCATTTTTCCAAACCCGCCATGACGGTCACAGCGTAGGGCCCCCGGGGGAACTGTCAATGGGAAGTTTTTTTTCCCATTTTTCCACCTCCCGGCGGCCCATCCCTCTCCGCCCCACCCCGCTTCCCCGACCCTCCGGTGCCGCACCGCGCCCGGCGGAGGGGCAATAAAATTCGCCAACGGCCTCCGCATCGCGTTCCGCCGCGGCACGCTGCGAATCCCGGCGCGGGTCCGTGGAAAAAGAATTGAAAGCGGCCGGGGATTGGCCACGGTGGCGGCCGTGCTTTCCCCGGTCGAATTTGGATTTGCGCTCGTTGGCCTGGGAATTGCACGCCGCGGCCCATTTCTTGCCGTGCTGGCCTGCGCCCTTGCCCTGCGGGACCGGCCCAATCTCCTATTTCCCTGCCTTGGACTGATCTGGCTACTCTGCGCCCTGCGGGAACCGGTCCCCCGCCTTGGCCGCGCCCTGGCATGGCTTCTCCAGCTCATCGCACTGGCCGGACTGGCCCGGGACCCGCTTTCCCTGCCCCTGCGCCGGCTCCACACCATCGGCCTGCTCGGCGTGGCATCCTTCTTCCCCTTCTGCTTCAGCGAGCAATCCGTTCCCCGCGCCGCCGGGCAGGTTTTGGAAAATTTTTGGTTTAGCGCCACCTATCTTTCCCTGTGGCTCTGCGTTCCCCCGTCCTACGACCTGAAGACCCTTATAATTTTGCTGGCCCTGACCATTCCTTGCCATGGCCTGCTCTGCCACCGCGGGGCCTACCTCTGGCAAAGCCTAGAATCCCTGCTGCTCCTCTCGGCCGCGCTCCTGTTCTGCCCGGGCTGCCTCCTCCCCACCCTGCGCAGCGGCGTCCCGCCTGCCCTGCTGGCCCTCCTTCTCTCCGCCGTCCTGGTCCGCCTCGTGGCGGGGTCTGCCCCCGACCGGCTTGGCCTGGACCTGCGCCGGCTGAAATTTCGCCACGCGCTGCCATTCTCCCTCGCCCTGCTTTCCCTCGGCGTCGCCCCCGCGCTGTTGGGAGCCCTCGCCCTGCCCCCGCTCCTGTGCCACCATCCCGCCGCGGCGTTCGTGCTCTTCGCTGCCCTTGCCGTTCCCCTGGCTTCCATTCTCCGCTGGACCGTTGAGCCCTGGCGGCCGGAGGACCATGGGGCGATGGCCCGGCCGGCCGTTTCTCCGGCCACGCCGGTTCTGTTTCTTGTCGCGGCCCTTGCTCTCTGGGTCCCATTTTTGAAAAAATTTCTCGACCAATGGAAATGAAATCCGAGTTGACGCCCATGGAGGCCCAGTACGAGCGGGCGCGCCAGGGTCTGCCCGAGGGGACCCTGCTGCTGTTCCGCCTGGGCGACTTCTACGAGCTGTTCCACGGGGACGCGGAGGTTGCCTCCCAGCTGCTGGGCCTGACCCTGACCCAGCGCCAGGGCATGCCCATGGCCGGCATCCCCTACCACGCGGTCCACGGCTACCTGCGCCGGCTCATCGACGCCGGCTGGAAGGTTGCCATCTGCGACCAGCTGGAGCCTCCCTCCCCGGGACGTCTGGTGAACCGGGCCGTGACCCGCATCTACACCCCAGGGACGATGATCGAGGAGGAGCAGATGGAGGCGCAGGAGAGCTACCACCTGCTCGCCTTTGAGGTCAGCGGGAGCTCCATCCACGCCGCCTGGCTGGAGGTTTCCACCGGTGAGCTGCACATTGCCACGTCGAAGAAATGGGAGGAGATGCTTTCCTCCCTTTCCGCTCTCAATCCCCGGGAAATCCTGCTCCGCGAGGGGGAAATCGACCGCTGGGCCGGCCTGCGGGAAAGCTGGCTTGAGGCATTCCAGCTGCTCTCCACGCGCCGGCTGATGACGGAGCTGCCCGCCTCCCACTTCGACCAGCGCCATGGACTTGAGGCCGTCCTGGAAACCCTGTCCCTGTCCACGCTGGCCGGCTTCGCCATTCCCGATGGGCACCCGGCTCTGGGTCCTGCCGGGGCGCTGCTCTACTACGCAGCGCGGAACCTGGGCGGCCGCCTGCGCAATGTCCACCGCATCGACGAGGTCCACTTCGGCCAAAGCCTTATTTTGGACGACCGGACCGTGGCCAACCTGGAAATTTTCCGCTCCGTGCGGGGCACCCGGGAGGGCAGTTTGGCCCACGCCGTCGACCGGACCAGGACGGCGGCCGGTGCCCGCCTGCTGCGGGAATACCTGTCCCGGCCGCTGCAGGATCCGCAAAAAATTTCCGAACGCCAGCAATGCGTGGGGGAATTTTTGGAAAATCCCACCGCCCTTGGCGAGCTGCGGGAGCTGCTGGGCGGCGTGCGGGACCTGCTGCGCATGCTGGGCCGGCTGCAAAATCGGCTGCGGCTGCCCCGGGAGGTGGGGGGAATTCTGGCGACGCTGAACCGCGTCCCGGCCATCGGGGAAATTTTAAAGTCGCTCGGCCCCCGGCTGGCCTCCCGGGTGGAGCGTTGGAAAAATTTTGCCGAGCTGCGCGGCTATCTGCACGGCGCCCTGGCCGACGGCCTCCCCCAGGACACGCGGGATGGCGGCTTTCTCCGCGACGGCTTCAATGAACGGCTGGACCAGCTGCGGAAGCTGCTGCGCGCGGGCACGTCCTGGATCGCGGAGCTGGAGTCGGCGGAGCAGGCCCGCACCGGCATCCGCAACCTGCGCATCCGCCGCAACGGCACCTTCGGCTACTACATCGAGGTCACCCGCTCCAACCTCCACGCCGTCCCGGCCCACTACGTCCGCCGCCAGTCCACGGTCGGGGGCGAGCGCTTTGTCACCGATGAACTGCGGAAAAAGGAACGGGAAATTGACGAAGCCCAGCGCAATGCCCTTGCCCTGGAACAGGAATTGTTCGAAGAGGTGGCCGGCCGGCTCATCGGCGAGGCGGAGGCCATCGCGGAGCTGGCCCGGGGCCTGGCGGAGGTGGACCTTTTCGCAGGCTGGGCCCAGCTGGCCCGGGAGTGGAACTACTCCTGCCCCACCGTCGACGGGGGCAGCGCCATCGCCATCGACGGCGGCCGCCATCCGGTTGTGGAGCAGATGGACACGCGCCTGGGAGGGGGACGGGAGCCCTTCGTCGCCAATGACAGCCGGCTTTCGGCGGAGGAGCGGCAAATTCTTCTGGTCACCGGCCCCAACATGGGGGGCAAATCCACCCACATCCGCCAGGTGGCGCTCATCGTTCTCCTGGCCCAGTGCGGCTGCTGGGTTCCTGCAACGCGGGCCCACATCGGCTGCGTGGATCAAATTTTTTCCCGCATCGGCGCCGGCGACGACCTTTCCCGGGGCCAGTCCACGTTTTTGGTGGAAATGTGCGAAACGGCTGCCATCCTGCACTGTGCTACCCCGTCCAGCCTGGTCATCCTGGACGAGGTGGGCCGCGGCACCAGCACCTACGACGGACTGAGCATCGCCTGGGCCGTCCTGGAATACCTGCACGAAAGGGGTCCGCGCACGCTCTTCGCCACCCATTTCCAGGAACTGACCCAGCTGGCCGAATCCCTGCCGCGGGTGCACAACTGCCACGTCGCCGTGCGGGAGTGCGGGGAAGAAATTCTATTTTTACGCAAAATTATCGACGGGCCGGCGGACCGCTCCTACGGCATCCACGTGGCCCGGCTCGCGGGACTGCCGGTGGAGGTCATCGTGCGGGCCCAGGACATCCTCGGCGAGCTGGAGCGGGAGGGCTCGGCGCTGCGCACGAGACTGGGAAAGGGATAGGGAGCCCACGGCCAGGCCTCGCGTCCGGTCCAGCGGCGGATGGGCCAGGACGACCCGCAAATTCTCCGGGTCGCCGGTTGGGATCCTGGGGAAATGGGCCTGGACCCGCCGGGCCCCCGCGCTTCGCCAAATCGGATTGCATATTTCCCAATTGTTCTATCTTTTTAAGCATTCAATGACCGCTGGCGTCGACAGAAATGAAATTGGGATCCTGGTACCACCGCCGCTGTGGCCGTTGGATCCCATTGCCATCGCCACGCTGCTGGCCGTGGCAGGAACGGCTGTGACCGGGGTGCTGGTCTTCGCCGTCTCCCTCACCGTCCTGTGGCCCGTGCTGGTCGGCTGCGCCGGCTGCGCCGCCATTGGCTCGATCGCATTCATGGTCGTCTGCAATGTCGGCGGAGGATGGAAAAGCGGGGATGAAATCAAAGCTCGCATCCATTTCCTGGATGGGATGGCCGATGGCAAAAAAACGGCCGATGCCCTGCGGGAGCTGGCGGATCGGGAAAAGATTTCCCTGGCGGAGAATGATCTGGAGGCAATATGCGATGCGGTGAATGCGGTTGTCTGCAACAAAACGGGAAAATCTGTAAAGACAAAATTTTTAAAAGACCTACGCCAGGCCTCGGACAACGGGATCGCTGGCTGTGATTTCGTTTTCTGTAATTGCCAACGGGAAGCTTTGCCACTCCTGTCCGCCGTCCTGGCGCTGATTCCCAATTCTGGAATCGCCATAAAAGAGAACAATGGCAAATGGATGATGGTTTGCGTGAACCCGCAGGCGCATTTGCAAGCCACCCAAAAAAGTGACTATTTCGGAAAAAGGCTCTGTGCGATTTTCAATTCCGGCGATTCCACATCTTCCCCAAAAGAATATCTTCAATCCCTGGAAAACGAATCATATGGTTGCCATGACCTGGTTCTGCACTATGCCGAGAATCGCCTCGTGGTCGACCTACTTTCCGTGGCAAGGCCCAAAAATCACCAACCCGCCCCGCCCCGGGTTAGAGAAACCCCATTCTCCGCGGCATCTCCATCCCCTGCGAAAGGTCACGGCACCGTAGAGTCTGGAAAAGGAGGGTGCGGCGAAGTCAAAGGCCCGGGGGAGGGTAGCGCCCCATCCTCCGCTGTTCTCCCGTTCTAGGGTCAGGACCCGTAAACCCATATTCCACCTCCATCTGGAAAAGTAACCGATATGGACCCATGGCGCAGGAACTTGACTTCTTGAGGGAAGGGCCTCTCACGGGCGCTGCCCGGCGGAGCGGGCAGTGCCGCGGGCCGGCCCTGATGGGGAAAAGGCTACGCAGGGCGACCTGCGCGCTGCCCATGGCATCCGCCATGGCAGAAGCATTGCCCAGCACCTCGTTCTATCATCTCCTGGGGTTGGGCCGGCCCGCCAGCTTTGGATGGAACCGTCCCTAACGCCCGTCCGTCCGGCGTCCCGAGCGAAGCGAGGGATGATAGCGCATTG
>JAITSI010000054.1 GCA_031287845.1 Puniceicoccales bacterium
GGTTGCCGCGCCCTTTTGCCAATCCCCCGCCCACGGAGTGCCGTAGCATCGATAATCGGGGGAAGCGAAGCTGGGGGCAGGGCCCCCAAATGGGCCCGGCCGGCCCTCGAGGCCCCCTCGCTTCGCTCGGGACGCCGGCCGGACGGGCGCTACGGACGGTTCCATCCAAGGCTGGCGAGCCGGCCCAACCCCAGGAGATGATAGAACGAGGTGCTGGGCGATGCTTCTGCCATGGCGGATGCCATGGGAAGCGCGCAGGTCGCCCCGCGTAGCTCTTTCTCCATCAGGGCCGGCCCGCGGCACCGCCCGCTCCGCCGGACAGCGCCCGTGAGCGCCCCTTCCCTCAAGAAGTCAAGCTCCTGCACAACAGGTCCGTATCGGTCATCTTTCCAGATGGAGGTAGAGTGTGGTTTTACGGGTCCTAACACGTAGGGCCAGGCTTCTTAGCCAGATTTGATCCGTCGGTTGACGGTGGGGCTGCGCCCCCCTGGCCCCCCGCGAAGTGTCGTTGCACCGACGCCTGGGGGAAGCGCAGCATGGCGGAGCTGGGGGCAGCGCCCCAAACCGGGCCGGGAGGTCGCAAAGGGGGCTGCCGCGCCCCTTTGCCAATCCCCCGCCTACGGAGTGCCGTAGCATCGATAATCGGGGGAAGCGAAGCTGGGGGCAGCGCCCCCAATTGGGCCCGGCCGGCCCTCGAGGCCTCCGCCGGGCAGCGCCCGTGAGCGGCCTTTCCCTCAAGAAGTCAAGCTTCTGCGCCATAGGGCCTATGGCGGTTGCTTTCCCAGATGGAGGTGGAATATGGTTTTACGGGTCCTGGGCCTAGGCTTGGATGCTTGCCATGCTTTGCATTTTGGCAATCAACTTCCATTGCTCCTTCGGGTCTGGGGGCAAGTTACCGGAAGTGTCATTCTCGCCCATGTTTTCCATCTGCGTTTCGCGTTGCTCTTCAACGAATTTGTACCGTTCGGGGATGGACAATCCTTCCAGGGTACGGTCGAAGGCAATGGTCATGGCTTCCTTTGCCAACTCCTGAAGTTTGTCCGTGGGAATATCATCGAGAGATTTTAGGAAGATTTCCTTCCGAGTTATAATCCCACCATTTTGAACAAGTCCAGCAAGTTTATTCGATAAATTTTTAGCACCACCCTTGGGAAGATAGTAGGTATTTCTGCTTGAGAGATCTAGTTTTTTCGCCTTTAATTCCTCGCTCGTTATCTCTTTTCCTAGAATTTTATCCACGAGTTTCCAGAATTCCTTTCCCGGCATCGCATTTACGGCACCGGTCAGGATCTCGGACGCTTCCTCGCGGCGGTTTGTTTCTTTGCTTGCATAGTAGGACGACATTGCAAGAACTAAGAAGAAAATTGAGATGCTGATGGGAAGCGCCGCAATTGCAGCGATGGGTCCCAGGAAGATGGCAAGGAAGATGGCGGCAATGACGGGAACTGCTCCCAGTAGTATGGTTTTTACGACGGCTTTTACAACTGGACCGCTCTGAGAGGCCTCTTTCTTTACCTCCGCTGGGGAAAATCGAGGTTCTTTGATCATGGCCGTGTCCGTTGCCGGCCGATGACCTGTTTGCGGATGAGCGGATCGTGCGGAGGAGGAGGGCTGGGCCGAAATTCTCTTTTTGGCGTAAGCCTCCTGGGGGCGGGATCCTTGCTGAGTGGCATCCGGTCCTTGATGGCCAGGTTTGGAAGCTGCCAGGCTTTCCTTCTTTATCTCCTGCATTTGCCCAATGGCTTTCAGCATATCCTTTGGCGTCGGATTGGGGAAAAACTTGTTTGCAATTGACAAAGGATTATCCCACTTGAAGCCCTCGCGCTCTGCTAAGATATTCATCTGGTTCTCCTGGGACAGGGCATCGAAAGCATTTTTTTCAACCATGTCCATGGCAAGGTCCATCAGATCCCGAAGTGCTGGCGTGGCCATGTTTTCAATGGCCTGGCGGAGAATTTCTTCCGGAGGTGTGCCCGTTTGGCGTTTTTGCAAGAGTTCACGGGCCGTTCCATCGGGCAGGTAGTCCGATGAAATGTTCTTTTCGGGATTTTTTCCAGCCAGCATCTTCCTCATTTCCCTATCCTGTCCCTCCGGGTTGGCCCGCAGCAGTTTTACCGTATCTTTTTGCTCTTCTGGGCTGGCCAGCAGCGTATTTATCAAGTCATTCTGCTCCTCTGCCGGCATTTGATTGAAGGCTTTGGCCAGATTTTCAGCTATCATGCCGCGTTCCTTGGTGTCGCTTCTATTTTTTATTAGGCTGTGCAATGCGGTTCCGGCCGCAAAGATAATGCAGGCAAACATCGCAGCGCCGGCAAGGAATGCCAGGGGAAAGCAGAATGATACGAGAACTGCGCAAGCGCCCGCGCAGAGCGTGGCACCCAGCAGCCACAGGATTGACTTTGCCATGGGTGTCCTTTGGTCTTTGGCGGCTTTCACCGCAGCTTCCTTCGAAATTTGATCGCACTTCAGTGTCTTTGCGGCGCTCGCAGACGTGGGAGGTTTGGCCGTGGACGTGCCAGACACGTGCGTTCCCGGTGTGGTGCCGCAGCGGACGTTGGGGGCGACGGAAACGTAGTTCGGGGAAGGATGCTTGACGGAATGTTGCGTGACGGAGGCGGTCATGGGTAGGCGATGCTACCCCCCTTGGCCGAAAAAGTAAATAAATTTTGCCGGTGAAGGATCGGCGGCCGGGGCCGTCGCCCCGGTCCCGGCTGGGAGTGGCGGAGAAGTTGGCCCGTTCCGTTATTTTGGGCTTGCCCTGGCCGCCGCATCTGCAACCGTCCTTCCATGTCCAAGCATTCTAGCTTTCGCAGGTCCAGCGGAGGGCAGGCGGAGAAGCGCAGCGTTCTGGGCCGCTTCGAGCGCATCGATCTCCTGCGCCGGCGGGGCCAGTGGAAGGAAGGCCGTCGCGTGACCGGGCTTCCCAAGACCAAGCCGGAAGTGTGATGGCCGGCGATGGCGGCGCCGTGGACGCTTCTCTGGCCGGCATTGCTGCGGGCGCTGCACCGGTCGGTCCAGCCCGTCCACTGCGATGGCCACGGCCTCTGCTCCGTGGACAAGGCCAGCGGCGTCCTTTCCCATCCCAACGGTGCGGGCGCTTCCCCCCTTGCCCTGCTGCGGGCTCCCTACGACCTCCGCCGGAGGGCCTACCGGCTGCCGGAGGGTTGTCTATTCCTGCTCAATCGCCTGGACGCGGCCACCGAGGGAATTCTACTGCTGGCCCTGGACGGAGCTGTCGCGGCGGCCGTGCGGGAAAGTTTTGCCGACGGGCGGGTGCAGAAGGTTTACCACGCCCTTGTGGAGGGATCTGCCAGCCGGCGGGAGCGCTGGTGTGACCGGCTGCTGCGGCGCAGCGATGGCAGCCGCCTGGAGGTTCGCCCGGGAGGATCGCTGCGGGCGGAAACGGATGTGATTCCCCTGGAAGTCATTTCCTCTCCCTGGGGTCCCTTGACCCTGCTACAGCTTTCCCCGCTGACGGGCAGAACCCACCAGCTGCGGGTCCAGTGCGCCGTCCGGCACCTTCCCATCCTGGGCGACGAGCTCTACGGCAACTTTTCCCTGAACCGTGCCCTGCGCCGCTGGGGGCTGCGCGGGATGCAGCTCCATTCCTCCCGGCTGCGGCTGAGCTACCAATTGGATGGCATCACCCGGCACTTTGCCGCGACCGCGCCGAGCCTGTCGCAATTTTTGGACCGCTGCCGGCTGCTGCGGCCCCTGCCATCGGACCGTGATCCCGAAAATTCCGATTGAGTTTCCGCGCTCCGGCAAGGCTTCGCCCGCAAAAGTTTTTCTTCGGAAAATTTCCCGGCGCGGCCGGGTCCCGGCCCATGGAAATTTCTAGGCTCAGGACCCGTAAAACCACACTCCACCTCCACCTGGAAAAGTGACCGATACAGACCTGTGGTGCAGGAGCTTGACTTCTTGAGGGAAAGGCCTCTTACGGGCGCTGCCCGGCGGAGGCCTCGAGGGCCGGCCGGGCCCATTTGGGGGCCGTGCCCCCAGCTTCGCTTCCCCCGATTATCGATGCGGCGGCACTCCGTGGGCGGGGGATTGGCAAAGGGGCGAGGCAGCCCCCTTTGCGACCTCCCAGAGGGGCGCAGCCCCACCGTCAACCGGCGGATCGGGCTTACGGGTCCTGCCCCCTAGGCGGTGGAGGAGGGCTTATTTTGAAAGTTGTGCACGCTTTCTTCCCAGCGCGCCTTGGTTGGATTCGCCGGGCCGGATGGGACAAGGGGACCCGGTGGGTCGGCCTGGGGAGTTTCCTTTTTCTGGATCATTGACGTGTCGGCGTTTTCCCGCGTCAGGGTATAGTCGGCGGGCAAATTGGTGCGTATGGATATGTGCTGCAGAATGGTGCATTTGACGTGAACCATATTGACGGGTCCACTCAGTCTGGCAAGCATCCCTGGAACATGATATCCCAGCCGAGGCGGCGCCGATGCCGGAATTTTCAGCGTCACCTCGGTCTTCACCCTAGGCGGGGCCGTTGGAACTATCCCGGCGGCCCTGTTGGCCAGTATTTTTTCGAGTCTTTGGCCCTTGAGCGTGGTGGATAGGGGGGAAACATTGCTGCCACACTGCCTTGCCAACTGCCATGCCTCCGACCCTTCGCTTTCCCTTGGACTGTTTTTCGGCGTTGTAACGCTCTGCAGGGAGCCGTCCGGGGAGGGAAGAGGGCTGCTTTCATCCGGTTTCCCCGCTGCCGGCGTGGAAATGGCGGACGTGCCGCCGCTGGAAAAACTGCCGTAGACGGAGTCGGCATGGCGCCCCTGGTTTACCTGCATGGACTTCAGTATGTTTTTTCCCCGGAACAGGTCAATGGAAATTCCTTTTTTGCGCCCGGGATGTCGGCCAATTTTCCTTGTGGGCAACAATTTGGCGCAGATAAAAACTCCGATGGAAAAACTCAAAACCCCCGGTTGAGGGCCACAATCCCGACCACCGCCACCACTGCCTTGGCCGTTGACCAGAGGCGGAACCGCGAAAAATCTTCGTCAACTTTTTCTTTCAGCCGTCGATAAATTTCAAAACCGGGAGTTTTCCCATCGGAGTAGATAAAAGTTCCCACCGCCTCCGCCGCTGGCCGTTTGCGCCCGATCCCCCGGGCCCCGGGTGGCCATGCTCCGCGGCAAATTTGGCCGCCGGCCCAATGCGTGACCCCAAAAAAAAGCCCTTTGCGCCGGCGTAGCTTTAAATTTGCAGCCTACTCTCCGCCTTCGCGGCGAGCTGTTGCCAGACGACCGCCGCCGGGAGAATTTTTCGCGTGGGCCGCTGCAGTTCCTGGCAGCGCAGGATGCCGCAGCCCGTTGCAATTTCCAAAAAGCCGTCGCGGATGCCCAGGATGGTTCCGGGTGCCGCCGTTCCATCGCCCACGCTGGCCCGGCACACGCGGATGAGTTCCCCGCCGTGGGAAAAAAAACTTCCCGGCCAGGGGTGGAAGGCCCGGACCCGTGCCTCCAGGTCCGCCGCCGCCAGGGAAAAGTCGAGCCGGCCATCCTCCCGGCGCAGGATGTGGGTGTAGGTCGCCCGGGAAGGATCCTGTTCCCTGGGAAGCAGCTGGCCGGACAGGATGGGGACGAGGAAGCGCTCCAGGGCCTCCACGCCCAGCGCCGCCATCTTTTTCCGCAGCGTGGCGGCCGTCTCATCCGTCGCGATGGGCAGGGGAATGGAAGCAAAGGTGGGGCCCGCGTCCATCTCCCGCACCAGCTGCATGAGCGTCATGGCCGTCGCCGCCCTGCGCTCCACTATGGCGCCCTCGATGGGGGATGGCCCGCGCAGCTCGGGCAAGGGAGAGGCGTGCAGGTTAATGAAGCCGCCGGGGACCGCGTCCAGCAGCCGCTGCCCCAGGATGTGGCCGTAGGAAAAGACGATGCCCCGCTGCGCCCGCCGCTCCTTGAGCCAGTGGAGCAGCTCCTCCCCGGGCCGTTCCGTCTGTAGCAGTTCCAGGCCCAGCTCCCGGCAGAGGGCGGCGATGGGATTGGTCTGCAGCTTTAATCCCCGGCCGCTCCTCCGGTCGACGCCGCTCACCGCCCCGACCAGTTGAAACCGTTCCCCGCTCCTCTCCCGGAGCCATCGCAGCACGCCGGTTCCGATTCCGTCCGTCCCCAAAAAGACCAGCCGCTCCATGGGCCAGCCCTAGGCCTTTCCCCACACCGGGGCAACGGGAAACCGAAAAATCCGATTCCGCCGCCGGACATTTTTTTCCTCCGGCGAAATTTGCACTTGCACAGGAAGCGGAAGCCTTTTCCATGGTGCCGTCGCCGGGATAGCTCAGCTGGTAGAGCAACGCATTCGTAATGCGTGGGTCGTGAGTTCAATTCTCATTCCCGGCTCCACAGTGACCGCCCCGGGTCAGATTTTGGATCGAAGCCATGCCGCAATTTGAATCATCCGCTGGGGACGGGGTTTCCGTCCTTTCCTTCGACGAAGTTACCGGTGACCCCGCGCTCCCGCCCACGCCGGAGGGTGGAGCGGAGTGGCGTCCGGTCGCGGCCGATGGTGCCAAGCCGGCCCGGCCGCGGGGAAGGCCACGGAAGCTGCCCCAGCCCAGCACGGTGGCCGAGGTGGCCGCGAGGATCGAGGCGCCGGTGGCGGCTCCGGCGATGCCGGTCCGGGAGAAGGTGCGGGTGGTGCCATTGGAGGATTTGCCCCCGGAGGATCCATTCCAGGGACCTCCCAGCGGAGATGACTGGCAGCGGCGGTCGCCCGGGCCCCAGCGGTCCGGTGACTTTGTCCAGCGCCATCGGCGGCCGGGAAGCCAGCCGGTGGATCTGCGCCGGCCCAGGGATGGGGGAGTTGGCTTTTCCGGCGATGGGGACCGGAACCGGAATTCCGCCCAGCGGATTGGAAACGGCCAGCGCGGGCGCCAGTTCGATGTCCTGCGCCACTGGGACCGGCTCCGGACCATGGCCTCCATCGTCGCCCTGCGCGGGGAACTGTTCGCCGCGGGCGATCCGCTGGAATTTTCTACCATATTTTCCATGGACGGGGAACAGCTGGCGGAGCTGGTCCGGTCCATGGGCTGGGAAAGGACAATGCAGCGGCGGCGGATCCTCGCAACCTGTCTAGAGCGGGCGGCAAAGAATTTGGCTCCCGTTGCCCTGGAGGGATTTTTGGATTTCTTTCCCGACGGCAACGGCTGTCTAGTCCCGGCCCAGGAGATTCGCTCGGAGTGGGATGCCTTCGTTCCCCGCTGCCTCATCCGCGGCCTTGGCCTGCGCCGGGGACAGTCCCTCCGGGCGCTGGCGGCGACGGTGGGGGATGGGGGCAACGTCCTCTGCGTCCTGGACGTGGAAACCGTCATGGGGCGCAGTCCGGCGGCGGCGGCCCAGCTGCCGCACTTCAAAGATCTGGTCCCCTACTATCCAACGGAACGGGTTCTGCTGGAAAACGATGGGACCGTCGGCGCCCCGCACATTTCCCTGCGCATCGTTGACCTGCTTTCCCCCATCGGCCTTGGCCAGCGGGGATTGATCGTGGCGCCCCCCCGGACGGGAAAGACCATGCTGCTCCAGGCCCTGGCCAACGGCATCGCCACGGCCCGGCCCAATGCGCACCTGCTGGTGCTGCTCGTCGACGAGCGGCCCGAGGAGGTAACCGACTTCCGCCGGACCGCCAAGGGCGAGGTGTTCGCATCCACCTTCGACGAGGCCGCGGACAGCCACATCACGCTGGCCGAGCTGGTTGTGGAGGCCGCCCGGCGCCGGGTGGAGTGCGGAGAGCACGTTATCATTCTGCTGGACTCCATTACGCGGCTGGCCCGGGCCTACAACGCCGCCATGCCGGTCAGTGGCCGCATCCTCACCGGCGGCATGGACGCCACCGCCCTGCAGGGCCCCAAAACCTTCTTCGGGTCCGCGCGCAACATCGAGGGTGGGGGCAGCCTCACCATCCTCGGCACCGCCCTCATCGAGACCGGCAGCCGCATGGACGATGTGATCTTCGAAGAGTTCAAGGGGACGGGCAACATGGAGCTCTACCTGAACCGGGAGCTGGCGGAAAAGCGCATCTATCCTGCCATCGACGTGGCCCGCAGCGGAACGCGAAAGGAGGAATTGCTCTACCATCCGGACGAGCTGTCCCGCATCCACACCCTCCGCCGCGCCCTGCTCGGCGTTTCCACGGCCGATGCCATGGACATGGTGCTGCAGCGGGTCAAAAAAACGCGGAGCAATACGGAGTTCCTGCTGGGCATCAACCGCTAGGGTCAGGACCCGTAAATCCACATTCCATCTCCATCTGGAAAGATGACCGATACGGTCCTGTGGTGCAGGAGCTTGACTTCTTGGGGGAAAGGCCGCCCACGGGCGCTGCCCGGCGAAGCGGGCAGTGCCCGTGGGCGGCCCTGATGGCAAAAAAGCTACGCGGGGCGACCTGCGCGCTGCGATGGCAGAAGCATCGCGGCCTCGCGGGCCGGCCGGGCCCATTTGGGGGCTTTGCCCCCAGCTTCGCCATGCTCCGCTTCCCCCAGATGTCGGTTATTCGAGGGTCGGCCCGCCAGCTTTGGATGGAACCGTCCCTAACGCCCGTCCGTCCGGCGTCCCGAGCGAAGCGAGGGGGCCTCGCGGGCCGGCCAGGCCCTCTTGGGGGCTTTGCCCCCAGCTTCGCTTCCTCCGGGCATCGATGCAGCGACACTCCGCGGAGGTGGGTGCCGGAGGGGCCCGGGTCCAAGGTCCGGACGCCCCACCGGGTACCTTTGCCGGCCCATGGCGAATTTTTTATGTTCCATCCGTCGCCGTCGCGGCGGGTATCGGCTGTTCTTTTTTGCGAAATGGCAGAAGCTCGGCCCGGCCCGGGACATCCTCGCGGTAGGGATAGGGCACGGTGATGCGGTAGGGAACACTTCCCAGGCCGGGGTTTGTGGCAAAAAAGACAAGCCTATCGCCCTGGACATGCGGTGGCGCGATCGACGACAGATCGTAGTTTACCCGCTCTCCGAAGGGAAACCTCCGGCAAAAGTCGACATCCTCCTCGTCAATGAGCGGGGAAAAGGCACTGCCAAATTTGATCGCGAGCATGACACGGGCATAGGCAGCCAAATTTTCCCCATGCTGCAGGGCCGGGACGCGCTCCATGAGCTCCCCAAGTGTTTTCTCCTTTTCCCATCCGAACGGGCCCTCCAGCCGATTCCCATCCACGACGTATGCCGCCGCCCCGTCCTCCGGGTCAGCCACGATGCGAATTCTGCCAATCGTCGCAATGGGCTGTTCGGCGGCCATGGAGAAAGCCATGTCGTTCCATGCGTATGGGTCGTCCACGGTTGCAACTTCGCAGCGGGCCACTCCGCTTGCTCCAGCAAATGCGTCCATTCCAGTCCCTCCCGTGGCTATTTTGGCGGGTCAAATTTTTAGTCAAGACCCGTTGCCGGGTTGAAAAACCGTCAAATTCTCGAGTAGGAATCTTGGATTCGACACTATTTCTTCTTTAGCCGTTTTCGCAAAATAAAATCCCAGCTTTTCATCATAGCAAATTCCATAATATATTGGCCGATCAGTGGATCTATGATTAGAATCGACGAAAAAATAGGTTGTTTGGGGAGTTGCTCTTACTACTTTTTCTAGAAAATCTTCTGCGCTCATTCCCTGTTGCAGTGCCTTTCTCAGTGCCGGCGAACGGGATGGAATAAGAGTATAGCCATGGGTCTTGCTATTGACCAAGAGCCTAAAAGATTGCAGCTGCCGCTGCATTTGAGAATAAAACTCGATAAAGGCGTCCCTCGCGCTGCTAAATGTCTTTTTTTCCGACCATTCACCTTCTATTTTTTTGAACTCTACAGTTTCGCTACGCATTTGATTGGCCGGTTTGGATGCCGATGGAATAACCGGTTCTCCCTGCATCTGATGTACCGGATCCACATTTCCTCCACTCGGATAGGATATTTTTCCAAGAGAATCTTGCAGTAATTTAAAACTATTTTTGGCATTTTGCATGCATGCTGTAAATTCTTCGTTTTCCATTGATTCCGTTGGAATTGAATCTATCATGGTAGACCAATTATTCATATCATCGGCCGTAATTGGACGATAAATTTCCCCGTCGTTTTCGACCGTTTGTTCCTTGACGTGCAGGCAATAGGCACCATGGTGACCAGCATCGTCTTTGATATCAGCGTTATAGAGAACTCTAAATTCGGGAACGACAATCGAAGAACCGATATTAGAGGGTTCAATGTTTGAAATTTCGCGCAATTTTAGCAGATCCTTGCAAAATTCCTCTCCCGTTTTTGCCAATTTCCGAACTTCGTTAAATTGCGGATGAATAGATAATGAATAATAGGCATCGGCATATGCATACATAAACGCATTGTGTATGATTGGAATATCTTCTCTTTCCGAATTGGAAGCTGCGATTTTTGGAGGATTCGAAATGGTGTTGGGCAAAAAATTGATTCCCGGATTTATGGCAATTTCGAACGTGGTTCCGTCGGGTTTTTGAAAGGGAATATTTCCCGTTTCTATTGCATGGGAAAATTGCCATATGAGACTGGCGGGGATTTGGCTCTGTCGAAGGATGAGCGCCGCAGCAGTAAAACAGCAACCTACCGGAGGCTGTCGAGCTGTGATTAGAGCCATTAGTATGGCAATTTGACGCAATCCTACGGTTCCCTCAGGTGTCATTGGCACATTTTCAAGGCTAAGGTTCCGCAACTGGCGCATGCGATTAGTCCTGCTAAAATTTTTTGCATCAATGCTCAAAATCGCATCCCGCATGCCTCCCCTATTGTCCAACAGACTATATATGCGAATGAAGTATTCTTGATGGTGAAAAGAAGTAGTAAAATTTTTGCTAAGCAAAAGATGTAGTATGTTTTCCTGCAATTGCCTATCGTTGATCTGTCCTTCGGCGGTGATATACATACTGGCATCTTCATAGCTAACCACACGCCTCCGAAATTCAGTAAGGGAGAGTATGTTAGCATCGGTTATGTTTTTTGTTACAAAGTCCCGAACCTGCGCACCGTAGAATGGCGTTTCTTGGAGCGGCTCCAGCTGTTTGATCATCCATTCTCGGATCACATGCGCCTGCGTCCAAAAATTTTGCTGATTATTTCCCACGCTTAAGGCGTTTCCCTGACCTTGGGCGATCCATTGCATTTCATGAAGCGATAGAGCTGGATCATCCACATGCATTAGTAAATAGTTTGCAAATGTATAATTTGATGAATTTTCCCTGCATAAATTGAAAGCCATGATTAGGGTCTGTTGTTTGTGGGTGAATTGCGGGAGTAAAGCCGGTTCTTCGCTCCACCGCTGGAGAACGCATCCAATTTCGTTAAAATATCTACGGCGAGCTTGATTTTCTAAATGGGGATTTGTGACAAACAAACGTTGAGCATAGTCTTTTATATTAGGGTCGGCCATCTTCTCTATCTCGACCAATTTTTGAGTTATATTTTCCGTAGCTGTGGTGAGTTTAAATTTCTCCAAGACGGTGGAAAGAAAGAATATGTCCGTCCAGCGATCCATGGATAGATTCCGGATATATTTGGGTAGGCCAATTTCATCTTTTAAAGCATTTTTTATTTCCTCTGCCAATCCCCTTGCTTCCTGTGGAAGATTTTGCCAGGTTTTGTTCTGTTCTGTTTTCCTTTCGTGGGCGTGTATGTCTGTGTAATCACCCAATGTAAATATTGACTCCTTGGGTTTTGCGGGCAGCAAAGGTATCTCCTTTGCGGACGGATTCGCTGGAAGTTTTGCTTCGGATTGATTGCCAATGCAGTTGCCTATTTTAGGATTGGGATCAAGAATTATTCCACCTTTGATGCCGAAAAAGGGAGAAGTTGCCAGAGTCGTAAAATTGTTAGAAATATCACCTTTGACGCCGAAAAAGGGAGAGATTGCTGGGTTTATGGATCTGGGAGGAATATTTTTAAGATTATTTTTTGCATTAAATCTATTCGTGGCGCATGTATCCATGTGGGAAGTGGGTTGCGGTGGCGTGATTTTTGTCCTTCCTTTTTCTATTTGAGCATTCGGCTGTGGCTCTTCTGGGTACAGATAGGTTTGTTGCCTGAGGGAAATTGAGGAGGCGGGACCGTTCACCATGGAGCTGGACCTAGTTTGGCCCATTCGCCGCACTTTACAAATGAATTACGCCGCGCATGGGGCAAAATGTCGCCATGTCGCAGGCATGGAATTACTTAAAAATTTCCAACGGACATCAATCCGCTGGCCAGGACCCGCAAGTGGGGGGAAAATTGCGGAAAAGTTGCCGCATTCCACGGAAAAGTGCCCCGGGCCGGGGGGCATTTTGGCCCCCGTGGCGCATCTTCTATGTTTCATCCGTCGGTGTCGCATCGGTCACCGGCGTTTCTTCTTT
>JAITSI010000080.1 GCA_031287845.1 Puniceicoccales bacterium
GTGACATAAGATTCCAGTATCGACATGGTGTGTTCCATATTCGTAACGCGAGCACACCACCGGATTTTTCCCTGTCAAGCCTTTTGGGGAGCCGCTTCCCGAATTTTGAAAAATGTCTAATTTTTACCTCAGATCAAGTCAAAAAAACGCATGCGCCACTTCCTCCGACCGTCGGTGCCGCGGCATTTCCGAAAAGATGGCCAGTGGCGGCGCCGGCCATGGGGCCGCGGGCGATTTGCGGGCAAGGTAACATCCTCCATTGCCAAAGCATTCCATGGGAAAATTTTCACAAAAACTTGTTTTTTTTCCCCATCCGCGTTCCAATTGTCCGTGGGCATCCCCGACAAGGCAGATTTTCCGTCGAGCCGGGGCAGCGTGCTGCGAATGCTAGGGCAGGCTATCCCGCTCGCCGCCACGGCCTTGGCAATGGTCGCCATGGCGATAACGCTGGTTCTTTTTTGGACGACAGCCTGCGTGTCCATCGCCGTCCTGTGGCCTGTGGCCATTGGCTGCGGCTGCGTAATCCCCATGGCCATGGTTGCCTTCGCGCTTGTCCGCCATGTCAGCGGAAATGGAAAGAAAGTGGATTCAAAACTCTGGCCCAGGACCATCGGGGACATGGACGAAGAGGATCGGAAATTGCTATGGCAAAAAATTAGAACCCTTGCCCAAAACAGTGGAATGGTAGAGGAGGGAAAATTTATTGAATTTTTTCCAGAGGAGGTCCCGAATGGGGCCGTTATTACGCTTGCATTAGATTGGGGCTTTCTGGTTAAAGCAGTCGAAGACAAAAATTCATACGATGATGTTCTTGAAATATTGCGCCTGCTTCCCAGCAATTTATTGCGGGACATTGTTATTATGAGTAGCGACGGCAAAACTTCGATTTACGCGCAATTATTTCGCTGCTGTGAGAGGGATAGCGAGGAAATGGATAGCGAGGAAAAGGATGGCAAGGAAGGGGATAAATTTCTAGTTCAGCTTTTAGAATTGCTTGTGCAGCACCTTTCTCCCGGTGAACTTCTGGAAATTGCCCAAAGTTCTGCCTTTGCCTTGAGTGATTTGCGAACTGCGATCACCGAACGCACAAAGGACGCGAGGAAAATCAGCATGGCATGGAACGACCTACTAACACTTGCAAGATTCTGTCCGGGTCAGGACTTGTAAAACCGCACTCCACCTCCACCTGGGAAGGATACGGACCTGTGGCGCAGGAACTTGACCTAGACTCAGGACCCGTAAAACCGCATTCCATTTCCATCTGGAAAGATGACCGATACGGACCTGTGGTGCAGGAACTTGACTTCTTGAGGGAAAGGCCTCTCACGGGCGCTGCCCGGCGGAGCGGGCGGTGCCGCGGGCCGGGGCCTCGGGGGCCGGCCGGGCCCATTTGGGGGCCCTGCCCCCAGCTGCGCTTCGCTGCGCTTCCCCCAGATGTCGGTGCAGCGGCATTTCGCGGGGGGCTGGAGTTGCCACTCCGCTATTCTCTCTGCTCCGCCTCCTGGTGCCGGTAGAGCCTGGCGTAGAAGCCGTCCGGAATGGCCAAAAGTTCTCCGTGGGAGCCATTTTCCACCACCCTTCCCCCCTCGATGACCAGGATGCGGTCGGCGTGGGCAATGGAGGAGAGCCGGTGGGCCACGATGAGCACGGTGCGGCCCGCGGTTAAATTCTGCAGTGCCTGGCGCACGATGGCCTCGGAAAAGTTGTCCAGGGAGCTGGTGGCCTCGTCCAGGATCACGATGGGCGCGTCCTTCAGCAGGGCCCTGGCTATGGCAATGCGCTGCTTTTGGCCGCCGGAGAGCAGCATGCCCCTTTCGCCGACGGGGGTGTCCAGTCCATCGGGCAGCGAGGCGATGAAGTCCGCCAGGAATGCGGCATTGACCGCTTCCCCCAGGGCCTCCGCGGAGGCGTCGGGCCTGCCCAGCAAAATATTTTCCCGGATGCTGGCGGAGAAGAGGAAATTGTCCTGGAACACCATGGCCATGCTCTGCCGCAGCCTGCCGGTGGAAAGTTCGCGGATGTCGACCCCGTCGAGGGTGATGCGGCCCTCCTGCACGTCGTAGAGCCGGAGCAGCAGGTGGATCAGCGTGGTCTTGCCACCGCCGGAGCTGCCGACGATGCCAATGGTCTGGCCAACGGGAATGGTGAAGCACACGTCGGAGAGGACTGGCAGGCCCTCCCGGTAGGAAAAGGAAACGGACTCGAAGGCGATGGCCCGGTGGAATGGCAGCGGCTCCAGCGCCTCGGAAAATTCCACGGCAATGCGCGGTTCCAGGTCCAGCAGTCCCTGCAGGCGGCCGGCGGCGAGCAGGGATCCCTGGAATGCGGTTAAATTATTGCCCAGGCTCTTGATGGGGGTGTAGAGGAGGAGCAGGGCGGCGATGAATGAGGTGAAACTGCCGTTGCTCATGCGGCCGCTCGCCACCAGCCAGCCGCCCAGGGCAAGGACGCCGGCCAGGCCGATGGACACGATGAGGTGCATGGCGGGGGTGAGCCAGTTGGAGTGGCGGGCGATGCGCATGGCCATGCGGAATAGGCCCTGCATCAGTTCGGCAAAGCCCTGCTCCCGCTTCCGCTGCAGGTTGTAGGCCGCGATGGTGCGGCTGCCGGCGAAGGATTCTCCGTAGAATGCGGTGGAGGCGGCGAGGGAGGCCTGGTTCGCCGCGGTCAAAGAGGCGATCTTGTGTCGCACCAGGCGGACCGGCCAGAAGGCGCAGCCCAGGATGGCGATGGCGATGAGCGCCAGCCACCAGGAGTTGTAGATCAGCACGCAGCAGAGGAAAAACATGGAGAAAATGCGGGTAAAGAAGAGGCGCAGATTCTGGATGAGGCCGGCGCAGGCCAGGTCCACGTCCGAGGAAAAGCGCAGCAGGACCTCGCCGGAGTGGAGGCCGTCGAGGTAGGCTCCGTCCATGGCCAGGAGCCTATGGAAAAAAATTTTTCGCACGTCCAGGGCGATGCGGTTGCCGACCCAGGTGTTCACATAGGCGGAGGAGTAGGTGAGGATGCCCTGCACGACGGTGAAGAGGATGATGGCCAGGGGAACCTGGACGGAGAGCACGAGATTTTGGCCCAGAACCACATGATCCACGTAGGGGCGGAGAAAGGCGGCGATGAGCGCGTCCAGGCTTCCGGCCGGGATGGTCAGGACCATGCCCAGCAGCGCCAGCCAGCGATAGGGCCAGATCCACCGCAGGAGCAGGCGTAGAAGGGAGCGATCCACGGATCCAGTGATGGGGAAGCGGCGGCCCGGGACAATGCTTTTGTGGCCGGCAATGGCAAATTCCAGAGGGGCAGCCTGGGATGGTCCCGCGCGCCGGGATGAAAAATGCTTGCCTTTCGGCGGTCCGCGGAGCAAACTGTTTGTGGAGGATTTATATGTCAGTGACCATTGACCGGGACAGGGCATCGCGCGGCGCTACCCAGTCCGACGCATATTTGAAAAAGGGGCAGGATTTGCCGGCCAAGTCGCTTGGGAACCAGCCACTGGTGACCCCGTCGGGAGAGCAGGCCAGGGGCACGACGCCGAGTGAATTGCAAAGAAGCACGGGGCCCTACGACATCGCCGGCTCTGCCATCATCCTGGCCGAGACAAAGAAGCGGACGACCGGGTCCACGGAAAATCTGGCAAGCGCGGCCCACACGCCGCCGGTGCCGCTGCCATCCCAGACCCATGCCGCCGGCACGTTCGCAGAGAAGGGGATAAGCGCCAAGGACGTCGTGGAGTGAGCCCCGCGGGGCCCATGCGACCGGCGGGGCCCGGTGAATCGAGGGAGGTCCAAGGGCTATCCCCCGTAAACCCGGTCCGCCGGCTGACGGTGGGGCTGCGCCCCCCCTGGCTCCCTCCGCGAAATGCCGTCGCCACGGCACCGGTGGCCCGGGGGAAGCGGATGGAAACGGAGCTGGGGGCCGGGCCCCTTTGCCAATCCCCGCCCACGGAGTGCCGTTGCACCGACGCCCGGGGGAAGCGGAGCATGGCGGAGCTGGGGGCATAGCCCCCAAATGGGCCCGGCCGCCCCTCGAGGCCCCGGCCGCCCGTTTCGACCTTTTTTCCTCCGCTCCGCCGGGCAGCGCCCGAAGGCTGCCCCCTTTTAAGAATCGTAAGTTGCTTCCTGTTAGGAAGGTTGGCCAATTCTCCGCCACGGATCCCAATTAAAGCTTGCCATTGCCCGCGACCGGCCCATCGTGGGCACGATGAATGCTAGTATGAATAATTTGGTAAATCCTTCCCCGACGTTTTCGCATCCAGCTGCGCCGGCGTCCGATTCCCAGCGCATTTCCGTGCCACCCGGCGCCGACGCCGTCGGCCTGAACGGGGCACTCCGCCTAGATCCGCTAATCCACGAGAAAGCCTGCGCCGCCCTTCTAAAGTTTGCAGCGGACAGGAGAGACTGGTGTGTCAATTCCAATGGATATGGAACCATAAAACTTCCCGGGAATTGCTATCAAAATTTTCGCCAGCTGTCCGCATGTCTGGAAAAACAGGGGCCGGAACTAAAGAAACAACTGCGCGAAAAACAGATTAATACGCGTGATTTGCCAAGTGCCATGCAAGAACGCTGGGAATTCGAAAAGGATGGCCCTCCCAACACCGATAAGGATATCACCTGCCTTGCCTGCGACGTATTCTTTCTGTTGGGATTGCTTGAGGGTCGGAGTTTGCCGCTGTCTGAAATTCTGGCCAGTCCCTTTTCTTTGTGTGCCCTAATGACCAGCAAATTCAGATTTCCGTGTCCTGGCAATGGAGTTATGCTAACAAAGCCGGAGATGGTAAAATATCTGGGCCGGGAGATAGAACGGCAACTAGAATGGCAACGGGACCCGAAAGTGTGCTGGGTTTTCTGGGTGGCCTACCAGTTGGTTTCGGATCGCCTGGAAGCAAATCCCAACGCGGATCCTTTACCACCGCTACATCCCTGACCCATCGCCGGGTCCAACGAAGCCCAGAGGGTGGTGCCGCGCGCCCTTGCCAATCCCCGCCCACGGAGTGCCGTTGCGCCGACGCCCGGGGGAAGCGGAGCATGGCGGAGCTGGGGGCAAAGCCCCCAAATGGGCCCGGCCGGCCCTCGAGGCCCCGGCCGCCCTTTTCGACCTTTTTCCCTCCGCTCCGCCGGGCAGCGCCCGAAGGCTGCCCCCTTTTAGGAATCGTAAGTTGCTTCCCATTAGAAGGCTTGGCCAATTCTTCGCCGCGGATCCCAATTAAAGCTTGCCATTTCCCGCGACCGGCCCAGAAGCGGGCACGATGAATGCTAGTATGAATAATTTGGTAAGTTTTTTCCCGACGTTTGTGCATCCAGATGCGCCGGCGTCCGATTCCCAGCGCATTTCCGTGCCACCCGGCGCCGACGCCGTCGGCCTGGAGGGGGCACTCCGCCTGGATCCGCTAATCCACGAGAAAGCCTGCGCTGCCCTTGCGAAGTATGCAAATGACAGGATAACCGGGTGTTTCAAGCCCAGTGGATTTGGAACCATACAACTTCCCGGGGAATGCCTTCAAAATTGGCAACGGCTGTCCGCATGCCTGAATAAATATGGACCGGAACTAAAGAAACAATTGCGCGAAAAACAGATTAATACGCGTGATTTGCCAAGCGCCATGCGAGCGCGCTGGGAATTTGAAAAGGATGGCCCTCTCAACACCAATCAGGATCTCACCTGCCTTAGCTGCGACGTATTCTTTCTGTTGGGATTGCTTGAGGGTCGGAGTTTGCCGCTGTCTGAAATCCTGAACGGTCCCTTTCGTACGTGTGCCCTGCTGTCCAGCAAACTCCCATTTCCGTGCCATGGCGATGGAATCATGCTAACAAAGCCGGAGATGGTAAAATATCTGGGCCGGGAGATAGAATGGCAACTGGACCCGGGAATGTGCTGGGTTTTCTGGGTGGTCTACCAGGTGGTTTCGGATCGCCTGGAAGCAAATCCCAATGCGGATCCTTTGCCACCGGTACATCCCTGACCTATCGCCGGGTCCAACGAAGCCCAGAGGGGGGTGCCGCGCGCCCTTGCCAATCCCTCCTCCTTCTGAGAAATTGGATTGCCGATCACGAGTTTCAATCTTCGGCCATTGGGCAACCGTGATTACTGTGTCATATCTTCGGAATTGCAGCCTGGCCTATTGTCCACTTTTTCTTCCTTGCTATCGGATTCGGATACCAAGTCGATGAGTTCTGCGTCCATGTCCGTGTCCGGCGATTCTGTGAAATCGGACTCCTCTTCGGTGAAAGTGGTAATTGGTAAGCTAATGCCTTCAGCATTTCCCACATAGCAGCGCGCGTGTCCATTGCTCAGGAAAATAGCGCCCCCCAAATCCTGAATTGCCGTCTTAAAGCTTTCAAGGTCAAAAGATTCGTTTCCGTCGATGGTGCTTTGACATTTGCCGTCCGCCGTACAGAGGAAATATATCGTATTGCCGGCGCATCGGGGGTCCGAATAGATAATTGGAATATTCCTTCCCTTGGCCCTGGCGCAGGGAATAAGGTCGCTTGGACTCAGGCAGGTACCAAACTGGCCATGGTGCGACGAACGTGTGCTTTCTTTCAAGGTTTTCCGGTCCTTGGCGGATGCATCGCATACCTCTTTGAAGTCGTCGTAGGTGAAATCTCCCACGGATTTTTTCCTCTCCTTTGCCAGAAGTAGCGTATTCATGGCATAGAGCACACAATTGCCGTCGCCGGGAATTTTATAGATCGCTCCATTGCCAATCCCAAAAGTGGGATGTAGATCCTTTGTCAGCTTGTCGTGGGGACAGAAATTTGCCAGAAAAAAGAAGTGCCGAAAGAGCTTGCAAAGCTTTTCGTAGATTGGCTTGGATTTCAGCCATTCCAGTGGGGTCTTTCCTTGCCCGGCATTGTCTATGTTTCCCTGCTCTCGGGAATTACCGGTGACTACGTCTTCCTTTGTTTCAGCCTTTTCCTCTGGGGCATTTTCAAAATAATTGATGTATTCGCCAATGCATTCTGAAATTTTTTCCTTCAAATTGTCTAATCTAGCAGAGTCCATTTCGCCAATTTCCGGCGCATAAATCGCATATTCGCTCTCCTCTAAAAATATTTTTGCGAGAGTTCGGATGTCATCCACGCTGGAACTATTTTCTCTAATGCACTGTAGGATATCATTTGGCTTAAAGTTGACTTCCTTGGAATTCACCAGGTTGTACAGATTGGTGATCCTATCCTGGCGAGACGTCGATTTCCAGTCGGAAATGGACGAAGTGTTCGAATTTAGCGCATTTATTAATGAATTCATTGTGTCCTCCCTGTCTACCCCACTTGAAGTTTATCCGCGCAGTGGATACCGTGTCCAGTCTTTTTGAGGTCAGGCCCCGTAAATCCGGTTTTTCGGGCAGTGATCCGAAGGGGGCCATGCCCCATTTGGCGGTTCTTCTTCCTGCGGAGTGCCGTGGACGTGGCGCCGATGGCCCGGGGAAGTGAAGCGAAGCGGAGCCGGGGGCAATGCTCCCAATTGGCCCGGCCGGTCGGCTTTCGAGGTCTCCGGTCGACCCGTGGGTCAGTGGACGGCCTTCGGGCCCGGCGGCCGTGGAAAATCCGCTTGACCGGCGGCGGAAGAGAGCTAGTCCCTGGAATTCGGATGGCATTACGGATTCGTTTACAGCGGCTGGGGCGGCGGCACCGTCCCCTGTACCGGCTTGTGGTGGCGGAGGCGCTGGCCCGCCGGGATGGGCGCTTCGTGGAAAATTTGGGGGACTACAATCCTAGCCCGCGCGGCCAGGAGCGGCGTCTGCTGGTTCGCCTGGACCGGGTCGACCACTGGATCGGCGTGGGGGCTCTGCCGACGGATACGGTCCGCTCCCTGATCCGGGAGGCGCGCTCCGCGGCGGCGTCCGGTGCCTGACTTTCCGCTCTTCCCGCCCCTGCTGCGGGTGGACGTCCTTTCCCTTTTTCCCCGCATGCTGGACGGCTTTGTCGGGGAAAGCGTGGTGGCCCGTGCCGTGCGCCGGGGAATTGTAAAAATTTCCTCCCGGTCGCTGCGGGAGTGGGCGCCGGGTGGCCACGGGACCGTGGATGACCGGCCCTACGGCGGCGGTGCGGGCATGGTCCTGAAGCCGGAACCCATCTGCCGGGCCATCGCCGCGCTGCGGGAGCCGGCCTCGTCGGTGATCTACCTCTGCCCGGACGGGGAGCCGCTCACGGCGGACCTGGCGCGGGGGCTGGCCCTGGCCGGACACCTCATCCTGCTCTGCGGCCACTACGAGGGCGTGGACGAGCGGGCCCGGGAGCGGTCGGTGGACCGGGAAATTTCCATCGGCGACTACGTGCTGACCAACGGGGTCCTGGCGGCGGCCGTGCTCCTGGACGCGGTGGCCCGCCACGTGCCCGGGGTGTTGGGCAAAAGCCTTTCCCTGGAACAGGATAGCTTCCGCCGCCACCTGCTTTCCTTTCCCCAGTACACGCGGCCGGAGGTTTTCGACGGCCAGCCCGTGCCGGAGATTTTGCGAGGCGGCAACCACAAAAGCATTGACGAGTGGCGGCGGCGGCAACAGATGGAGAGGACGCGGCGGCGGCGGCCGGACCTGTGGAAGAGGTGGTGCGATGAAGAAGAAGCTTAGGGAGGCGCTGGCAGGCGATTTGCGGCCGGAGCGGGTGGCGGCCTTTAAGGTGGGCGACGGCGTTCGGGTGCACGTGCGGGTCAGCGAAGGGGATAAGGAGCGCATTCAGGCCTTTGCCGGCATTGTCATTGCCCGCAAGGGCAGCGGCACAACGGAAACCTTCACCGTGCGGCGCATTTCCTTTGGCGTTGGCGTGGAAAAAATCTTTCCCCTCCACTCCCCCAGCATCGAGAGGCTGGAGGTGACGCGGGAGAGTGTCGTCCTCCGCGCCAAGCTCTACTACATGCGCAAGCGCATCGGCAAGCAGGCCATGAAGGTGAAGGAACGGGTGGCGGTCCACGGCCGCTGAGAGATCCGGCGCCGCTGCCGGAAAGAAAGAATGGAACTTCCGAAGGGGGGAATGGCGATGGGGCGCAGCGGCGGAAACGGTCCACCGGCGAAGCGGACGGAGGAGGCTGGGGAGTGTTCACCGTGCTGGGAAGTGGCCCCGCGCCGGTTGAAGCGGGAAAGGGCACCGCTGTTCAGGCGGGTGATTGCCTATTTTTTAGATCTGGTTCTGATCCTGACCCTGGTGATGGTGCTCTTGCCCTCCTGGGTATTTCCCCGCCACGCGGCCGCCGGCTGGCACCTGCTACTCCGCCTGCAGCAGGCCAACGGCCATCTCACCGCGGAGACCATTCAGGCCCTTTCCCCCGGGGACAGGGCGGCCCTCCTCCAGCTGTTCCGGGCAACCCAGCTGCTATGCCTGGGGGTGCATTTTTTCTATTTCTTTGTGCTGGAGGTGCTAACCCGCGGCGGCTCCCTGGGAAAGCGCATCGTGCACCTGGCCATTGTCCCGGCTCCGGGGAGGGGTAGGCCCGGCACCTGGGAACTTTGCCTGCGCACCCTTGTCGCCACGCTGTGCGGACTGCTCTTCTTTCCTCTTCTGGCGCTGAATTTCCTCTGGGCACTGTTCCGCCGGGATCGGCGCTGCTGCCATGACCTCTGGTTCGGCACGCAGGTGGCGCGGCGCTAGGCTCAGGACCCGTAAAACCACACCCCATCTCCACCTGGAAAAGTGACCGGTACGGACCCTGTGGTGCAGGAACTTGATAAGGAAACAAAGTCGCCTTGGGACCTCCCGGGGGTGCTGCCTCCCAGCTCCGCCTCCCCCGGCCCGTTGCTTGCCGTGTAGCATTTTATGGAGAAAGGAATGCTCTCTTAAATGGGCAGTATTCTACTTGATGGAAAGGCTGCTCACGGGCGTTGCCCGGCGGAACGGGCAGTGCCGCGGGCCGGCCCTGATGGCAAAAAAGCTACGCGGGACGACCTGCGCGCTGCGATGGCAAAAGCATCGCGGCCTCGAGGGCCGGCCGGGGCCTCCAGGGCCGGCAGGCCCAATTGGGGGCGCCGCCCCCAGCTTCGCTTCCCCCAACTATCGATGCTGCGGCACTCCGTGGGCGGGGGATTGGCAAAGGGGCGCGGCAGCCCCCTTTGGGGCCTCCCGGGGGCGATGCCCCCAGCTTCGCCTCCCTCCGGACGAAGGGTGGGCCGGCCGGGGTTCGACTTTTAGGGCTTCAGCGTGCGGTAGATGGTCAGGCGGACGTCCTCAAAGGACCCCTCCGCGTTGATCCGATGGCAGGGAAAGCTCTGCTGGAGGATGGACAGGGCATCCTCGGTCTGCTGGACGAAGACCTGGTAGCGGGCGGCGGCGGCCTTCGGGTCCACGTCGGTCCGGCGCAGCGGCACGACCTGTCCCTGGCCCGTCCGCTCCACCCGTTCGTTGTTTTTCTGTGCCCAGACGCCCCGGCCCAGCTGCCGCTCCACGCTAATTTCCTCGCCGACTTCAAAGATCACCACGCGGAAGTCCGATTCCTGCTTCAGAGTTTTGATTTTTTCATGCAGCAGCTTTACGCACTCCGCCTGAACCAGTGTCCGCGGATAGCCGTCCACCACGGCCCCGTCGGCGTAGCGCCGGTGGAGGAGATGGGTCAGAACCGCCTCCGTGACCTCCCTGTCCCCCACCAGCTTACCCGCGTCCTTGGCCCGCTCAAATTCCGGCGAGGAGAGCAGGTCGCTGGTGACCAGGGGAGCCGCCCGGATGGAAAAAATGTCCTGCACATAGCCGGTGTTGGTTCCCTTGCCGGCTCCCGGTGCGCCATTGAGCCAGATCACCCGCCGCGGAATGGCAAACTGCCCCCGGTGCGGCTGGCACACAAAGTGCTCCCAGAACGCCTGAAAATCCTCATAGGCCTGGCGGGACACCCCCTGCCGCAGCCACGGCTCCTCCGCCTGTCCCATTTCCTGCCTATCCATGCCATCCCCCAGCGCCGATCCGGCCAACAGCAGCAGAACTAGAAACCCCCACAATCTTCTCCCCAATCCGTTGCCCATGGCCTGGGCCGATGCTAGCAGCTTCCCAATCCCAACCCAAGTACAAAATTTACCGGCGCACCTCGCAAAATTTTCCGCTCCTGCCCCTGACTTTTTTCAAAAAACCTTCCCACACGGCCCTGGCGCTGTCCCAGGCGGCCAGCGGCACGGCACCGACGGCCGGTGACGGGATCCAGGCGGCGAGCATCCTCGCCAAGCGCCACGTTCTGCCTCCCACCGCTTGGCAAATTGAAAAAATTTCCCGCGTCGACCCTTTAAACTTTCCCCTTTGACCCTTGGCCCGCACGGGCCGCCCGGCTCACGGCAAACTCTTCGCCGGCCCCAAAAATCCCACCCGTTCATAGACCCGGGCCAGCGTGGCGGCGGCCCGGCGCCGGGCCACTTCCCGGCCCCTTGCCAGCACCTGCAGCAGGTAGCCCTCGTCCGCCCGCAGGAGAAAGAACTTTTCCCTTAGGGGGGCAAGGGTGGCAATGGCCAGGTCGGCGAGGTCATTTTTGAAGACGCCGTAGGAGGTTCCCGCGTAGCGCGCTTCCAATTCTTCCACGGGAATGCAGGCCAGCGCGGAAAAAATTTCCAGCAGGTTTGTCATCCCCGGCTTGTCCCCGCGGCGGAGAACTTCCTGGCCGGAGTCCGTCACCGCCGAGCGCAGCTTGCGCCGCATTTGATCGTCGCTGTCCGTCAAAAACAGCGTGGCCAGCCGGTTGCCGTCCGATTTGGACATTTTGACCGTGGGATCCTGCAGGGACATCACCCGGCCGCAGCCCTGGGAAATGTGCAGGTCCGGCACGGCCAGGGTGGGCCCGTGGGCCGCATTGAACCGTTCCGCCAGGTCCCGGGTCAGCTCCAGGTGCTGCCGCTGGTCCTCGCCGACGGGAACCAGGTCCGCGTCGTAGAGCAGGATGTCCGCCGCCATGAGCACCGGGTAGTAGAGCAGGCCTGCCCCCACCAGGGACGCTCCCGGCCGGGTGGATTTGTCTTTGAACTGGGTCATGCGCTCCAGCTGGCCCATGGGCGTATGGCAGCCGAGAATCCAGGCCAGTTCCGCATGGCCCGGCACCTGGGACTGGACGAAGATGGCGGCGCGATCCGGGTCAATGCCGCAGGCGATGCAGGTGGCCACGCCGCCTAACGTGCTATCCCGCAGCGACCTGGCGTCCATGGGAACGGTGATGGCGTGCATGTCGGCCAGAAAAAATAGGCAGTCCCGGTCCTCCTGCAGGGCGACCCAGCTGCGAATGGCTCCCAGGTAGTTCCCCAGATGGATTCCCGCCGTTGGCTGTATGCCGGTCAACACGAGTGGCCGATCCTGCCCCTGTTTCCGTTCCACGGCAAACTCCTAGCCCTGCCCGCCGACCTGGCAAGCCAACTTCCATCCGCTGGAAAAAAATTTTCCCCAATGGCGGTGCGGATTGGCAATTGGGAGGACGGGCAACCGTGCCGTCCACTTTCCGCAATTCCCGTGGCCGGGGATCGGCCGTGCCACGGCAGGGAAATGGCCGGTTTGGCCCGGCACGGCGAAGAATTCAAATCGTGGGCGGGGGATTGGCAAAGGGGCGCGGCAGCCCCCTTTGAGACCTCCCGGCCCGGTTGGGGGCTACCCCCAGCTTCGCTTTCCCCAGCCATCGGTGCCGTGGCGACGGCATTTCGCGGGGGGAGTACTAGAGGGGGCGCAGCCCCACCGTCAACCGACGGATCGGGTTTACGGGCCCAGGCCGCTGGCGAGGAATGGGATGTCGAGATCCGGACGGGAAAAAACCGGAGTTTCCCTCCGCCGTGGATACTCAGTTCCAAAAATTTTCCCCAAGGAGTGGCCACTCCGGCCGCTCATTTTCCGCTGCTCTCCGATTGTTTGGGGAAAGTGGCAAATTTCCGATGTGAAGGTTTCCCAGTATCCTACGGATCTGGCGGAGGTCAGTCGTCGTGTGGGGACTAGGCGCCCGCGGGGACGCAGGAGGTGTTTGCAGCACATTATCCGAAAAATTTGGCGGTGGGGTTTGCATGGGGTTACGGCCTTGGCGGTTCTGCTGCCTCTGGTCACGGAGCGCGTTGGCCTGAGGGGGTTGCGGCATCGGCGCGTGCGCATATAGCTGCTCCAACGTGTAGTGGCGGCGCACGGGAGATTCCGGCTGGTAATCTTCTTCGATGTGATTCACCAATGGCGTGACGAATCCATCGTTCGTCTGCTGATTTGCAACATTTGCTGGGTTCATGGTTCCCGCATAGGGAACTCCGGGCGGAGATGGCAAGTAAATTATTTGCAAAAAAGCGCTTAGCACGTCCGTTCCCGCGTCGGACGGGGCAGCCGGGGCAATGCGCGGGCTTCGAGACCCTGTCGGCGCCCTGCCGACCGGCGGAGGACCTTTTTTTTTACATTTCGAGCAATTGCCGGAGCGCCGGGCCATTTTCCCGGACCCATTGCGCGGCGAATGCTCCGGAATCGGCCCATGCGTCGGCCAGCTCCATGCGCCGGTCGATGGGAAGCTGGTGGCGGAACCAGGTCCGCTGGCGGCGGACGAGGGACCAGGTGGCGGCAAAAATTTTTTCCTCCAGCGCGGCCCGGGCCATTTTCCCGTCCAAGAACTCCAGCACCTGCCGGTAGCCGACGGCGCAGCGGGCGGAGGGATTGGCTTCAAAGTTGCGACGGCGCAGGGACAGCACCTCGTCCACGAGGCCGGCCCGGACCATGGCGCCGATGCGTTCGGCCAGGATGGGGCGCAGGGAGGTCGATGGGCGCTCCAGCAGCAGGGTCCGGATGGCATGGCCGGCGCAGGGATGGGGCAGGGCGCGGAACCGGTCCCGGAGGGCATCCAGTTCCAGGCCCGACGCCAGGCAGCGCTCCAGGGCCCGCATGACCCGGCGGGCATTGGCACGGTCCAGGCACCGGGGAGGATGGCGGTGCAGCCCGTCGAGTTCTCGCAGCAGGCCGGGCAGGCCCGAGTCCTGGAAAATTTTTTCCACCCGATGGCGAATTTCCGGCGCGATGGCCAGGGAGTCGACCGTTGGGGCGAAGAATGTCTTCAAATAGAAGCCGCTCCCGCCCACGGCGATGGGCAGCCTGCCCCGGGAGGAAATTTCTTCCAGGGCCCGCAGCGCCCGTTCCCGGTACTGGGCCACGGAGAATGGCCTGTCCGGCTCGCACAGGTCAATGCAGTGGTGGGGAATGCGCGCCCGTTCCCCAGCGCTCGCCTTGGCGGAGCCGATGTCCATGCCCCGGTAGACCTGGATGGAGTCGGCGGAGAGGATTTCCCCGCCCCAGCGCCCGGCCAGCTCCAGGGCGATGGCGGACTTGCCCACGCCGGTTGGGCCGACGATGAGCAGCAGCGGGGGACGGGGCGAAGTCATTGCGGAGGTTCGCGGCGCAGGGAAACCAGGGCCAGGAGGGTTAGGAATAGGCACAGCACGGGCAGCAGCAGGGAGAGGGGATGGCGCTGCATGTGGGGGATGGCTTCGACGAGCAAATTGCCCCAGGAGCTCTGCGGCGGCGGGATGCCGAGGCCGAGGAAGCCGAGGAAGGATTCCATCAGGATGGCGTTGGGGAGAAGAACCAGCGCGTAGCGGCCGAGGAGGGGGAGAAGGTTGGGAAGGATGTGCAGGCCGATGACGGCGCGGTGGCTCTGGCCCATGGCGATGGCGGCCCGGACGAAGGTGCGCCGGCGCAGGTCGGCGGTCTGGGTTCGCACCACGCGGGCCAGGGTGAGCCATTCCAGGGAGGCGATGGCCAGGCAGAGCACGGCAAAGCCGCGGCCGACGACGGCGCAGAGCAGGAGCACGAGCAGGGTCAGGGGCAGGGCGTAGAGGACGTCCACGAGCCGCATGGCGAGCCGTTCCACCGCCCCTCCGCAGTAGCCGGCCAGGGTGCCCAGCGCCGTCCCAAGGGCGATGGCCAGGGCCGTGGCGCCGATTCCCACCGCCAGGGAAAGCCGGGTCCCGAAGAGGAGGCGCAGCAGCAGGTCCCGGCCGAGCAGGTCCGTTCCTAGCCAGTGGGCGGCGCCGGGGGGAGCGTGGCAGCGGGAAAGGTCCTGGGCCAGCGATGCGTGGCCCGGCAGGAGCAGCGTTCCCAGGCAGGCCAGGGCCAGCGTCGCCAGCCAAAGCCACTGCCAGCGGAGATGGAAGCAATGGGCCACGGCACAGCCAGGTTCAAGGTGCGGGATCCCCCCATGGCCGAGGCCCCTAGGCGACCAGGGCTGCCAGCTTTTGGGCCAGCTGTTCCCGGGTCCGGGTGCCGACGACGGTTTCGACGCCGTGGCCATTTTGAAAAAAAATGAGCGTGGGGACGGAGCGGATTTCGTAGCGCGCCGCGGTGGCCGGTGCCGCGTCAATGTTCACCTGGACCAGCCGCGCCCGGCCTTGAAATTCCTTCTCCAGGGCCAGGAGTGCCGGTTCCAGCGCCCGGCAGGGCCCGCACCAGGGGGCAAAAAAATCCACAAGCAGCACTCCGCCGGCCTCCACCGCCCCCTCCAATTCTCCATCCGCCATCTCGTCCATCGGCGGCCAGGGTGGTCCCGGCAGGGCCCCTGTCCAGTTTTTTCTGGGCCGGGGTCGACGGTAAAAAAGTGGAAAAGGGAGCGGATTTTTTGACGGTGGTCGCTTCCCGCCGTCCCAGATCCGGTGCGGACCTGCCCGGTTCCCCGGCGGCCGGCGGCGGAGTATTTTTTTGTGGCCGACGAAAAAAAAGTTGCTTTCCCAACGAAACCCGCTTCACTGG
>JAITSI010000002.1 GCA_031287845.1 Puniceicoccales bacterium
GCCAGCGCATTGGAGCGTGCTGGATTCACAAATCTGGGGAAGCCACCAAGCGACCTCCCAAATAGCGAATCTTCCTTACTTAGGGAATTTGCCAGTCTGTCAGCCGAAGACCAGGCGAATGTGCTATCTTTATGTGACATTCCCAGTTTTTACACAAAAGAAGATGGCAGCATAGTGCCCAATCTCAGTCAAATGAAAGATGTTATTCCTGAAGATCAGATGTTTCTCTTTGAGGCGGGTATGAAAGGTGCCTCGGATGATAGTGGCAAAGTTCTCGACGCCTATAATATGGTTGCGCCATTTGCAGCCAATTCCTAAGATAGTTAAAAGCCGAGATTCATGGTCATCAATGCGATATCAATGGCCGCGGAAACGGCTTTCTACGGACGAAAATGGGCGAGGCTGTCACTCAATCTTGTCTTCAATTTTCTGATGAAAGTCCCAATCTTATATCTTTTAGAAAGGGCAGTTATTTCTTCAGATGTATTCTGTGCTTTCATGTTTCTTTTCGTGCGGGCGATGAAGTTTAGGCCGCAATTTTTGAGCTCCATGTGCAAATTTTTGCTCACATGGTCCTTGTCTCCGATCGCCGTCCCAGTGCGGCCTTGAAGCAATTTTGCTGCCATTGAGACATCGGAAGTTGATCCTTTGGTAATGAAGAAATTGACAACCTGATTCAGGTCATTAATTGCCAAATGCAGTTTGATTCCGTAAATTTTTTTCGTCGGGGTAATTGCCCAGTCGGCGTGTTCCTCAAAGAGGCAACTTCGCCAAGAACGAACTCTTTTACAAAGCTCAAATGGAGATTTGCCTGAAAAATTTTCGCCTTATTTTGCAGTTGGGGTAGCTATTGGACGACGACTGAGCCCCGATGGTCAATTCCCGGTAAAAATTTTCTTGCCTTGCCCTGCAAATCGGCCCATACTCCGTGCTATGAGTCTATCAACGATAGGTGCTGGGTCATCAAATTTGGCGTTGTTTTCCCACGCTACTGGCATTGCCACTTGCGGAAATACCATTGTCGAAGGGAAGGTACCGGAGAAGGGACCATCCACCCCCGGCCTTTCCGGCTCGGTCAGAACGGACCAGCCGACCCAGCTGACCCATCCAAAAGCGAAAATGTTACAAGAGCTTCACGCTCTCGCCAGCCTCCAGAATCTTCCCTTTGATTCCGCGGAGGAAGCGAAATTCCGTACCCTCGGGATCATAGCGGGTGCGGTTGAGCCGAACATTGAACCCACCGAAGGCGTTGGCCCCGAACCCATTGGCCCAAAAGCCAAGGAATTGACGGAATTGGGATTTCGTAACCTGGGCGAACCGCCGAAGGATTTCATGGAGAATATGCCAATAGGCCTGTTCCTCTTCGCCAGGGACTTTGCTAATTCGCCGGTCGAGAAGCAAATACAGACAATGATGAACTCTTTAATTCGCAGTTTTTACCAGAAAGAGGATGGTAGTATTATTCCCAATTTTAGCGAATTGAAATTGGACCATGACCCGGAGAAAATGACAAATATGTTCAGCGATGCTTTGCATGGTATCCTTCGTGTCGAAGGCACGGAATGAGCCTGTTCCGTCAAAAGATATTTGAAAAATTTCTTGCCCCTTCCCAAAATTTTCCCTAAACTCAACTATCATGAGCTGGCAAGATGGTCCGTGCGGACAGTTTCTAGGAATTTCCGGCGGTGCCGTTGGAGGCGATGGCCCCCGGTCGATTGCGCGGGGCCGCGGTCCCTCCATCCCCGACTTCACCAACCGGGTCGAAACGCCGCCGATCGCTCCCCATTTTCCATCGGAGCCGCGGAAATTGCCGGTAAATCGGCTATCTTTCGCAACGGAATTTACCGTGGCAAGCGGCATCGAATACCTCCGGAAAATCGCCGGCCTCATTCCTTCCCCGGAGCAGAATTCGCCGGCCTCTCCGGACCTGCAGCCTGCCAAATTTTCCACGGAAACAGCTCCCGGACACTGCCATACAACGCCGAAAAAAGATTCGAAGCCGCATCCATCCCAGAAAAATTCACGGGGTCTCCGGAAGCAATCCTCCTGGTAAGGCCAGCACCCGCCAATCCGGCGGGGTCCGCCGCCGCCCTCCACCCTTCCGCGAAAAACACCACGGCATCGGCGGTCGAAAAAACGGCATGTTGCACGAAGGCAAGACATTCGCATTGGCCCGGATCGACCAAACGGGCCGATTGTCCTCAAATGGAGTCCGTCGCAACCCGCACGGCCGGCCGGGATTTTTTTTCGGGCGCACGCGGTTTTTTGACAATTTTATTTGCCCCGGGGCAACCCATCCCATAAACTGCTTCCATAGTGAGTGTCATGACAACACAAAAAATAGAATCACGCAGTGCCACACTTATCAATTTGATTGTTGAAATTTTGCCAGAATTACCCCCTCTCACAACTCCCCTGGAGCGGATAAAAAACACGGTCGTGAATGCTTCCATTACTTCCAGCAGTCCTAGTAGTTCTAGCAGCTCCGATACTAGTATGAAAACGAAAGAGGTGGAGAATTCTGAGGTAGATAAGGAGGATTCATCTGTAATGACAAAGTCCGATGGTCGCGCAAAGGAACTGGCAAAAAAATTCAATGCGGGTTTCCTAGACTATTTACTCGTGGATAAATGGAAATGGGATAAGATCGTTGTGGCAAGGATTCTGGAAGACGATTTTTCTGAAGTGGAATTGGATAAGATTCAATATTTTTCCAAGGATCACAAACCGATTGACGTTGAAAGTCTACTGCGCAAGGATAAAGCAATTATTTTTGATGAAGGTAATACTTTAAACAATGAATCAACACTAAATACTATTTGCGATAGCATTGCCTATGTGATATTCAACGCCGGCAACGGCGGTGGCAAAGGTCCGCTCTACGGCTTTCCAAGGGGGCATGAGAGCGATCTGTATGAAATAGTGCAGTTGGATTTAAAGCAGGGCCATAGCAAGACGAGTGCAAGGCTGATAACCGCGACCAATGCCGCGGTCAAAATTCTGGAGGATGCCGTCGCAGCCCTGTGCGGCTGGCGATTGCTGATCAGCCAGCTGGCCAACGCATTCCTGATGGCAGGGGCAGCGGCATTTGCCACGTCCGCCAGCAGCTTTATCAGCGGCGTGATCCTTGCACTGATCGCCGGCAGCATTCTCGCCTTCAATCCATTCATGCTGGTGACAACGCTCGTGGCCATCGGCATTGCCCTGGGCTGCGTCGCGACCGGCGTATTCCTGGATTGGCTATCCAAGCACAGTTGCAAGTGACACCCCGGGGACGGCCTGGCCCATTGGCCAAAGCTCCGCCGGGCTCCCGTTCCTCCGGCTGGGCGGCGGATCGGATCTGGCCATGAAGTCTGGCCCCACGTGTCAGGACCCGTAAAACCACATTCCACCTCCGCCTGGAAAGGATACGAACCTGTTGTGCAGGAACTTGACTTCTTGAGGGAAAGGCCGCCCGCGGGCGCTGCCCGGCGGAGCGGGCAGTGCCGCAGGCCGGCCCTGATGGGGCCTCGGGGGCCGGCCGGGCCCATTTGGGGGCCCTGCCCCCAGCTTCGCTTCCCCCGGCCCGTTGCTTGCCGTGTAGCATTTTATGGAGAAGGGAATGCTTTCTTAAATGGGCAGTATTCTACTTGGGGGAAGGGCCGCTCACGGGCGCTGCCCGGCGGAGCGGGCAGTGCCGCGGGCCGGCCCTGATGGGGCCTCGAGGGCCGGCCGGGCCCATTTGGGGGCGCCGCCCCCAGCTCCGCTACGCTGCGCCTCCCCCAGATGTCGGTTATTCGAAGGCCGGCCCGCCAGCTTTGGATGGAACTGTCACTAGCGCCCGTCCGTCCGGCGTCCCGAGCAAAGCGCGGGGGCCTCGAGGGCCGGCCAGGCCCTTTTGGGGGCTTTGCCCCCAGCTTCGCCATGCTGCGCTTCCCCCCAGGCGTCGGTGCAACGGCATTTCGCGGGGGGTGCCGGCGGGGGCGCAGCCCCACCGTCAACCGGCGGGCCGGATTCCCGGGCGTGCGTTCAAAAACAAAGCGCCACTTTCGTTTTGGCTTGAAAAACTAAAGTCCTGCTGTGTTTTTGCCCCATGGCCTTCGTGAAGCGCTTTCTGGAGCCGCCCGGGATGTCCTTCTTCCTCTTCGGGCCGCGGGGATCGGGAAAAAACCTGTGGACGCGGCAGCGCTTTCCCGGTGCGGTCTTCATCGACCTGCTCTCTCCCGGCGAGTTGCGCCTCTACGGCGGCTTCCCGGAACAGCTCACGGAGCTGCTGCGCGGAGAAATGGAACGGCGCCAGAGCCAGGACCTTACCGTCGTCATCGACGAAATTCAAAAGATTCCCGAACTGCTCTGCGTGGTCCACCAGATGATCGTGAACCATCCCTCCCTGTGCTTCGTTCTGACCGGATCCAGTGCCCGTCGGCTGCGGCGGGGAGGCGTCGACCTGCTCGCCGGGAGGGCGGCCCTGTGCCACATGCACCCCTTCATGGCCGCGGAGCTGGGGGAGGCGTTCGACCTGGAGGAGGCCCTGCGGCTGGGCATGCTACCGGTTGTACAAGCTTCCCGGAATGGGCAAAAGAGCCTGTCGTCCTTCGTCGGCACCTATCTGGAGGAGGAGGTGCGCCAGGAGGGTTTGGTGCGCAACATCGGCGCCTTTGCCCGCTTTCTGGAGGTCGCCGCCCTAGCCCACGGCACCATTCCCAACCACGCCTCCATTGCCCGTGACTGCGGCGTGAGTGCGCCGACCGTCGCCGCCTACTTCACCATCCTGGAGGATCTGCTGCTCAGCTACAACCTCCCCGCTTTTAGCTTTCGTCCAGGCCGGCCCCTGATAACCCGGACAAAGTTTTACCTCTGCGACACGGGCCTTTACCAAAATTTGCGCCACCAGCCCCTGGATGACGGCGGCGGCTACGGGAATCCGAGCGGCATGGCGTTGGAAGGACTCGTAGGTCAGCACCTGCGCGCCTGGTGTGACCTTTCCGAAGGGAAAAACCGGCTCTACCACTGGCGAACCAGGTCCGGGGTCAAGGTGGACTTCGTCCTTGCCGGCCGGGAAGGGCTCTGGGCCTTCGAGGTGAAGCACGGCAAAGTCTTTCGCCCGGAATACCTCAAAAACCTCAAAATCTTCGGCCAGGACTACCCCGAGGCCAGGCTGTGCCTCCTCTACCGGGGCCAGGAACGCCTGCGGGTAGGCAACGTCAGCTGCATCCCCTGCAACGAATTCCTGCGCGGGCTGCGCCCCAACCGCATCGATCCGTCCTGAGGCCAATCCCCGCCCGACCTCCACTCTTCACCACCGCACTGGTCGGTCGAACAAAACGCGCTCCCCCCTACGGGGGTGATTGGGGGATTCCGGTATTAGTTTTTGGAGAGACTTTTCCTCACCGGAGGAAACACTGAATTTTCTAAAACCTTCCTTTCCCGGCTCGAAACACGAAAGTGGTTTACCTGAAGGAATTTCTTGCCGATATCTCAAAGGGACGCGCGTAAAATTTTTGACACTTGACCACACAGGTAGAGCGGGACGTCGATGACCTGTCCCGATGCCTTGTGGTCGGCGAGGGAACAGCGCAGGGCGACGGGGGGATTGTACTTCTCGCAGTAGAATTTGAGACTCTTGGCCTGCAGGTTGGTCGTTGCCTTGACCTCGATGGGGATGACCTGTCCCCCGAATTGGACCAGGAAGTCCACCTCGGCGGTGCGGCTTGCCCAGTGGGCGAAGTCGAAGGCAGGGGACGTTTTCAGCTGCTGCAGAACAAACTGCTCCGCCAGGGCGCCCTTGAACTCCTCGAAGATGCGGTTGCCCTCCAGCAGGGTTCTTTCGTCCAGCCCCGCCATGGCGCACAGGAGGCCGACATCCAGCGCAAACAGCTTAAAGGCGTCCCCATCGCGGTAGGCGGCCAGGGGCAATCCCGGCTTGCTAACCCGAGGGACTCCGTGGGCCAGACCGCAGGATTGCAGCCACTCCAGGGCGTCCTCGAACTCCTTGGCCCGAGCTCCCGGGTGCAGGTCCCGGTAGATGAACCGGCGGTTGCCCTTGGCGAGCTGGGCCGGCAGCGACCGCCAGACGAGGTGCGCTTTTGGGATGGAGGCGCTGGGGATGTGCTTGGCAAAGTCCGACTGAAAGGCTCGCAGCAGATTGTTTTGCAGCTCCCGCACCCGCGGAAAACTGCGAAATTCGGCAAAATTCGCCACCGCCTCCGGCATGCCACCCGCGAAGAAATAGGTCCCAAGCCACCGGATGAGCCGGTCCCGGAAGGTGGACAGCAGGGGGAAGTCCAGGTCCCGAATGGTCCGCAGCAGGGCATCTTCGCCCATGGCGCCGAGGAATTCCTCGAAAGTCAGCGGATGGAGCTGGAGGAAGTCGACCTTACCCACGGGAAAGGAAAGCCCGCCGTGTTTGATGGCCACCCCCAGCAGACTGCCAGCGGCCAGAAGAGCTTGGCGGGGAAGTTGTTCGCAGAAATATTTCAGGGAAGCCAGCGCGCCGGAGCATTCCTGGATTTCGTCGAAAATCAGCAGCGTACGATCCGGATCGATGGCCGTCCGCGTTTCAATTTCCAAGCCACGAACCAGCCGTGCCGTGTCCATGTCGCTGGAAAACAGCCGTTCCATGGCCGGATTGTGGTCAAAGTTCACGTAGGCCACCCGGTCAAAGTGCCGCCGGCCGAACTCCCGCATCAGCCAGGTCTTGCCCACCTGCCGTGCCCCCTGGATCAGCAGAGGCTTGCGCCCTTCCCTGCGCCGCCATTCGAACAGCGCCCACAGTGCATCCCGATCCATTGATCGAAATTTGTGGGGCTTATTGCACTTTTTACAAGGAGTTTGCGGCAATTTCTACATTTTTCGCAGCATCTCCCCTTTGCCGAATTCCGTACGCCGCTTGGTGGCCATCGACGCTAGAGCTGGCGCTGGAAAATGGTTCCATTCCCGGCCATTGCCTCCGAGAAACTTTGGTCCGGTCGCAGGCGCTTTAGAAAGTCCGTCTGGGGCAGGCAGTGGATGCGGCCTCCTTTCCGGTGGGCCAATTTCCACCCGTACACGAGATAGAGATTGATTTCCGGAAAATCCTCCGCGATGGCGCGCAGTCCGCGGAAATACTCCGGGTGCAGGGTTTCCCCGCTTTTCACCTCGATGGCGTGGACTCCGCTCCTTTGGTCCTGGGGCCGGACAGGCCAACCGAGGGCGGGGGTAGCACCCCCTATTCCCAGAGGGTCTGGATGGGGACCGCAAAGAGCTTTTCCCCGTGGCGCCGGGTCCATTGGCCGTTGTAGAGGACGATGCCCGTGAAGGGGCGGTCCCGGGCTACGGTGCCGGCAAACCACTCCAAATGGCGAAAGTCGTTGCCGTGCACCTGGGTGCTCCCCTTTACCTCGATTCCCCAGAGTTCGCCGGCCGAGGTTTCGACCAG